>DSAE01000177.1 GCA_011372855.1 Desulfobacteraceae bacterium
CACCAGGCCAACGGCAAGGCCTACAGACGAGTGCGGATGGAAGCGTGACGTGAACGGGTTTTGCGGGGAAAAGTGGTCCGCCACGTCGGACACTGCTTGACAAGCCTTCTCATGGAAGGACAGTGAACAGAACACGGCTTTGCGGAGATTTGGCTGTCTTTTGGCGGGCTGTCAGGCTGCGGGATGCGAAAACCAGCTAATATCTAAACACCGCAACTGGCCACTTGTTCCCATCGGGATTGAATCCGGAACGGAGCGGTACCAGGGGACCATGGTCGCTCGTGTTCCTGTCAGATCGTGGCCAGGGCGATGAGCAGCCGGGTCAGGCCGACCATGTCGCGCAGGTTCACCTGTTCGTCGGTGGAGTGGACGTTGGTCATGCCGGTGGCGATGATGGCCGTCTGCAGGCCATGGCTGTTGAATATGTTGGCGTCGCTGCCGCCCCCGGCAATGGCGTATTGCAGGTCCAGGCCGATGGAGCGGGCCGCTCTGTCGATGTGACGGATGACGGGATCATTGCCGGAGAGCTTCATGACCGGGAAGTCGGGCTCCACGGTGAATGTCAGGTCGGGCCGGCCGCGGGCCTCCCCCTTTGGGTCACGCCAGTCCGACACGGTCCTGGCAAAGATGTCCCTGACCTGACCGGTCAGACTTTCCAGCCGGTCCGCGGCATGGCTGCGGATTTCCCCGCGGATGACCACCTGGTCGGCAACGATGTTGATGGCCTTGCCGCCCTGGATGGTGCCGAAATTGATGGTGCTCAGGTCGTCCACCCGGCCATGTGGCGAACTGCTGACGGCCTGGGCCGCCAGGGTGATGGCGCTGACCCCCCATTCAGGATGCAGGCCGGCATGGGCGGCGACGCCCCGGACAGTAATGTCCAGGCGGTTGGCGGCCGGCGCCCCGGTGATGACCGTGCCGAAACCGGTGCTGTCCAGGGCGTAGCCGATCTGTGACCTGAGAAGGGCGGGGTCGAGAGATTTTGCCCCCAGCAGTCCGATTTCCTCGCAGGTCGTCAGGACGATTTCCAGGGGGCGGTGGGCAATACGATTCTCGCGCAGGCAGCGGATCGCCTCGATGACCGCGGCAATGCCCGACTTGTCGTCACTGCCCAGGACCGTGTCGCCGCTGCTGAAAAACAGATCCCCCTCCCGCCGCACCTTCACGCCCCGGGCCGGTTCCACGGTGTCCATGTGGCAGTTGAAGAACAGGGGTTCCCGAGTCGGTTCGCCGGGAATGCGGATGACCAGGTTGCCGGTGTCGGAGCCGGTGGCGGCGGCTGAGCCGTCCTCTATGATTTCAGCGGCGCCGAGGTCGGCAAAGATGTCCTTCAGCAGGGCGGCGACTTCTCCTTCCTGCCGGGAGGGGCTGTCGGTCTCGCAGAGGCGGACGAAGTCCGCTGCCAGGCGTTCGCCGTTGATGGGGCATTGTTCGGTCATTCGTATTTGCCTTCCTTTTGCGGGCGGTGCAGGAGAACGACCGCATGGGCCGCCACCCCTTCGCCCCTGCCGGTAAAACCCATCTGTTCCGTTGTGGTGGCTTTTATGTTGACGGCGTCCCGGGAAACGGAGCAGACGGCCGCCAGGTTGTCGCGCATGGACTCCATGAAAGGGGCCAGTTTCGGCTGCTGGCAGATGAGGGTCATGTCGGCGTTGATCAATGACATGCCGCGTTTCGCAGCGCTCCCCATCACCTGCCGAAGCAGCTCGAGGCTGCTGATGTTTCTGTAGCGGCCGTCGGTATCCGGAAAATGCCGGCCGATATCCCCTTGACCCATGGCCCCGAGAAGGGCGTCGATGAAGGCATGGGTGAGGACATCGGCATCGGAGTGCCCTTCAAGGCCCAGCGGGTAGGGGATGGCTACGCCCCCCAGAATCAGCGGGCGTCCTTCCGTGAACCGGTGGGCATCGAAACCGTGACCGATGGTATTGATTTTTTTCTCCCGTATCAGTCCCGAGGCCAGTACGAGGTCGTCGGGCCGGGTGATTTTGAAATTCAGTTCGCTCCCCTCGACAATGGTTACCGGGATGCCGGCGTGTTCCAGCAGCGAAGCTTCATCCGTTCCGGAAAAGCCGTCCCGGTCAGCCAGGTCATAGGCGCGGCGCAAAAGCCCGATCCTCGCGGCCTGCGGGGTCTGTGCCTGCCAGAGACCCTTCCGGTCCACCGTCCGCTGCACGGCCCGATCCGGTCCCTCCATTTTCAGGGTATCACGGACAGGGACGGCGGCGATGGCCGCCCCCTGCTGCAGAGCACCCTCCAGGCAACGCTCGATGATGGCGGGCGTGACAAAGGGGCGGGCGGCGTCATGGACCAGGACGACCTCCGTTTCCGCCGGGAGAGCGGACAGTCCTGCTCGAACCGATTCCTGCCGGGTTGGACCGCCGTCGATGACGATGATCCGCTGCCGCTCCTTCGGTGAAAAAAAGGCGGCGAGCATGGCCGCGGCGGTCTTCCGGTGATCCCCGGGAACTGTCGCGACGACGATGCCGATCTCCCTGACCTCGAGGAAGGGGGTAATGCTCATGATCAGGACAGGTTTTCCGTCAAGGGCGACAAACTGCTTGGGGAGCGCGGAGCCGCAGCGGACCCCGCTCCCGGCAGCCGGAATGACGGCGGCGGCGATCATCCGGTTATGTTCCGCCCCCCGTACGGCTGGGAGGGCGGGGTGAAAAAATGGGGCGGGCTGTAAGCCGAATTCTGTTTCCGCATACGCAGACCATGATCATTTATCTGGGATGCCGGTCGCCCGGCATCTCGTGCAACCTACCCGGAAACATCAGGCGGGCAGCCTTCAAGCGTTTCCCTATTTGGTCTTGCACCCGGTGGGGTTTACCCTGCCTTCCATGTCACCATGGAAGCGGTGAGCTCTTACCTCGCCATTTCAACCTTGCCTGTTTCCGCCCGGAAGCGGCTCATCGGCGGTGTATTTTCTGTGGCACTTTCCCCCGGTTACCCGGAGTTCGCGTTACGAACCACCGTGCCCTGTGGTGTTCGGACTTTCCTCCCCGGCCGCGGGCCGGAGCGATCATGCGCCCGCCCCAATCTGTTGCTGCCGTCCGTCGATGCCCATGTTGGCCAGTTTGTCGGCCCGGGCGTTTTCCGAACGGGGAATGTGATGTATGCTCCAGTCGTCCAGGCGGTTCAGCAGGCCTTTGGCCTTGATGAACAACGGCTGGAGCTGGGCGTTTCTGACTTTGTACCGGCCGCTGATCTGCCGGACGATCAGCTCGGAATCAAGATGGATGCGCAAGGCACGGCACCCGAAGCGGACGGCGGTTTCCAGACCGGCTATCAGTGCTTGATATTCCGCGACATTGTTGGTGCACCGGCCCAGATAGATGGCCTCGGCGGCGATTTCCCGTCCGTTTTTGTCGAGCAGGACCAAGCCGGCGCCGGCTTGGCCGGGATTGCCGCGTGAAGCGCCATCGGCAAACAATATACAGCTCCCGGCGTGGTCTTTCAAGGGGGAAGGCTTCGGTCCACCCCCGGTATCCGGAAACGGAGGCGCGCCGGTTGACGTCTGCCGCCCCGCCTTGGGGTGTCCGGACATGGCGCGCAGAGCGTCCCTGATTGATTGCGGTGTTGCGGACGGGAAGAGATCCCGCAGCACATCGTCGGAAAGACGGGCGGCCAGGGTCAGAAGGATGGCGGGGTCAGTGGTTTCGTCATGCATCGAGGGACTCGGCTTCTTCTTCCTCCAGGTAGTACAGTATGCGTTGACAGGTGGGACAGAAGCTCAACTTCTCACCCTTGCGCACTTCGTTCTCCTGTTGGGGGGGAATGGTCATGAAACAGCCCTGGCAGACGCCGTTTCTGGTCGGGACCACCGCGGTGCCGTTTCGTTTTTCGCGGAGCATGGTGTAGCGCTGCAGGGTGTTCGGCCGCAGGGCCGGGGCCAGGGCCTCCCTTTTGCCCAGCACGGCAGTTTTCCGGGAGTTGATTTTGTTGACGGCTTTTTTCACTTCCTCTTTTTTGCCGAGCAGCAGCTCTTTTTCTTCGGCAATCTGTTTTTCCAGTTCAGCGGCATCCTGTCCCAGCTGTTCAACCTGTTCAATGATCTGGAGTATCCTGTCCTCCTGGGTCTTGATCATTTTTTTGTTTTCCTCGATCTCCTTCAGGAGGGCCTGGTGTTCGCGGCTGGTCTGGACCTGCATCATTTTATTCTGCCTGTCCTTGATGCGGGCGAATGATTCCTCCATGCCGGTTTTCAGCTCGCGCTGCTGCCGGTCAAGCTGCTCCGTTTCCTCCCGGCACAGGCTGATTTTGTTCTCCCTGTCGGCGATGGATTGTTCCAGGGCGGTTATTTCCTGCTCCATGGTTTGAATTTCCTGATCAAAACCGTCAATCTCCGAATCGATTGCCTGCAGGTCGATGAGTTTGGTGATTTCTTCGTTCAATGGTCCACTCCTTTTCAGGTCCGTAAATGTATTTGTGCTGATGCAGGTCGATAAACGGTTTTACCAACGTCGGCCGGTAGCGCTGCCATTCCCGGCCGACCGATCAGCGTTTTAACTGGTGGTTGCGCGATCTCACCCGTCCATTGATTGGTCTCCGCGGAAGACGGCATCGCCCGATTCGTCATCAATTGCTCCCATTCAGCAGGGTGAGGGGGCCGGTCTGCCTCGCCGAGACCCCGACGTGCATTGAGCCGAAACGTGCCGATGCTTCGGCCTGTAATCTCTCCGCGAAATCAAGCAGAGCGGAATTTTCGGTTGCAAAATGCCCGGCGTCGATGATCCACATGCCCGTCTGCTCCGCCAGCCGGGCGACATGGTGCTTGACTTCGGCGGTGACGAAGACCTGGGCGCCGGCCCGCAGAGCGGTGTCGGCAAGTTCCGAACAGGAGCCGCCGCAGACTGCTGCCCGGCTGATCTGTTCAGGCCGGGCCCCGGCCCCGAGAATCCAGGGGGGATTGCACGCCGCTTTAAGACGCCGGATAAATTCAGGCGCCGAAATTGGTGCGGGAAAGGTGCCGATCCGGCCGAGACCGCATCCGGCATCGCTGTTTTTCTGCCTTGCCAGGGGCGCGGTTTCAGTGAGCCCCAACCGCCGGGCCAGGATTTCACTGACGCCGTGGAGGGCCGAATCAAGATTGGTATGACAGCTTATGACATTGATCCGCTGATCGAGGGCCCGGGCGATGAATTTCCCTTCCGGCCGGTCCGGATCGATTGATTTCAGGGGATGGAAGATAACGGGATGGTGGGTGATGAGCAGGTTTGCTCCCCGGGCCTCCGCTTCCTCAAGGAGTTCGGTGGTCGGGTCAAGGCCGATCAGGATGGTTGTGACTTTTTCCCCCGGGCTGCCGATCATGAGCCCTGTGTTGTCCCAGGGTTCGGCCAGCTTTGCCGGGGCCATGGTTTCAATGATTGCGAGAATATCCCGAACGGTTGGTGTCATTAATCCTGCGTGAAAACAAAAAGAGGTACGTTCGCAGGGAAGTACCTCTTGCAACTGACGTGTTGTCGGTTATGTCGTCTTGACAAAATGCGTTTTCGGAAGCGGTTGTTGTGCTCAATCGTCCGGGTTGGGCCGGTATCGGCAACGGGGACAAGGAGCGGTTATTTCCCATTTCGCCTTCATGGCTGTGGTGGGCCTACCTGGACTCGAACCAGGGACCGACCGGTTATGAGCCGGTGGCTCTAGCCAACTGAGCTATAGGCCCATCTCGTCAGAATAACTTTTTATATTACCATGAAAAACAGACCGGTCAATATTTTTCTTAACATTTCTCGCCGAGGACCGGGACCAAGGGGATATTTGTCCGATCTTCGCGGAGTTGCTTGGCAGGGAGGAAATCAGTGACTATGATGTGAGGAACACAATTCGAACCGAAACGGCGACTGATTCAGGGAGTGCTCCTCAGAGAATGATATACAACAACCTGCTCTATTTCCTGGTGGCGATTTTTGTCCTGTCAACGGACCGGGCGCCGGAAGTTCCGATGATGTCTCCCATGGCGGCCCTGCCCCTGCTGCTCGCCGTGTATGCGGCGTTTTACATCCTGAGCGGGACGATTTATTCCCGGGTCCGGGACGACGGGACAAGGGCGTATTTTGCCGCGGAAGGAAAGCTGTCCATCCTGGCTGTCCTGCTTTTCGTACTGACCCTGCATGGCCTGGATTTGAAATATTATGTCCATCCTCTTTCCCTGGACGGCAGACTGCCGGCCCTGGAGAATATCGGCGGGCTGGCCTTTTTCTTTGTGTTCCTCATCCTCATGTGGATACGGGCCAGGGTACCTTATCAGGCAATATTTCCGCGCACCCACACCGCCCTGTCCTTTATTGTCGCCAATATCCGGGTCAATCTGCCCATTATCCTGCCCTGGATGGCGCTGTCCCTTCTCTTTGACCTGCTGGCGCTCCTCAGAATTCCCGGCCTGCAGGGAGTCATGTCCTCACCATGGGGCGACCTGTTTCTTTTCCTGGTCTTTATTGTTTTCCTTCTCATCTTTTTCCCCCCGCTGGTCTGCGCGCTCTGGGGCTGCCGGCCGCTGCCCCCCGGACCCCTGCGGGCAAGGATGGAATCCTTCTGCCGCCGGCAGGGCTTCACGGCTGATATCCTCATCTGGCCCCTGTTCGAAGGTCAGGTCGTCACCGCGGGGGTCATGGGCATTGTTCCGCGTCTGCGCTATCTGCTGGTTACCCCCGCCCTGCTGCAGGCGATGGACTGGGAGGAGCTGGAAGCGGTCCTGGCCCATGAAATCGGTCACGTCAAGAAGAGACACCTGCCCCTGTATATCTTTCTGTTTCTGGGTTTCAGCCTGCTCGCAGGAATGGCGGTGGAGCCGATGCCGTACCTGATCCTCGGCTCCGAGTTGTATTACCGGCTTCTCGAACGGCTGGCCATGTCGCCGGAAGCCCTCCTTGCCGCATTGGTCACTGTGCCCCTGCTGCTGCTCATGGTTTTCTATTTCCGCTACCTGTTCGGCTACTTTATCAGGAATTTCGAACGACAGGCGGACCTGTACGTGTTTCAGGCCCTGGGAAAAAGCGGAGCGCTGATCAGTTCCTTCGAGAAGATCGCCCAATTGGGCGGCAAAATACGTGATCAGAAAAGCTGGCACCATTTCGGTCTCGGGGAGCGGATCGATTTCCTGGAAAAGTGCGAGCGGGACAGGGGGCTGGTCCGCAAACATGATAGAAAGGTGTATCTCAGCCTGGCGGTGTATTTCCTTTTCATTTCGGTCAGTGGAGGGATTCTGGGCGCCACGGATTATGACAGGCTGGACGACGAGAACGAGATCCGCTATATCGAGGCCGTGCTTGAACACAAACTGCGCAAGGATCCGGAAAACGGGCTGCTTTTTCTGCTGCTGGGCGACCTGCTGCAGGAAAAGAAGATGGAAAGCAGGGCCGTGGCCGCCTATGAGCGGGCCCTGGATCTCAATCCGATGAATCCCGACGTTCATAATAATCTCGCCTGGCTGCTGGTGACGGCACGGGACGCATCGCTGCATGATCCGGTCAGATCCCTGCAGTTGGCCCGGCGGGCAGCGCAGATCAAGGAGGCCGGCTATATCCTGGACACCCTGGCGGCAGCCCTCTGGGCCAACGATCTGATCGATGAGGCGATAGCCGCCGAGGCGCGGGCCATGGAGATTGATCCGGAAAACAAACGGTATTATCTCCAGCAGATGAAAAAGATACGGAGTCAACCCTGGGGCCGGCCGGAATCCTGAGGCCATGGGGCCAGGTCATGCGGCCGGGGCGGTCTTCTCCAGGCCGCCGGAGTCTGCATCCCGGGCCTCGGTCCAGGACCTGGGGCCAAGCTCCGCCATCAGTTCGGTGTTTTTGCAGTTCAGGATGACCGCGTCCACCCCGGCAGCCGTCAGCAGGGACAGCATGCCCGCCCCGGTCCGGCCGCCTTTCTGTACCCCTGCCTCCCGGGCACCTGCTCCCAGGGCGGCAATGGTTCTGACGCCGGTGTCGAGTCCCTTGATCAGGCTGATGCTTTCCGCCGTCGAACCGATATCGGGCAGCCCACGGCTGACATGCCAGGCAAAGGGGTCCGGGCGGCAGGCAAGGACCGGATCAAGATAGAGCCGGGAGAACGGCAGTCTGACCCGGTACGCCAGGTCGAGGACCTCCGCGGCCAGCAGCAGCCGGTCGTCGACTCCCCGGGGAGTGAGGCCGGGCCTGACCAGGAGCACCGCCAGGCCTGTTCCGTACTGTTCAGCGATCCGCATGGAAAGGGAGAGCGAGGCCGGATCGGCGGTTACGGCGTTGACAACGATCCGGTGGCCCAACGAGCGCAGGATGGCCGGATGGTCAAGGATGTTGGCGGAGACGAAGAGCGGGACATCGGTCCATTCAGCCAGCGAGGCAATGACCCAGGGCGTCAGTTCCCTCATTGTCCTTCCCGTCCCGAGGTTGACCGCCAGGGCCTGGGCGCCCGTGCGCAGGTGATGCAGGGCGAGCCGGCGGAGCATGGCGCCGTCCCGGCCGGTGACGGCTTCGTAGGCCAGCCGGTGGAGGACATGCAGGCCCTCGGCCACCAGCAGAGGTTTCCGCTTCATGTCAATTGCGGGCTGGTCGAGGTTGATGGGCTCCACTGTGTGATTTTTCCCGGTCATCTTTTTCTCCTTTGACGATGAATGAAAAGGATTGGCCCGGGCAAAAAAAAACCCGGACCGACGGCGGTCGATCCGGGATGTCCCTTTTTTATCCACAGATACACCATGGCTTTCCCTGGTCCGCGAGGAAATCCAACAGGCAACAAGGCAGGTCTTCTGACTTTCCCGATCAATCAGCGGCCTTCCCGTCTCCCGGCGCGGGCCGGTCACAGACAGTGGCATCGGTGCTGACGATCTTTTCCCGACAGGGGGGATCACAGCGGCGGGCCCGTCCCTGATTTGCACAGGGTTCCCTTTTCATCCGCGCAGGCGGAACCTTATTGGCTCCGATCTTACCGGCAAAAGGGAGGCCTGTCAAGATATTTGCCCCCCTGAGGCACCATATATTGTATGCGGGTGAGGCGGCGATTCCATATCCGGTATGCCACGGGACGGGAACCGGGCAGCCGAGGGAGTCTTGATCAGAGCAGGAAATCAGCCGGCTGGATATTGTATGAGGCGGGATGCAGCGTTTCGGCAATGGGAATCCGGTATTGCCGCGCCTCCGGGTCGTAGGAGCCGAGATTGACCAGATCCCCTTTCATAAACCTGCCGTCCTGCCCGGGCTCCAGCATCTGAACCCAGAGGTTCTGCTTTTCCCCCCTTTCCCCGGAGTATTTGGCCACCAGCCCTATTTCGCCGTTGTCAAGCTTAAGGAGGGTGCCGATGGGATAGACGCCGATCATGTTGATGAAGACCTTGAGGAGGAGCGGGTCGAAATCCTTGCCGGAGCCTTCCTGCATGATGCTCAGGGCGCGGTCGGGGATGATGGCATAGGGACGGTAGACCCGGGGGGCGGTCAGAGCGTCGAAGACATCCGCGATCGAGATAATGCGGCCAAACAGGCTGAGGGGTTTGCTTCTCGGCGTCTGGGGGTAGCCGCTCAGATCGAATTTCAGGTGGTGTTCGAAGGGGGCGAGAAGCATTTGGGCTTTTTTCTCCTGGGTTGTCTTGAGCAGGAGAATCTGGCGGACGCTGTACAGGGAGTGGTTTTTCATCTCCTTGAATTCCTGGTCGGTGAGCTTGCCGGGCTTGTTGAGGATGGATTTCGGGACATTGATCTTGCCGAGGTCATGGAACAGGGCGCTGAGGGTCAGGATTTCCAGTGACTTCTTCGACAGGCCGATACGGTGGCCGAGGCACATGGACAGTATGGCGACATTGATGGAGTGGGTAAAGGTATAATCATCATAGTGCCTGATCGTGCTCAGGCCGAGCAGGACATTGCTGTCCTCGGTGACCATGTCGATCAGCTTATGGACCATCCGCAGGGCTTTCTTGATGCCCGTCGTCTGGTTGCTGGAAACCTTGCGGGCTATTTCCTGGAGGGACTGCACGGCATATCCGTAGGTCAGGACCGCCTTCTGCCTTGTAGTCAATTCCCGGGCGGATGCCGGTGATTCCGACCGGCCGTCGCCTCCCTCATCACCCCGGGAGTCATCCCCGCCCGCGGTCGACTCAGGGGCAAGGACCTCCTCAGGGTTGGCAGCCGATTCCGGCACATATTCAACCCAGGCCAGGTCGCGCCGGGCCAGTTCTTCCTCCAGCCATCCGGGCGGGTCCGCATGCTTTTCCGCGCTGATCAGGAGGCGGGCAAAGGAAGCGATGTCCTCGGTGGAAGCTTCGGCCACGGCGGGCAGAAAACGTAATCCGCCGAGTTTTCTCTTTTCGAAAAAATCGAGCAGCGACTTGGCAATGCCCGCGATGTTGGAGCGGTAGACGACTTTTTCCTGCTGCAGGTAAAACCGGCCGGCAAAGGTCAGCAGGGTGACATCATCATCTTCTTCGAGCAGGCGTTTGATGATCGCGATAAACTGGTTGACGGAGGATATCAGGACACGATTATTGTCCTGGTGGATCCTGGCCGAATGGAGCAGCATGTTGAGCGCCGCCAGGAACTGCAGGTCGGGGAACGGCGAGGGGGGCCGCGGATCGGGCTTTGACCGTGATTGCATGTCGCTCATCTTATCTGCCCAAGGCGTGCTGACAGGCAAGCCGTATGTCCGGGCGCAGACTTTGCGCTCCTTTTTTCAATACGGCCATGGCCTCATCGGTGCCGATTGTTTTCAAGGCCATGGCCGCCCCTTTTTTATGAACGGCACTGGTGTTGCTGAACATGTCGCTGAGCCTGCTGTCCAGCAGGCTGCTTTCCAGAAAGGGAAGCGCATCATTTGAACGGCAGGAGGCGAGGGCCCTGTAGTTTTCGAAGATGATTTTCTGGTCGAACTGTTCACCGCCGGTCGTTGCCTGGGATAAAAAACGGATCAGGGTCCGGACGGCTGTTTTTTCCTCGCCGCTCAGCAGGTAGGAGGTGATCCGTTCCCGGACCGCGGTGCTGCCGTCCCCCAGGAGGTGAAAAAGATCATTGTAGTCGGGGGATTTCGTTGTCTGCATGTATCCGTCCAGGCCGATCCGGCGGACTTCCGCCGAACTGTGGCGGATCATGCACAGGTAGAGGTCCGCGGCCTTTTGCAAGGGCAGTTCCTTGATGACCGGCGCCAGCAGGATATTGACCTGCTCGCCCGAATTGTCCAGCAATATGCCCAGTTTCGCAGGATCCTCCTTTGCCTTGCTTTCAATAATTTCCAGCAGTTCGTTGCGAATGTGCACATTATTGATCGGGATCCGCCCTGCCAACGGTCCCAGGGTAAAGATCACCTCCGGGTCGAGCAGCCGCAGCACCCGCCAGAGATGGGAGAGATAGGGGGTATTCTGCCAAAGGTACTCTTCGTTGGTCACCCACCAGGTCCGGTTGAGTTTGTCCGCTTCGGAGACGGAAGCGATGAAGCCGTCAAGCAGGGTGAACGCCCAGGTTTTGCGATCCTGGAACAGTTTGCGGATAATGAGAATATTATTGAGCAATTTGTAGGAAAGGTGAAATTCGCCCCGGTCCATGGTTTCAAGGAACTCGAATTCGAGAAATTCCAGGACATGGAGAAAGCTTTCCCTGTTTTTCTGCGTAACAAGGATTATGAGCAGGACATCGATCGCGTCACTGGTGAAATTTTTGCCTTCCTCGTCCTGCACGTACTCCTTGAGAATATTTTCCTCATCCGGGCTGATTTCCAGCAGCTTCATCCCCTGTTTCGACAGGAAGAGGTCGGCCCCGGATATCTGTTCCGGCTTTTCTGCCGGGGTCGCGCCCTGCTCGGCCATCCTGGCATCTCTTTCGGAGGCCGCGGCGGCGTGAACCCGTTTTTCCATCATGCTTGTCGGCCTGCCTGAGGTACCGGACTGCGGGGCCGGCGAAGAAGCGGCCCGGCGTGGGGCAGCGGCCGCGGCGTCAGGAGTGACCTGAAAGCCGGACAGATCAAACTGGAATGATTCCAGGGTGAAAATATCAACCTCCTCGTACAGGATATGGGGAAAATTGCTCTGCCACAACGAGGTGACGATATCGCCCCCGGATTCGTCAAAAGGGTTGCGATGCTGGTTGAGGATGTTGAGCAGGCCGGAGATTTCGGGAGCCGTGATGCCCTGGATGAATTCTATATATTCTATGCCGTCGCGGGTCAGCAGGTAGGCGGGGTTGCTTTCCTCCTCCTGGCCTTCATAGAGGATTTCGCCCTTGTAGGAAAAAGTGTTTCTGACCGTGTCAAGACGCAGCGACCGGTAGTTCTGGAGAAACGCATCGAGATCGTGCAGCAGTTTTGACAGGTTTCTGCGGGAGAAGGCGTGGTCGGCGGGATAAAGGGTATAGGTCTTGAATGCCGAGATAAAGGAAGGGAGCGTTTTCTTCACCGCCTGCAGCTCTTCCCGGCTCACGGTATCGGCAAGGGTGTTGTTAAGTTCCTGCATCGTCTCTGTCGGCATTGTTTCGGGGATTCGTCCGAAAGCCGCCTTGATCTGAGGACCGGCGGCCCGGAATGACTGAATTTATATATGTTATATACTATGGAAGGAATTTTTGTAAAAAACAAGATTTTTTGTCGCATGATACCGGGGAGATAGAGCCAGGAAACGGAACAGTGAGCCCGGCCGGAAGGGGGATGCAACCCCCGGTGCCCCGCCGGAAATCATCGACGGGTGAAAAATATTCTCACATTCCTGTAATAATGGTAGAGTAGTGGTTATAGTTTACCTTACCTCTCAACCACGTCGGAAAAGTCATGAATGGTGTGCAAGACAGCGTAAAATTCACCTCGGACGCCCTGCGGGCCAATCTCGAGGAAACCGCGGGCGAAGTCGTCGTCGACCCGGCCTTCGATCCCCTGCGGGAAGCCGTCGGCAATTATCAGGGACTGGCGGGCAAACTGGATCTGCTCCTGCTGGAAATCCATCATCCGTACAGGAACTGGGGCTTCATTATTCCTGAACTGCGGGCCTTTGTCCTGAAAAACATGTCCCATTACCTGTCCCATGACCTGGGGCCGGAATGCTTCCGTCTGTTTACCGGTATTTTTCTCGAGGCCCTGGTCGATTCACGCAAAAACAGCAAGCTGGTGTCCATGATCATGGAGGCCATGCTGGCGTATACGGACAAGCTGGTCAATTCGATCAGTCCGGAGGAGCTGTTCCGCTACGAGAAGGCATGTAATGATTTTTTCGCCCGCCTGATCGACCTCGACCAGGTGGAGGGACAGCTGATGATGTACATGGTCCAGGGACATCATCCGATGAAAAAGGTCGCCCAGAAGCTTGCTTCCCTCAGCTGCGCCGATCCGGCGGTTTCCTTTGACTACGGGCCGGTGGCCAGGCTCATGCGCAAAATCCTGGCCCTGAACTATCAGTACTGGCTGAGCGAGGAAGATCCCCTCCCCTGGTTTCTCGAGGAGTGCGGGGAGTACTGTTATGACTGGCACGCCGGTCCGCTGCTGGCGGCGGTCTCCCATGAACAGTTCAGAAAATACCGGGATGAGCTCGCCGCCATCACCATTGAAGGGGACGCCCGAACGGCCTTGACCCGTATTCTCGAGCTGCCGAACCACATGGATATTGTCCGCCTCTATCGGGAGATACCCGGCAAGCTGGCCCGGGATGAGGAGGCGGACTCCACCTTCGCCGAAAACCGGAAACTCCTCTTCCTGTTCCGGATCATGGATACCTCCGGGTTGTACCTGATCCACGAGGAAACCCTGCGGGAGATCAACCGCAGCCTCGTTCAGTTGATCCGGATGCAGTCCTTCGAGCATATCGAGCAGTTTTTCGTGACGACCTTTCATCTGCTCAAAGCCAACGTCCGCCGCTATCCGCATACGTCCCTGCAGTGCATCCAGGTCATCGGCGGCGAAGTGTTCAAGCGGGGCAATTCACGCCTGGTCGAAACGTTTTTGTGGGAGGCCGTCCGCTTCGGATTTCAGTATGCCAATGTCATGGGAGTGGACGAGGACTGGCAGCCGATAACCAACCCGGCCCACCTGGCCAATATCAGAGTATGGCTCAATTTGATCATGCAGGAGCCCAAATGGTGCTCCACCCTGTTTTCCGCCCTGATCATCAACCTGAAGCTGTCCGGGACCTGCGTCAAGGATACCGACCTCTTCCAACGGGATATCACCGAGCTGCTCAACCATCCCATTGAGCCCATTTACAACCTGGCCAAACAGTTCACCAAGCTGATGCCGGTCTTTTTCAACGAGATCGGCGCCGAGGGAGAATTGCGGGACGTCTCCACCGAGCTCGATGAACTGCACAACCGCCGGGACCTCCTTATCCATTTTCTGCGGAAACAGAGCCATGTCGAGTCGAGCAACCTGATCGTCGACTTCATCATCGCTATTTTTCAATTCTGGCTGAAATGCGACAAGGAGTTCCTGCGGTCGTTTCTGCCCGAGGAGGTCTACCGGCAGGTCGAAACGAGCGGCCCCTTTGTCGATGAGCAGCATCTGCTGGCCCAACGCATCCGCAAGGAACTGAAGTTCACAAAGGTTCAGGATATCCTGCATTGGAAGGAGCAGGACCGCTGGAGCTACCTGGCCCGCCAGGAAGATATCTCCGTGGTTGAGCGGCACCGGTTCGAACTGCTGGTCAAAATGTTCAAGCTCCTCCATCACAAATACAACCTCGGCCTGCAGGAACTGCGCTATCAGCTGCGGCAGGCGACATTGACCGGTTTTCCCGAGCTGGAGGACCTGCTGGAAATACTTGACGACTGCGACACGTTTACCTGTCTGGCCGCCATCCTCGACCACCTGGAGCAGCTCAAGGAGATCATTCTCAGCAAGGAAAAATTTCCCCCCAAGGAGGAAATTTACCACAAGCGCCATATCGCCGTCGATATCCCCTCGGTGTACGGCCGCTACAGCGAACGGAAGTTCGACGCCCTTGGACTGACCTTCCGGCTGGAGAACCTGGCCAACATCTACCTGGAACGGCTGTCGGACACGATCAATCTCACCTTCATCACCGAGGCGACGTTCATCCGCATTTCCCGGTGCCTGAAGCTGTACCAGCGGGCCCTGCGCATTGACGGAATCATCAGCCGCAAGCTCGACACCTTTATCAGCCTCCTGGCCTCTTCCATGGGGATCAAGAGGTTTTCCTACACCCAGTATCTTGATATCTTCCGCGGCATGTCCGAGGGCGTCAAGGATATCATTTATGCCTACTATACCAATATCCACCAGAACAACCTGTCGATCATCATCCCCCAGATCGGCGAGGACAACCTGCTGACCAAGTACCGCAAGCACTGGGACGGGAACGATCTCGCTTCCACGGTCCACCGGCTGTCGGAGACCTTTTTCCGGGACCTCATCTCCTCCACCTTCGGTCTGCAGCACCTGGACAATTTCATCACCCGGATCATGCAGACCCTGGAAGCCCAGCGGGACATCCTGGACGAGAGCGACCTGGATCTGTTGATGACCTACAACCCGGACAAAACCATCAGCTCTCTGTACAGGGAGAATCCCCGGACCCACAATCTGATTCACCTCGGCAACAAGGGGTTCAACCTCATGGTGATGGCGCGGGACGGCAAGCCCGTACCCCCCGCCTTCATCATCACCACCGAGGTTTTCCGCTGCTGGCCGGCGGTCCGCCGTTTTGAACGGGTGCGGGACGATTTCATGCAGCGGGTACGAAAGTCGATCAGCGGCATTGAGCAACTGACCGGTTCGGTGTTCGGCTCCCCCGACAAGCCGCTCCTCCTCTCCGTGCGCTCCGGTTCCGCCATGTCCATGCCGGGCATGATGACGACCATCCACAACATCGGCCTGAACGAAGACCTGATCAACGAGTATGTCCAGGAAACGGGGCGGGGCTATTTCGCCTGGGATAATTTCCGCCGTTTTCTCCAGTCCTGGGGCATGGCCCAGGGAATAGACCGGGAGGATTTTCAGGCGCTGATGAACAGCCATAAACAGCGTTATCACGTCACGCTGAAACGGGAGTTCAGCCCCTCGGCCATGCAGGAACTGGCCCTCAGGTATCTGGAGCTTGTCCGCAGACGGGGCCTGGATGTGCCCGATGATCCGTGGCGGCAGCTGATCAAATCGGTGGAGATGGTGCTTGATTCATGGAACACCGAAAAGGTGCATGAATACCGGCGGCTGATGAGGTTGTCGGAGGACTGGGGAACAGCGGTCATCATCCAGGCCATGGTGTACGGCAATCTCGGACAGAACTCGGGCAGCGGCGTTGTGTTCACCGCCCATCCTTACCGCAAGGTCAGAAGGGTGGCGCTCTGGGGCGACTATGCCCCCGGTGATCAGGGAGAGGACATCGTTTCCGGTCTGGTGACCAGCCATCCCATCTCCGTTGAGCAGGCGCAGATTGACGGGCGCCCGGAGGAGAATTCACTGGAAAAGCGTTTTCCGGCCATTTACGAAAGGCTGCTGTCCATATCGCGGGACCTGGTCTACACCAAGGGATGGAACCCCCAGGAAATCGAATTCACCTTCGAGGGGCCGGAGGCGGATCAATTGTATATCCTGCAGACCCGGGACATGATCACCATCAAGACCATGGAGCGGTTCACGGTTTTTGCCGATGAGGCGGAGGTGCAGAAGTTCATCCTCGGCAAGGGGATCGGCGTCAGCGGCAGCGCCCTGTGCGGGCGGGCGGTTTTTACGGAGCAGAACATCGACCGGCTGCGCCGGGATGATCCCGAGACGCCGCTTATCCTCATCCGCCAGGATACCGTCCCCGAGGATATCAGGGAAATATCCCTGGCCGACGGGCTGCTGACCGCACGGGGCGGTCAGACATCGCACGCGTCGGTTGTCGCCATCCGGCTCGAAAAAACCTGCGTGGTGGGTATCCGTGATCTGCGGGTGTACGAGACCGAGGAATACGCCGAGATAAACGGCCACCGGATCGGATTCGGCGACCCCATTGCCATTGACGGGCGTTCCGGCCTTTTCGTCCGAGGCATGCATCCGGTGCGGGAGGAGGTGCACATCCTGCCGCTGTAGCGGCTACTTTGGCGGGGGGATGAGACGGTCCTTGCGCAGTCCCTGGATCACCTTTTTACTGACGCTTTCGACGAGCTGGTTGATCGACCGGGGATCAAAGGTGTCGGAGGACATGCTCCATATCAACTCCTGGGTGTCCGCCTGGTAGAGGTTGGTCTCCAGGAGCACGATGGTATGGGTCGAGGTGTACCCGGGCGAATACACCCGGTCGTACACGTAGGGGTAGTAATTGTAGAAGTGGTTGTAGTACCAGAAGGGACCGCCGTAATAGACTCCTCTGGGCGGGTGGTACACCTGTTCCGTTCTGGTGTCGACCAGCCGGGTGACCAGCATCCCGTCGATGGCATGCCGCCTGACGAATGCCACTATTTTTTCCCTGGTAACGTTGTTTTCCCCCGGAAAAGCCTCGGCGCAGGGGACGGCGGCAATGCCGCTGCGGTTCAACTGGTCGGCCATGATGTTTTCCCACAGCGTCTTATTGATGTCTTCCCCGGTGAGGGCGACGACCAGCATGGACCGGAACGGCGGGCCGGCAAAATCACTTTTTTTCCAGAGCCCGGTGACGCTGGTTTGACTGCACCCGGCAAAAAGAAGAAAGAACAGGACGGCGCAAAGCCGGATTGTCGTATGGAAGCCGTTCATAAGCTGCCTCGCTGTTCATGAGGGTGTGGGGGGCGGCGCCGGTTTTATGTGACGTTTTATTATACCATGGAACAAGCCGGTCCGGCAAAAAATCCTCTTTCCTTCCGGGCCGGGCGGTGGCTTGCGCCGCTGCTGCAAGCGGCACGTTCCGGGCAGGAGGGATACTTCAGGCCGGGGAGGCGATATTGGCCGCTCCGGTGGCCCTGACCCTGATCCGCTCGGCAAAATCAAGCATCCGTCTGACCGACTGCATGGCCCGCCTGCCTGTTTCCGGGTCGACCAGGATTTCGTTTTCCCCCGTTTCCAGGGTCCAGGCCAGGTTGACCAGACCGTTCATGGCCATCCAGGGGCAATGGGCGCAGCTCAGGCAGGAAGCGCCGACCCCGCCCATGGGCGCCTCGATGAAGCGCTTGCCCGGGGCGGCCTCTTTCATCTTGTGAAATATGCCGCGATCGGTGGCGACAATGAACAGGTCATGGGGCAATTCCGTCACCGCCTGGATCAACCGGGTGGTTGATCCGACAACGTCGGCCTGCCTGATCACCTCCAAGGGTGACTCGGGATGCACCAGAACGGCGGCCTGGGGATATTTTTTCCTCAGGGCGGTCAGCCCTTCGGCCTTGAAGGCGTCATGGACAATGCAGTACCCGGGCCAGAGCAGCATGTCCGCCCCGGTAACGCTGCGGATGTAGTTGCCGAGATAGCGGTCGGGAGCCCAGAGAATTTTTTCACCCCTGGAGTGCAGGTATTTCACGACCTTGACGCCGATGCTGGAGGTGACAACCCAGTCGGCCCTGGCCTTGACCTCGGCGCAGGTGTTGGCATACACAACCGCGGTACGGTCGGGATGGGCGTCGCAGACGGCGGCGAATTCATCGGCCCTGCAGCTCAGGTCCAGGGAGCATTCGGCATCCAGGGTCGGCATGAGGACCCGTTTTTCAGGGTTGAGGATTTTTGCCGTTTCTCCCATGAAACGGACGCCGGCGACGACTATGGTTCCCGCCGGATGGGCATGGCCGAAGCGCGCCATCTCCAGAGAATCGGAAACGCAGCCGCCTGTTTCGTCGGCCAGGATCTGCAGGTCCCGGTCGGTGTAATAATGGGCGACCAGGACGGCGTTTCTTTCCCGCAGCAGCTGCTTGATACGGGCGATCAGATTCTCCCTTTCCGCCCCGGCTACCGGGATGGCGGGCTGGGCCCGGGCGGCAAGGGTGTCGATCAGTTCTTTGTCAACAATGATGGCATCGGTTGGATTCATGATTGTTCGCAGTTCATGGTTCAGGCTTGTCGCGATCCGGTTTCCCGGAGCATCCATTAAGCACTATCCGGCTCTTCCCGTCAAGCATGGTTCCGATTTTTTCACCGGCTGAATGTCCCGATAAAGTTTTCCGTAAACCCCATGCCTCTTTCAAAGCAGATGTGCGGGACGCCAAGCCCATCGGCAGGGTTTTATCCTTGCCCCGGTTCTTGTCCGGCAATTTCCTCGAGGACGCGCCGGTGCGTTTCCAGGTCGGATTGACTGAACAGGACAAAACGGACGCGGCGGACAGCTGTCAGTGCGGGCAGCTCGGCAAGGATCGTTCTGAAGGCGACCCGGGCCGCCTGTTCCACCGGATAGCCGAAAGCCCCGGTCGACAGGGCGGGAAAGGCTATGGAGGCGATGCCGGCGCGATCGGCAAGCCGCAGGGCATTGCGGTAACAGGAGGCCAGCAGACCGTCGGAAGGCCGGTCTCTCCCGTATACCGGACCCAGACAGTGGATCACATGCCGGTTCGGCAGGTTGTGCGCCGTTGTCATAACGGCCTCACCCGGCCGGATCGGCGCCAGCAGCCGGCACTCGGCCTCGAGCCCCGGCCCGGCGGCGCGGTGGATCGCGCCGGCAACGCCGCCGCCGCTGCGCAGTTCCGCGTTGGCCGCGTTGACAACAGCCTCCATGTCGGGCTGGTCGGTGATGTTGCCCTGCACGCACTCGATGGTTTTTCCTGATATCCGCATACCATCCTCCCTGAAGCAAATTTTCCGTCCGCCCGTCGTGTCCGGCGGTTGTCGGCTGAAAGCTGCTGGTCGGGCGCTGATCCGCCAGGAGCGGCCCCGCTCCCGGGGTCAGCAGCCGCGGATTCAAGCCGGCGCCGGCATCAGGCACGGTCTCCGGGACGTTGCCGCCGCCCTTGTCCGTCTGCCTTGACGAGGGAGAGGGGTTTGCCGGAGATCAACGTGACTCCGGCACTCCGAATTTCTTGAGCACCAGTCCCAGGGGGCAGAATCCGGAAAACCCGTACTGGAAGAGATTCGCTCCGACAAAGGCGGTGAACCAGAGCCAGTATTTGCTCAGAAAAACAGGGCTGGCCTCCACGCCCAGGGCGAGGCTGAGCAGGATGAAGGCGCCGGCGAAAACGTGAATATAGTCATTGACGGTCATGTTTCTTCTCCATGGAAAGGCAGCGCGCTGCAAGGTGAGCCCGAGGCAGGGAACCAGGCAGCGAAGCCCGGGAGTCTTGTCCTGTCAGGCGTTCCGGCTTTCCTCCCGGTCGCAGAACAGGAGCCGCATCGTCTTGATCAGCTCCGTGATCCGGCCGTCGCTGATCCGGTTGCAGATGAAATTGGCGTCCCTGCGGAAGTCGATAATGCCGTGGCTTCTCAGTATGGCAAGGTGCTGGGAGACATTGGCATGGGTGGTCCGGACTTCTTTCCTGATATCCCCCACCGTCATTTCCTTTTCCTGGAGAAGGCAGAGAATTTTGAGCCGGATGGGATGGGCTATCGATTTCAGCAATTCGGCCAACTGTTCCATTTCACTGTACTGCATGGGCGAAACGGGTGGAAAAATTGCGGCCCGCATCGGCAGGCCTCGGTTGTAATTACAGTTTTTAATTTAATGCTTAAATACATTTCGTCAAGGAAGAAAGACCGGCCTGCAATACCAGGGGCAGCGCCGCCCCTTTCCCATTTCCCGCAATGCCGGACAAGGCGGCGGATTTGGGAATAATTCACAATCTCCTTACGATATTCGTTCGTTTTTCGGAAAAAGCCTGATATAGAGATACATTGCCGCCACCACCATGCCGATATTGATGCCGAGGTCGGGCAGGACCCTGTTCTCCCGGTACAGGAAGGAAAGACAGGTGAGGAGCGTCAGGAAGAGGTAGCCGGTGCGGTGAAAACGGAAAATTTCCCGGAGGACGTAAAAATTGATTGTCGGCACAATGAAGTCGGCGGCCAGATAAAAATCAAAATGACCCGCGGCTGAAATGGCGGCCAGACGTCGGAGGGTCATGGCGAGCAGGACCGCGCCCAGCAGCAGGTTGACCCACATGTATTTGCGGCGCCGGAAAAGGGGGGATTTGTTGTTCAGCAGGAAGAGTAATTTCGCCTGATTTTCCTCGGTCCTGAGCCGGGAGAAGATGGCTTTTTTGCTGGTGCCCTCCTGCAGCAGTCGTTCCACCTGTTTGTCAAGGGATTCGGCCATGGGTTCCTCGTCATAAATCATTGCCCCCCGCCGGGGGACGGCAGGGGTGGTAAAAATCATGATTTTCAATACTCTATCTTGACAGGAACATCAACATGGGTAAATTGGAGCGTGCCTTTTATGGGGATGTCAGGCCAAGATTGACATGAATTCAGGGTCATACGAGCCAGGATAAGATGGCGCGTTTCGCGCTGCCGCACCGTGCGCGGCAATGAAAAAGGAATAGATTGAACTTTGGATGTTGGATAAAGATTTAACATGAGAAGGAGTGCACTATGAGTGGAAATCAGGACAAAATCACCAGTCTGCTCAGCGAGGCCCGGATTTTCGAGCCTCCGGCGGAGAACCGGGATTCGGCCTATGTCAAAAGCATGGATGAATACCGTGCCCTGTATGACCGTTCCATGGATGATCCGGAAGGGTACTGGGCCGAGAGGGCGGAAGAGTTGACCACCTGGGACAGGAAATGGGACAGTGTTCTGGAGTGGGATTTCTCGACGCCTGATATCAAATGGTTCCGGGGCGCCCGGCTCAACGTGGCGTACAACTGTCTTGACCGGCACCTGACCGACGGCCGGCGGAACAAGGCGGCCCTGATCTGGCAGGGTGAGCCTGAGGAAGACGTCATGGTCTACACCTACCAGATGCTCCATTCGGCGGTTTGCCGCTTTGCCAATGTACTGAAGAAAAAAGGAGTGAAGAAGGGCGACAGGGTTTCCATCTATCTGCCGATGATTCCCGAGTTGGCCATTTCCCTGCTTGCCTGCGCCAGGATCGGCGCCGTCCACTCCGTGGTTTTTGCCGGGTTTTCCGCCATTGCGCTGCAGAGCCGTATCCAGGACAGCGAAGCCAAGGTCCTGATCACCTCCGACGCGGTCCTGCGGGCGGGCAAAATCATCCCGCTCAAGCCCAACGCCGACACCGCCCTGGAGAACTGCCCGACGATCAAGGACTGCATCGTGGTCAGACGGGCCGGCAACGAGGTGTCCATGAGGGAGGGAAGGGACACCTGGTGGCATGAAGAAGTCGGGGCCGACGATATCACCACGGAGTGCCCGCCCGAGTCCATGGACGCCGAGGACACCCTTTTCATTCTGTATACTTCCGGCTCAACCGGCAAGCCCAAAGGGGTGGTGCACACCACCGGCGGCTACCTGACCTATGCCATGCATACCTGCCAGTATGTCTTCGATCTGAAGGATAACGACGTCTTCTGGTGCACAGCGGATATCGGCTGGATCACCGGTCACACCTATATTGTCTACGGCCCCCTGGGTCTTGGAGCGACATCACTGATGTTCGAGGGTGTGCCCACCTATCCCGCTTCGGACCGCTTCTGGAAAGTGGTCGAAAAGTTCAAGGTGGACATCTTCTACACCGCCCCGACGGTTATCCGCTCCCTGATGCGGGAGGGGGAGGAGCCGACCAGGCGCCATGATCTGTCCAGCCTGCGGCTGCTGGGGACGGTGGGCGAGCCGATCAATCCCGAGGCCTGGATGTGGTATCACGCCAATATCGGCAAGTCCAGGCTGCCGGTTGTCGACACCTGGTGGCAGACCGAAACCGGCGGGATTCTCATCTCGCCGCTGCCGTACGCCACCCCCCTGAAACCGGGGTCGGCGACGTTTCCCCTGCCGGGAGTCGACGCCGCCATTTACACCGAGGACGGCAGAGAGGCCGGGCCCAATGAAGGAGGGCACCTGGTCATCCGCAAACCCTGGCCGGGCATGCTGCGCGGTGTCTTCGGCGATCCGGAGCGGTTCAAGAAGACCTATTTCAGCCGCTATGAAAATATTTACGACCCGGAAGACGGCGCCCGCAAGGATGAGGACGGCTATTACTGGATAATGGGCCGCCTTGATGACGTTATCAATGTTTCCGGCCATCGGCTGGGCACCGCGGAAATAGAGTCGGCGCTGGTGGCCCATCCGGCGGTGGCCGAAGCGGCCGTGGTCGGCATGCCGCACCCGATCAAGGGGCAGTCGATATACGCCTATGTGACCCTGACCGCCGCGGCCACGGAAAGCGACGAACTGCGTAAGCAGCTGGTTCAGCATGTCCGCAAGGAGATCGGCCCCATTGCCACCCCGGAGATCATCCAGTGGGCGCCGGGTCTGCCCAAGACCCGTTCGGGCAAGATCATGCGCCGCATTTTGCGCAAGATCGCCGCCAACGAACACGCCGATTTCGGCGACACTTCGACCCTCGCCGATCCGAGTGTGGTCGACAGTCTGCTGCAGGACCGCCAATCGATGGGTTAAGGGAGATTTTTCCTCCGACTCCCGGCGGGCCAGGGTCGGTCCCGCCCCGCGGATTTCCGCGGGTGGATTCAGTCAGGAAGTCGGGAGGAGAAAATGATCAAAGCGGCAGGCAGAGCGCGTCACGGTGCTCTGCCTGCTTTCGGTTTGGGAGAACGACATGGCGGCTATGAAAAGAAACGATGTGCACAGCGTGGCTCCGGAAGTGGCGGTCGATTTTCTCAAGGGAATCATGCCGTTCAATTCCCTGGACGAGGAAACCCTCACCATGGTGGCCCGGCACTGCCGGATCGATTTCTTCCCCAAGGGAACCAGGCTCCTGACCGCGGGGCAGACAGACATCACCCATCTCTATCTCATCCAGCGGGGTGGAGTGAAGAGCTTCATCACCAACGACGAGGGCCAGGTGACCCTCAAGGATTACCGGGGTGAGGGAGATTTCATCGGCGCACTGGGCATCATTCGCGGTACCAAGGCCAACCTCAACATCGAAACAGTGGAGGACACGTTCTGTTTCCTGATCCCCCGGGAGATTTTTCTTGAACTGATTGACACCCAGCCCGGCTTTGCCCAGTACTACCTGAAGACCTTTTCCGACAAGGTCGTCAACACGGCCTATAATGAACTGCGTCGCCATAAATGGACCCTGCGGGGGGAAGAAGACCTGTACCTCTTCACCATGCGGGCCGGGGACCTGATCAAGACGCTCCGCAAGGTTGACGCCTCCGTGACCATTCAGGAGGCGGCGGCGGAAATGGCCCGACATCGCATCGGTTCCCTGCTGATCCATCAAGCGGGCGATCCGGAGAATATCATCGGCATCGTCACGGACCGTGATCTGCGCAGCAAGGTGCTCGCCAGGGGGCTGGATTATTCACTGCCCATCGAGCACGTCATGTCGTCGCCGGTCCAGAGGGTCCTCTCCCAGACGATCTGTTTCGAGGTGCTGCTCAAAATGATGTCGACCAATATCCACCACCTGGCGGTTGAGCGGGGGGGGAGGGTTGTCGGTGTCATTACTTCCCATGACATCATGCTGCAGCAGGGCCATTCCCCCTATTACCTGTTCAAGGAAATCATCACCCAGTCGACCATCCAGGGCTTGTATCCCCTGGCCCAGAAAATCCCGGACATGATCCGCAACCTGATCAAGGAAGGGGGCAAGGCGGGCAACATCACCCGGATGATCGCGGTGCTCAACGATCATATCCTGGAACGGATGCTGATTCTGCTCCAGGATGAACTGGGTCAGCCGCCCCTCCCCTACTGCTGGCTGCTGATGGGGAGCGAAGGGAGGAGGGAGCAGACGTTTCGGACGGATCAGGACAATGCCCTCATTTATGCCGACCCCCAAAGCGAGGAAGAAAAAAAGCTGGCGGAGGAGTATTTCAGCGAATTTGCCCGACGGGCCATTGATCATCTGGTCAACTGCGGCTATCCTCTTTGCCCCGGCGATATCATGGCACGAAACCCGAAATGGCGGCAGCCCTATTCTGTCTGGCGCAGGTATTTTGAACGGTGGATTTCCGCCCCCGATCCCCGGGAGCTGCTGAATGTCATGATTTTCTTTGATTTCCGTGCGGGATTCGGTGACGCCACCCTGGCGGAGAACCTGCGCAATCATCTCGTCAGGACAACGCAGCGCCAGGAAATTTATCTGCTGCATCTGGCCAAGGACTGTCTGAACAGCAGGGCGCCGTTATCCTTCTTCCGGACCTTCATCGTTGAAAGAAACGGTGAGCACAAGAACACCCTGGACATAAAACGACAGGGGATCACCCCTTTCGTCAATTTTGCCCGGGTCATGGCTTTGAAACACGGCGTCAAGGAAACCAATACCCTTGCCCGCCTCAAGGTGCTGGCCGATGAAGGACATATCTCCCGCAATCTCTGGCAGGCGGCAAGCGAAGCCTATGAGCTGCAGATGCAGCTGCGCCTGATCCATCAGCTGCACCAGCTCGATAACGGCATCCTGCCGGACAACTACATCAATCCCGCCAACCTGACGGACCTGGAAAAGCGGATGCTCAAGGAGGCCTTTTCGGTCATTGACCGCCTGCAGTCCCTGTTGAAGACGGAATTTCCGGTAATCTGATTGATGTTGCGGCAACTGAAGGGCCTGAACTGGTTCAGGAAACCCCACCCGATAATTCGGCAAAACAGGAAGCATTTCGATGAGTTCAGTCAGTCCAGGTCCCTGGCCGACTACACGTTCGTCGTTTTCGACACGGAACTGACCGGTCTGAACCGGAGGCGCGACCAAATCATTTCCATCGGCGCGGTCAAGATCGTCGACCTGCGGATCGAGCTCGACCAGGTGTTTCACCAGTATATCCGTCCCCCGAACCTTGAACATACCGATTCAACGCTTATCCATAGAATCACCCCCGAACAGCTGCGCACCATGCCGGCCATGGAGGATGTCCTGCCGGGCTTTGTCGAATTCTGCGGCGCTGCCCTGCTGGTGGGACATTACGTCACCCTGGACATGAATTTTCTCAACCGGGCGGCCAGGGAGGTCCTGGGGGGTACCATGTCCAATCCCAGCATTGACACCATGCGTCTGGCCATGGGATACAAGGAGGTGCTGTTCATGGACCGTTACGGGCATAACAAAATGTCCACCTCGTACAACCTCAGCGACCTGAGCCGTGAGTTCGGACTGCCGGAATTCAAGCCGCACGATGCCCTGGAGGACGCCCTCCAGACCGCCTATCTCTTTTTATTCCTCATCAAGAAAATGAAGCAGGGAAAAATCCGCACCCTGAAGGACCTGTATCAGGCCGGCCGCAACGTCGACATGATGTATTAGCACCACGGATGGGGTTGACCGGTTCGGCCCTTTTCGCCGCGCAGCAGCGATGCCCTGTCTCCTGTCGCCGGAACTGTGCGTTCCGGCGGCCGAAATGAGAAAAATTAGCATTGGCCAAATTGCTCCTTGCCAATTCAATGCCATGTATGCTACATGGTGGCTGTTAGGGTGGGGCTTTTGAACCCAACATGGTGAATAATGATAAAAATTCCGTCCACGATTATCGGGAGAAAAACAGTTTTTCTCCCATCAAATTTTAGAATGAGGAGGAGAGGTATATGAAAGACATGAGTGCCTACTGGCGGGAGAACCTCCGGCTGGTGATCGGATGTATCATCGTCTGGTTTGTCGTTTCCTACGGTTTCGGCATTTTGCTCGTGAAGCCGATGAACGCGATTCCGTTGGGCGGGTACAAGCTGGGCTTCTGGTTTGCCCAGCAGGGTTCCATTTATATTTTCGTCGCCCTGATTTTTTTCTATATGGTGCGGATGAACAAACTTGACCGAAAATATAACGTGCACGAAGAATAGGGGGCAGATTTATGGAACTCAAAACAATGACCTTTCTTGTAGTGGGTTTTACCTTTGCCCTCTACATCTACATCGCCATCCGGTCCAAGGCGGCGACAACGGGTGAATTTTATGTTGCCGGCAAGGGAGTCCATCCCGTCCTGAACGGCATGGCGACCGGCGCGGACTGGATGTCGGCCGCGTCATTTATCTCCATGGCCGGCATGATTGCCTTTCAAGGCTACGATGCCTCGGTGTTTCTCATGGGCTGGACAGGGGGCTATGTGCTGCTGGCCATGCTCCTGGCGCCGTATCTCAGAAAATACGGAAAATATACTGTCCCTGCTTTTATCGGCGACCGGTATTATTCCCGAACCGCCAGGGTGACGGCGGTCATCTGCCTGATCGTCGCCTCGCTGACCTATGTTATCGGCCAGATGAAGGGCATCGGGGTCGCCTTTTCGCGATTCCTGGAGGTCTCCTTTGAACTGGGCCTGGTGGCCGGCATGATCATCGTCTTCATTTACGCTGTTCTGGGGGGGATGAAAGGTGTCACCAACACCCAGATCGCTCAGTACTGCGTCCTGATTTTTGCCTATACCATTCCGGCAATCTTTATTTCCCTGCAGTTGACGGGCAACCCCATTCCCCAGCTCGGGCTCGGCGGCAGCATGGCCGACGGCACCCATCTCCTGAAAAAGCTTGACCAGGTTCTGGTGGAACTCGGCTTTGCCGAATATACCGCTCAGAAGGGGGGGACGCTGAATATCTTTTTGTATACCATGTCCCTGATGATCGGCACCGCCGGTCTGCCCCATGTCATCATCAGATTCTTCACGGTGCCCAAGGTCCGTGACGCCCGATCTTCAGTCGGCTGGGCCCTGGTATTCATCGCCATCCTCTATACCACCGCGCCGGCGGTCGGGGCCATGGCCCGCCTCAACCTCATGGAAACCATCCAGACCGGGGAGATCGGCAGCCCCGACGGCAACTTGCTCTACGAGGAACGGCCGGACTGGTTCAAGAACTGGGAGAAGACCGGTCTGCTCGTCTTCGAGGACAAAAACAATGACGGCCGGATTCAGTATTACGGACCCGGGCTCGATGCCCAGGCGGAGTCCTTTGGCTGGAAAGGCAGCGAAATGGTCAAAGTCGACAACGACATCATGGTGCTGGCCAACCCTGAGATCGCCCATCTGCCCAACTGGGTCATCGCCCTGGTCGCCGCCGGCGGCATCGCCGCCGCCCTGTCCACCGCGGCGGGGCTCCTGCTGGCTATTTCATCGGCCATTTCCCATGACGTGTTGAAAGGCATCCTCATGCCCGACCTGACCGACAAGGGCGAACTGCTGGCGGGCCGCCTTGCCATGGCCGGTGCCATCATCGTGGCCGGTTACTTCGGGCTCCATCCTCCGGGATTCGCGGCCCAGGTTGTGGCCCTGGCATTCGGACTGGCCGCCTCGTCAATTTTCCCGGCCCTGATGATGGGGATCTTCTCCAAGAAGGTCAACAGGTCAGGGGCGACGTTCGGCATGCTGGCCGGCATCGGCTCCACCCTGGTCTATATCTTCTGGTTCAAGGGCTGGTTCTTCATCCCCGGTACCGAGATGATGGCCAATACCCCGGACAACTGGTTCCTGGGCATTTCGCCGGAGGCATTCGGCTCCGTCGGGGCGCTGATCAACTTTATCGTGGCGTTTACCGTTTCCAGTTTTACGCCGGCACCGCCCGAACATATCCAGCACCTGGTCGAGGATATCCGTATCCCCTCGGGAGCGGGAGCGGCCCAGGATCATTGATCCGGACTGTCTGAGGACGTAATCGGCGCATCCTTCCTCTCCGGGAGGGTGCGCCGTTTTTTTTATCACAACCTGGCCCCTGAAGCCGCATCGTAAAACCCGATGGCGATTTCGATCCCGATGCGCTAAAATATTGTGCGGGAAAGATTTCATCCAGATTGGATACGAGTCTTTAGCTGTTGAGGCTGGAGTCTTTCAGCTGTTAGTTGGCCGCCAAGCCGGCAGGCTTCAAGCCCCAAACTGCCGACTCCCGGCGCAGCAGGGAAAGATCCCAATGAATTGATAAGAAAGTATGGTCACGTTATTATGAATCCCGAATTTCTTCATTCCGATCAGTGCTGTCTCTATGTGGTGGATCCCCAGGAGAAGCTCATGGCCCACATTCATGAGGCGGACCGGGTCGTCTGCAATACGGCCCTGATGATCAGGCTGGCCGGGATCCTGCATTTCCCGATATTTGCCAATACCCAATACAAGAAAGGGATCGGGCCGATTGTCCCGGAACTGGCATCCCTGCTCGAAGGTGTTCCCTGTCCGGACAAGGTCTGTTTCAACGGCCTGGCCGATCCCGCCGTTCAGAAAGCGATCAGCGGTTTGCCCCCCTCCGTGGACACCCTCCTGCTTTGCGGGGTGGAAACCCATATTTGTGTCTACCAGACTGCGATGGGAGCACTGCAGCGCGGTTACGGCGTCTGGGTGGTGGCCGATGCGGTGTCGTCACGGAGGCCGATCAATGACAGCCTCGGTCAGCAGCGGCTGCGCGACATGGGAGCGGTATTGGCCCCGGCGGAAATGATTGTCTACGAATTGCTGCAGCGGGCCGGCACCGATGCATTCAAGGCGATGCTGCCTTATTTGAAGTAACTTTAGCTCCCGCAGCCGCAAGGTTGGGATTTATTTTTTTCCACCGGGCAGCCGGTCCCGGGGCCGTTCGTGCCGCCGGGAAAGGGACCGTGTTGCTTTTCAGTTGAAATTTTCCCCTAAAATCGCTAATAAAAAAAGTTTTACATGTATGTTACGTTTGGCTTCCCAGGCTGGAAGTCAGGGACATTCCTTTTTTGCACCCGATGGTTATGACCGGAAACGAAATACGCGCCCGTTTTTTACAGTTTTTTGCCGCCAGGGGCCATGCCGTGGTCGACGGCTCCCCGCTCGTGCCGCTCGACGACCCGACCCTGCTGTTCACCAACGCCGGCATGGTGCAGTTCAAGCGGGTGTTCATGGGCGAAGAACAGCGGGACTATGTCCGGGCCGCGACCTGCCAGCGGTGCGTTCGGGCGGGCGGCAAGCATAACGATCTGGACAATGTCGGTCACACCGCCCGCCATCACACCTTTTTCGAGATGCTGGGCAATTTTTCCTTCGGTGATTATTTCAAGAAAGAGGCGATTGCCTTTGCCTGGGAATTTCTGACCGTGGAGATGGGTCTCGACCCGGAAAAGCTGTGGGTTTCCGTCTTCCGGGAGGATGACGAGGCCTATGAACTGTGGGAGGGTGTTGACAACCTGCCGCCCGGCCGGATCGTCCGCATGGGCGAGGAGGATAATTTCTGGGCCATGGGCGATACCGGTCCCTGCGGTCCCTGTTCGGAGATCCATATCGACCAGGGACCCGAGGTCGGCTGCGGCCGTTCCGACTGCGGCGTGGCCTGTGATTGCGACCGCTTCCTTGAGCTGTGGAACCTGGTGTTCATGCAGTTTTACCGGGACGAAAGCGGCGCCATGACCCCCCTGCCCAAACCGTCCATCGATACGGGCATGGGACTCGAGCGGATCGCCGCGGTCATCCAGGGCAGGCGGAATAATTTCGAATCTGATCTCTTCCGGCCGCTGATTGACCGCATTGCCCTTCTTTCCGGCAAAACCTACGGTGCCGACGAGCAGGACAATGTCGCCATGCGGGTTATCGCCGATCATGCCCGGGCAGCAGCGTTTCTGGTCGCCGACGGCGTTCTGCCCTCCAATGAAGGACGGGGATACGTCCTGCGCCGGATCATGCGGCGGGCCATCCGCTTCGGCAGGTTCCTGGGGCTGAGCGACCGATTCTTTGCGGAAATCTGCCTGCTCGTCGTCGACATGATGCAGGCCAGTTACCCTCATCTGACCGGTGCCCGTGAACTGCTCGGCAAGGTGGCCGGCAACGAGGAAGGCCGCTTCGGGGAGACCCTGGATCACGGACTGGCGATCCTTGCGGACGAAATCGACCGCCTGGGCAGAGAGCAGGACGCCTCCCCGGTGATTGACGGGGAGTTTATTTTCAAGCTCTACGATACCTACGGATTTCCGGTCGACATTGTCCGGGACGTGGCGCTGGAACGCGGCATCGGGGTGGACGAGGCGGGTTTTCAGAGGGCCATGGAGGTGCAGCGGGAACAGTCCAAGCGGTCCTGGAAGGGAAGCGATGTGGCCCATCTTCAGGAAGGGGTTGTTCAGCTTTTGCGGCAGGGGTTGGAAAGCGAGTTTGTCGGATATGCCCGGAAAACGGTCGATTCGATCGCCGCGGGGCTGGTGGATGGCGCCGGCCGGCTGGTTGACCGGGTCGAGGCGGGCGAACCGGTGCTGGTCTGCTGCCCCCGGACGGTTTTCTATTCCGAGGCGGGCGGTCAGGTGGGGGACAGCGGCATCATCACCGGCCCCCATGGCCGGATTGAAGTGGCCAACACCAAAAGGGTGGCCGACCGGATCGTGCTGCACGAAGGCAGGGTGATCGAGGGGTTCATCGCCCGGGGGGATGCGGTTGTCCTGACCGTCACCTCGGAGCGCCGGAACGATATCGCCCTCAACCATACCGCCACCCATCTTCTCCATGCCGCCATGAAAAAGATCCTCGGAGATCATATCAAGCAGGCGGGTTCCCTGGTTGAGGAAGAGCGGCTGCGCTTTGACTTTACCCATTTTTCTCCGCTGACCGGGGAGGAAATCAGGGCCGTTGAAGAAGCCGTCAATGCGAAGATCCGCGAAAACATTCCGGTGGCGACCGCCGTGCAATCCCGGGATCGGGCCGTAGCCGAGGGCGCCACCGCCCTGTTCGGCGAAAAATACGGAGATGAGGTGCGGGTCGTTTCGGTGGGGGACTTCAGCAAGGAGTTGTGCGGCGGCACTCATGTCAAGGCGACGGGTGAGATCGGCTTTTTCAAGATCATCGCCGAGACGGGCATAGCCGCAGGGGTGAGGAGAATCGAGGCTGTGACCGGAGCCCGGGCGGTGGCCTGGGTGCAGGACCTGGTCGACAGGAGCAACGAAGTTGCGGCCGCCCTTACCGCTCCGTTGCCGGCGGCCGCCGATAAAATCAGGTCTCTTCTGCGGCAGCAGAAGGAACTGGAGAAAAAGGTCGCCGGCCTCACCGCCCGGCTGGCCCTGGCGGATATGGATCAATTGTTGCAGCAGGCTGTTGTGGTCGACGGCGTTCGGGTCATTGCGGCCGAGTTGCCCCTTGATTCCCCCAAAACCCTGCGGGAAATCGGCGACCGCGTCCGGGACGCCATGGGCAGCGGGATCGCTGTTCTGGGGGGTGTTCTGGACGGCAAGGCCGCTCTGCTGGCGCTGGTCAGCAAAGACCTGACCGGCAGGATCAGGGCCGGGGAGGTGGTGAACGGTACCGCCAGGATCGTCGGTGGCAAAGGGGGCGGGCGTCCCGACATGGCCCAGGCCGGCGGTCCGAGAGGCGACAAAGTATCCGAGGCGATCAGGCGGGTGCCGGAAGTGGTCCGGCAGATCCTGCAATGAAAAGCGTTTCCCGAAAGCGGGGTTGAAAAGGCATGCATGCCGGAACGGAACAGCACAGAATAGTCATCACAGGGGTCGGCCTCGCCGCTCCGAACGCTTCGAATCTGCCTGAATTCAGGACCAAACTTCTGGAGGGACGGAGCGAAATCAGGATGATCGAGCTGCGATATATGCAGCCTTCTCCGGCCGGAGTATGCACGTTTGATGAAACGAAATACCGCAGGAAAAGGGAGAACAAGCGCGGCACCAGGGCCGGGTGCATCGGGGTTTACTGCGCCAATGAGGCCCTGATTGACGCGGGAATCGATTTCTCCGGCTACGACAGGGCCAGGACCGGAGTATACATAGGGCTGACGGAACACGGAACCGTTGAGACCGAAAACGAGGTCTACAATATCAGCCAGTACGGCTACAATATCGATTACTGGACCCATCATCATAATCCCCGCACCGTCCTCAATAACCCCGCCGGCGAAATCACCATGAACCTGGGGATCACCGGGCCGCATTATTCAGTGGGAGCGGCCTGCGCCGCCGGCAATGCCGCCCTGATCCAGGGGGTGCAGATGTTCAGGCTCGGGGAAGTGGACCTGGCGATGTGCGGCGGCATCTCCGAGTGTGTCGGCTCCTTCGGCATTTTTGCGAGCTTCCGCGCCCAGGGGGCCCTGGCCGAACATCATGATCCCGCCAGGGCCAGCCGTCCCTTCGATGCCGCCCGCAACGGTATTGTCATTTCCGAGGGCGGCTGCGTCTTCATCCTGGAGCGCCTGGACAGGGCGTTGGCCCGCGGCGCCAAGATTTACGGGGAAATTACGGGATACGCCATGAATTCCGATGCCCGAGATTTTGTTCTCCCTTACGGGGAGCGCCAGGCCCAATGCATGGAGCTGGCCCTGCGGCGGGCGGGCCTGGCCCCAGGTCAGGTGACGATCATCAATACCCATGCCACCGGGACCAGGCAGGGTGACGTGGAAGAGTGCAGGGCGATCAGGCAGGTATTCGGCGAGTCGGTCCCTCCCTGGATCAACAATACCAAGTCCAATATCGGCCATGCCATGGGTGCGGCCGGCGTCCTCGAGCTGGCGGGCAATCTGCCCTCATTTGTTGACAACATGGTCCATCCGACTATAAATTTGGATCAGCCCGATCCGGAGTGCGCTCTTGCCGGTCTGGTGGTCGATGCGCCGAAACAGCTTGACAGGGTTGATGTGATTTTGAATAACTCCTTCGGCATGGTCGGCATAAATTCCGTGGTTATCGTCGAACGGTATGCCCACGACCGGAGACAAGCGTCATAGCCGGAGAAACCGGACGCTGCAATCCATTATTCACTGTATGGAGTGAGAGATAGAGGAAGAGTATGACCAGGAACGAGATCAAAAACGTCATTTTGGAAATTATTGAAGATATAGACGAGGAAGCGGATTTTGACAGCCTGGAGGCGGACAAGCCGCTCCGGGACCAGCTGGATCTCGATTCCATGGACTTCCTGGATATCGTCATGGAACTGCGCAAACGATACAAGCTGCAGATCCCGGAAGAGGAGTACCCCGAACTGTCCACCCTGAACAGTTGCGTCAATTATCTTGAACCGAAGCTCAAAGACTTTTGAAATACGGTAAAACTGTCTCTCTCCCCCCTGCTTCGTTCGCTGTACCGCCGGCCGGACCGGGGGGCCTCCCGCAGGTATTTCGTTGTGCCCGATCAGCCGCCGGCAGCCTGAGCCCATGGCTGATTATCAGCTGATCATCATCGGCGCCGGCCTCTCCGGTCTTGCCGCCGGCATCCGGGCGGCCCGCTTCGGCCTCAAGGTGTTGATCGTCGAACAGCACTGGCAGCCCGGGGGCCTCAATTCCTTTTACTTCCGTCAGGGACATCTCCTTGAAACCGGCCTGCACGCAATGACCAATTACGCTCCGCCGGAAGAAAAACGCGCCCCGTTGAACAGGCTGTTCCGGCAGCTGCGCCTGTCCCGCCGATCTTTCCGGACCCATGAGCAGATCTGCTCGGAGATCGTCTTTCCGGACCGTACACTCAGATTCTCCAATGATCCCGATCTGTTGACCGAGGATATCTCCCGGGAGTTCCCTGGGGCGGCGGACGGTTTTCGCCGGCTGCTGGACATGGTCAGGGACTATGATCCCTTTGCCCCGGCCCCGTGGCGCTCGGCCCGCCGGTTTCTCGACGGGGTCCTGCCCGACGGCCGGCTGGCGGACATGCTCCTGCTGCCCCTCATGGTGTACGGCAACAGCGAGGAAGAGGACATGGACCTCGGCCAGTTCGTCATCATGTTCCGGGCGCTTTTTCTTGAGGGTCTGTTCCGCCCGGCGGAAACGATCAAGGAATTTCTTGACATGCTGGTCGACCATTACACGGCTTTCGGCGGGGAAATACGCTTCCGGGCGGGAGTGAAAAGGATTCTGCGCCGCGGCGACAGGGTTGACGGCGTCGTGCTGCACAATGGCGAACGGATCACCGCCGGAAGCGTCCTGTCAACCGCCGGCATTCCGGCAACGGCCGACCTTGCGGACTGGGACATTGACAGGAGCGCCTACCGGGGAAAAATGAGCTTCATGGAAACGATCTACCTGCTGCCCCTGCGGCGCGGGGCCTCCATCAGGAACGACCGCACCATCATTTTTTTCAACCACGGGGAACACTTCGCCTACCGCTGCCCCGGCGAAGCGTTGGAAACGTCCTGGGGGGTGATCTGCTTCCCGGGGAATTTCAAAGGGCTGCCCGGGACCGATCCCTTTCAGGTCAGGGTGACCAATGCCGCCAACTACGAGGTGTGGAAAGCGGCGGCGCCGGGGGAATACGAAATGATGAAGGAACGGTGGCGGGAGCGGTCCGCCGACCAGGTCGGGAAAATTATTGGGAATTTCCGGCAGGATGTAGTATATGTTGACAGTTTTACCCCGATGACCATTGAACGGTTTACCGCCAAGGCCGGGGGAGCCGTGTACGGAAGCCCGGTGAAGTTGAAGGACGGACGCACCCATTGCGCCAATCTCTTTATCGCCGGCACCGACCAGGGGTATCTCGGGATTGTCGGCGCCATGCTTTCCGGCGTCACCATCATCAACCGGCACCTGCTGCGGCAGGAGTGAGGGCAGCGACGACCTCGACCCGGCTTATACAGTGAACATTCCTACCGCGTTGGCAATGGATAGAACATCTCCCGATGGGATCAGCGACCATTATGACGTCATAGTCGTCGGCTCGGGGCTGGGCGGCCTGACCTGCGCCAACCGCCTGGCCTGCGCCGGTCACTCGGTCCTGCTCCTCGAGCACCATTCCCGCCTGGGCGGACTGGCTACCTGGTTCAGGAGAAAAGGACACATTTTCGACGTTTCCCTGCACGGCTTCCCCTTCGGCATGGTGAAGACCTGCAAAAAATACTGGAACAGGGCGATTCGCGACTCCATCGTCCAACTGAAGAATATTGTCTTCGACAACCCCCAGTTTTCCCTGACCACAACCTTCAGCCGGGATGATTTCACCCGCATCCTCCAGGAAAAATTTGCTGTTTCCCGTTCCACGGTGGAAGATTTTTTCGACACCGTCGGCAGGATGAATTTTTACGACGACCGGACCATGACCACCAGGGAGCTGTTTGCCTGGTTTTTCCCCGGCCGTTCCGATGTCCACCGTCTGCTGATGGAGCCCATCACCTATGCCAACGGCTCGACCCTCGACGACCCCGCCATTACGTACGGCATCGTCTTTTCCAATTTCATGAGCAGGGGCGTGTTTACCTTTCAGGGCGGGACCGACAGACTGATCGGCCTGATGGCCGACGAGCTGCGGCAAAACGGGGTGACGATCCGCACCGGCGCCCGGGTGGACCGGATTGTCGTCGAACAGGGGCAGGCAAAAGGGGTGGTGACCGGCGGCCGGTTCATCGCCGCCTCGGCGGTGGTCTCAAACAGCGGTATTACCAATACGGTGAACAACCTCGCCGGCCGGGATGCTTTTTCCCGGCAGTTTCTCGACAAATTTGATGCGGTGAAGGTCAACAATTCGAGCTGCCAGGTCTATTTCGGCATCCGCCGGGGCGAATCGATTCCCGATATCGGGGACCTGCTGTTCACCTCGACGGCGGAGGAATTTTCCTCAGAGGAGATGCTCGACATGGAAACGAAAAGCAGGACCTTCTCCGTCTATTATCCCAAGACGCGTCCCGACCGTCCTGATTTTACGGTTGTGGCCTCGATGAACGCCAACTATGACGATTGGGCCGGGCTGGACGAGGAGGCGTACCGGGAGGCCAAGGCCGCCATGATCGAACGCTGCTTCACCGATCTGGAACGCTATGTTCCCGGGATCAGAGGGAGGGTTGACTGGGTCGAGGCGGCGACTCCCCGGACCTTCAACCGCTACACGCTGCATACCAAGGGAACCTCCTTCGGCACCAAGTTTGAAGGGCTCGATATCTCGCGTTCCCTGTTCAAGGAAGTACAGGGACTGTTTCATGTCGGTTCGGTGGGCATCATCATGAGCGGTTGGCTGGGGGCGATCAATTACGGCGTCATCGTCGCCAATGATGTGGACGGCCTCCTGCGGAGCTGATATTGCCATGAAAGATTTCCAGGGACAGAAAGCGGTCGTAACCGGAGCCACAAGGGGGATAGGGAAAGCCATAGCATCGGCCCTGCTTCGGCGGGGGGCGACGGTCATCGGCATCTACGGTTCTGACGGGGAGGCCGCCCAGGGCTTCCTGGAGGAAAGCGGGGAGGTGTCAGGCCGCCTGTTGCTGTACCAATGCGACGTCAGCAGCTACGGGGCGGTCGAAGCCCTGTACGGAAAAATCGAAGAGCGGTTCGAGACCATCGACATCCTGGTGAACAACGCCGGAATCAGGCGGGACGGGGTTCTGGCCATGATGCCCGAGGAAGACTGGCGGCGGGTGGTCGACGTCAACCTGACCGGCGGCTATATCATGTCCAAGTTCGGGGTCCGGCTCATGCTCAAGCAGCGCTACGGCCGCATCATTTTCATCACTTCGCCCATGGCCCATCTGGGCTTTGCCGGGCAGTCGAACTATGCCGCCTCCAAGGCGGGCCAGATCGGGATGATGAAGGCCCTGTCGCGGGAAACCGCCAAACGGAATATCACGGTCAACTGCATTTCTCCCGGCTTCATCGAAACCGAACTGCTGGATGATCTGCCCGAGAACCTGGTCAGGGAGTACAGAAACATGGTCCCGCTCAGGCGGTTCGGCAAACCCGAGGAGGTGGCCGAGGCGGTGCTCTTCCTGGCCGGGCGGCAGGCGACGTATGTCACCGGCGCGGTGCTGGAAGTGACCGGAGGGATATGATGGACGGGCAAGGGGAGCGCTACATTTACGACCGCATCCCCCATCGGCCGCCCTTTCTGTGGCTGGACCGGGTGCTGGAAATCACCCCTGATGCGATCAGGGCGGAAAAAACGATACCCGCCGACCTCGACCTGTTCCGGGGGCATTACCCCCACCATCCCCTCATGCCCGGGGTCCTCCTGTGCGAGGCCGTTTTCCAGGCCGGGGCGGTTCTGCTTGCCGAGCGGGAACAAACCGGGGAGGGCGCCATGCCGGTCCTGACCAGGATAACGGCGGCGCGGTTCAAAAGGGAGGTCCCTCCCGGGGCAACCATGGTCATCACCGCCAGGCTCGTCGAGCGCGTGGGCCCGGCCTGGTTCCTGAAGGGATCGGTCCGGGTCGGGGACAGAACGGCGCTGCAGGTCGAGTTTGCCTGCGCCGTCAAGGAAGAAAGGGGCAAGGGAAGCCGATGAGCTTTCTTGGACTCGAGGGCAAAAAAATTGTCGTCTTCGGCCTCGCCAACCGGAAATCCGTGGCCTGCGCGGTCGGCCGGGTGCTGGACGAGGTCGGGGCCGAGGTGATTCACGTGGTCCGCAGCCCGCAGCGGGAGGAGGCGGCCCGGAAGCTGTTCCCGCGCTCGCCCGTCTACACCTGTGATGTGGAGAATGAGCGCAACATCGTCCGGGTCCGGGATGCGATTGCCGCCGACGGCCATGGATCGATCAGCGGCATTGTCCATTCCATCGCCTATGCCAATTATTCTGAAGGGTTGAAGCCCTTTCACGAGACCCTGAAGAAGGATTTCCTGCAGGCCGTGGACATCTCCTGTTTTTCGCTGATCGCCATCAGCAATCATTTCCGCGACCTGCTCGAGGAACATGCCTCGGTCGTCACCATTTCCATTTCCACCACCAGGATGGCCGCGGAAAATTACGGGTACATGGCCCCGGTCAAGGCGGCCCTGGAATCGTCTCTCTGTTTTCTGGCCAAAAGTTTTTCCGCTTTTTCCCAAGTCCGCTTCAACGCGGTCTGTCCGGGGCTGCTGAAGACATCCGCCTCCGCCGGCATCCCAGGCTACGTGGACAGCTACCTGTTTGCGGAACAGGCCATTCCCCGGAAAAAGGCTCTTCAGTCCAGGGAGGCAGCCGATGTCGCCGCATTTCTCCTGTCCGGGCGGTCGTCGGGCATCAACGGCCAGTGTCTCGTGGTTGACGCCGGCATGGGATTCAATTACTTTGACCGGCAGATTGTGGCCGGCGTCGTCGGCTGACCGGAACGGCGGCCGTATTCCGGTACAAGTGGAACCGGGTGTGAAGCGGAGCGGGAACATTATCCGTCATATCGGGGGAATGATCCGGCGGACCATCGCCGTTTTTCTCTCCAGGGAGACTCCCCTGTATGTCAAGGCGCTGCTGGCCGCCGGTCTGCTCTACGCGCTGTCGCCCTACGACCTGATTCCCGACTGGATCCCGGTGGCCGGCCTCATGGACGATCTGGCCCTTGCCGCCCTGCTGATCAGCTGGGCCTCGGGCTACAGACCGTCCTGATCCGGGGTCAAGGTTGCCGAACCTCTACAATTAAGACTTTTCCCGGTTATCTTGTTCATGCGATACGAACATGTCTGTCTCAACAGCTTCGGATATGAACTGCCTCCCAATGAGGTGGGTTCCGCCCGGCTCGAGGAGCGGCTGCTGCCGCTCTATCAGCGCTTGAAACTGCCGCCGGGCCGTCTGGAACTGATGAGCGGCATTGCCGCCCGGCGCTTCTGGCACGCGGGAATGCGGCCGAGCGCGGCCGCGGCCCTGGCCGGCGCCAAAGCCATCAAGGCTTCCGGCGTCGATCCGGCAACAATCGACTGCCTTCTTTTTACCTCCGTCTCCCGGGACATGCTGGAACCGGCGAGCGCCTCGTTCGTCCACCGCACCCTTGGCATTGCGCAGCGGTGCCAGGTCTTTGACATCTCCAATGCCTGCCTGGGCTTTCTCAACGGCATGATCGTGCTGGCCAACATGATTGAACTGGGACAGGCGCGGCGCGGTCTTATCGTTGCCGGGGAAACCGCGGAAGATCTTGTTGATTCGACGATCCGTCATCTGCTGGACGACCGGACCCTGACCCGCAGGGACATCAAGCCGCTGTTCGCCTCGCTGACCATCGGCTCCGGGGCCGTGGCCCTGGTCATGGAGGACCGCCGGCTCAATGACACCGGCCATTATCTGGCCGGGAGCGCCTGCTATGCCAACACAACCCACAACGATCTCTGCCAGGGCGGGCAGAATGCCGAGCAGGGGACCCTGATGTCCACCGCCTCCGAGGAGCTTCTTGCCCGGGGAGTTGAAACCGCCGCCCGATGCTGGAGTGATTTTCTCGCCGCACTTCGGTGGGAGAAAGAGTCCATTGACCGTTTTTTCTGCCATCAGGTCGGCAGGGCCCATGCCCAGCTTCTGTTTCAGACCCTGGCCATCGATCCCGCCAGAAATTATGAGACCCTCGCCATGCTGGGGAATGTCGGTTCGGTCTCCGCGCCCATCACCATGGCCATGGGGATCGACAACGGCGCCCTCCGCCCCGGGGAAAGGGCCGCCCTTCTGGGGATAGGCAGCGGCATCAATTCGCTTATGCTGGGCATCGAATGGTAATGCCGGGCCATCCCCATCTTTTTCAGTATCCCTTTGAACCGGGAAGCCGCCTGCTGGGGAACGGGCACCGTATGAGCTATGTCGACGAGGGGCGGGGCAACCCGGTGGTCTTGCTCCATGGCAACCCGAGCTGGTCCTATCTGTACCGGAACCTCATATCCCTGCTCAGCCGTTCGCACCGGTGCATCGCCCCGGATCACCTGGGCTGCGGCCTGTCCGACAAGCCGCAGGATTACCCGTACCGTCTGGCCGACCATATCGACAACCTGGAGGATTTTCTGGAACAGATGGCTGTCGGGGGCTGCGTCCTGGTGATGCATGACTGGGGGGGCGCCATCGGCATGGGCTGGGCCGCCAGGCATGTTGAAAAAATTGCCGGGCTGGTTGTGATGAACACCGCCGCCTTCAGGTCGCGTCTGCTGCCGCGGCGGATAGCGGTCTGCCGCCTGCCGGTGCTCGGGGCCTTCCTGGTTCGCGGCCTCAACCTTTTCGCCCGCGGGGCCACGGTTATGGCCGTGCGGAAAAAAATGGCTCCGGGCGTCAGGTCCGGTTTTCTCTTTCCCTACGATTCCTGGGCCAGCAGGATTGCACTGCATCGCTTTGTCCAGGACATTCCGCTCAACGAGGGCCATCCTTCCTGGCCGACGCTGCTGCGGGTGGAGGAAGGCCTGGGGACGCTGGCCGGCAAGCCCATGCTTATCTGCTGGGGAGGCCGGGATTTCTGTTTCACCGAGGCCTTTTACCACGAATGGCGGCAGCGCTACCCCGATGCCGAGGGCCACTATTTTGCCCAGGCCGGACATTACCTGCTCGAAGATGAACTCAACGAAGTGGGCGGCAGGATAAACCGTTTTCTCAAGACCATCGGCTGGACGGCATGAACGGCGACAGGCAATCCATTGATTACAATATCGCCCTGGCACTGGAGGAGGCCGCAGCCCCCCGGACCGCCAAGGCAGCCCTGGTCATGGGCAGGGACGGCAGCTATGGGAGCTGGACCTTCGGAGAACTGAGGGAAAATACCGTCACCTATGCGGCTGCCCTCGGGGAGGCGGGGGTCAGGCAGGGACAACGGGTCATGCTCATGGTCCGGCCGTCAATGGAGTTTGTCTGCCTCACCTTTGCCCTTTTTCGCCTGGGCGCGACGGTCATTCTCATCGATCCGGGCATGGGCTATCGCAATCTGGTGCGCTGCGTGGGCCGCGTCCGGCCAGACTCGCTGGTCGCCATACCCCTTGTCCATCTGTTGAGCAGGATATTTCCTCAACCGTTCAGCACTGTCCGGATCAGGGTCTGCGTGGGCCGGTCATTCCCCGGTTCGGGCCCATCCCTGCGCAGGCTGGAGGCCCTCGCACCACGCGGAGAAACCACCCGTTTCGCTGCGGGCCGGGACGATCTTGCGGCGATCATTTTCACCACCGGTTCAACCGGTCCCCCGAAAGGGGTCAGGTATACGCATGGCATATTCCATGCCCAGTTGCGGCTGATCAGGGAGTATTACCGCATCGGCCCGGGCGAGGTGGATCAGCCCTGTTTTCCTCTTTTCGCCCTGTTTTCCACCGCCCTCGGGGCAAGGGCCGTCATTCCGGAAATGAACCCCGCCAAACCCGCCCGGGTAAACCCGCGCCTGTTTGTCCGCTCGATTCTTGACCAGGGAGTGACCTATTCGTTCGGTTCTCCCGCAATATGGGAGGTGGTCAGCCGCTACTGTCTCGAGCATGACATTGTTTTGCCGGTGCGGAAAATACTGATGGCCGGGGCCCCGGTTTCCGGCGCCCTGGTTGAGCGGGTCAGCCGCATCATGGACCCCCGCGGGGAAATACATACCCCGTACGGCGCCACCGAATGTCTGCCGGTGGCCTCCGTTTCCGGCAGGGAGATCCTTGGCGAAACGTGGGATCGTACCAGGCAGGGTGGAGGAGTCTGCGTCGGCCGGCCCCTGCCGGGCATCGAGGTCAGGATCATCCGGCCGGAAGACGGCCCCATCCGGTCGTGGCGGGAGGCCTGGGAACTGCCTGCCGGCGAAATCGGGGAGATCGTTGTCAAGGGGCCGGTCGTGACCGAGGTCTACGATCATGACGACCGGGAGACCCTGCTGGCCAAGATCAGGGACAAGAAGGGCTTCTGGCACCGGATGGGAGACATGGGCTATCTCGACGATGAGGGCAGGTTATGGTTCTGCGGCCGCAAGGCCCACCGGGTCAGGACGGAGCAGGGGGTCATGTACACCATTCCCTGTGAAGCCATTTTCAATGAACATCCCGAGGTCCGGCGTTCCGCTCTCGTCGGCGTGGGCAAGGAAGGCGCGCAGCGGCCGGTGCTGGCCGTCGAGCTCGCCGAAGGAAAAAAAAGAACCGACAGACTGGTGGCCGAACTGCGCGCGTTGGCCCTGGACAACGATTTGACAAGATCCATTGAGACGTTTCTGGTGCATCCGTCTTTTCCCGTGGATATCCGCCACAATGCCAAGATATTCCGCGAACGGCTGGCCCTCTGGGCCGAGGATCAGCTTCAGGCGCAGGGCTGAGGGCCGTTCGGATGTGCCGGGTCGGCACGGTGACAGCGGAAAGCACAAACGGAGGGCGGGAGCCCCGCCCGGCCTGGCCGCGGAGAGGCCGGTTTTCCGCAGCAGTTGGGGAGGTGACAGGTGCGTAAGGTTCTGGTTACCGGCGGCGGAGGTTTCGTCGGGCTGGCTGTCGTTGCCAGGCTGGCGGCCGAAAAGGTGGAGACAACCGTCGTCGGCCGGCACCACTACAGGGCTGCGGAAGCGCTTGGCGCCCGCTGCCTGGTCGGCGACATCCGGGACCCCCATTTCATGGACCGGGCAACGGCCGGCTGCGACACGGTGTTTCATGTCGCTGCCAAGGCCGGTATCTGGGGGAGCCGGAACGATTACTTTTCCATCAATGTCGGCGGGACGGAGAACGTGATAAGCGCCTGCCGCAAGCACGGGGTTCGGTCGCTGATCCATACCAGTACGCCGAGCGTTGTTTTTGACGGCAGGTCCATCGAAGGGGGGGACGAAAGTCTGCCGTACAGCCGAAAACCCCTCTGTCATTACGCGGCGTCCAAGATCGTGGCGGAACAGAAGGTCCTGGCCGCCAACGGCGATGGTCTCAGAACCGTTGCCCTGCGTCCCCATCTGGTCTGGGGGCCGCAGGACACCCAGATCATTCCCCGGCTCCTTGAGCGGGGCCGGCGCGGTACCCTGCGCATGGTCGGCGGCGGCGGCAACCGGGTCGATATTTCCTACATAGACAATGTTGCCGCAGCCCATATCCTGGCGGCCAGGAACCTTGAGGAGTCGGGTTCCGCCGCCGGGCAGCCGTTTTTCATCTCCCAGGGGGAGCCGGTGGTGCTGTGGGGGTGGATCAACGAATTGTTTGACAGGGTGGGCATCCCGAGGGTCAGGAAAGAAATTTCGTTCCGCACGGCCTACCGGCTCGGCTGGCTGTTCGAAAAACTGTTCACCCTGCTGCGCCTGGAAAACGAACCGCAAATGACGCGGTTCCTGGCCGAACAACTGGCCGAATCCCACTGGTTCTCCATAGAAAGGGCGAGACTGGTACTGGCCTACCGCCCGGAGGTGCCGACAGGGGAGGGGGTGGACCGCCTTGTTCGCTGGCTCGAAACCTCGGTCGGCGCGGAGAAAGAACAGCCTCGTTCTTTTTTTTCCTGAAAGGATAAGTTCAAGGGAAAAGACTTTCGGATTTATGAAAAAAACTATTTGACAGCTTGTTATTTTTTCAGTAGTTATGCAGTTCGGAAGCTGAATCCTCATTCACTTTATTCTCTGGCCGGCAAATTTTTATTCAGTGATCAGGAGTAGTTGAGATGATTACCATTGATATCACTATGTTCATTCACATTGTCAACATGATTGTGTTGATGATTGTACTCAACGCGATTCTCTACAAACCCGTCCAATCCATACTGCGCAAGCGCCAGGAAAAACTGGAGACCCTCAGCAAGGACGTGGAGCAGTTCGAGGAAAATGCCCGTCACCGCCAGCAGGAAGTGGATAAGAAGATGAGGGAGGCCAGCGCCAGGGCCAAGCAGGCCCTGGACGGCGCCCGCAGCGAAGCCCAGGCGGCGGGAACCGTGCAGCTCGAAGCCGTTCGTTCCGAGGCGGAAGGCGAAAAGAAGAAACGACAGGCTGAAATTCATTCGCAGATCGAGGCCGCCCAGAAGGAACTCCGGGAGGCCACGTCCGAATTTGCCAATCAGATGGCAGGAAAGATTCTTGGAAGGAGTCTGGAAGCATGAGGCTGAAAGTGACAAAATTCGTTTTTCCGCTGATGTTGGTCTTTGTGCTGGGCGGCATGCCTTTTTTGGCGGCCGTTTCCCAGGATGGCGGCGTTTCGTATGCCGCGGAAACCGCAACCGTTGATGCCGGGCACGGTGTTGAAGCCGCGGTGGAGGGCCATGGCTCCGAAGACGCCCACGGCTCGGCCCATGGAGCGAAAAGCATCACGCCGGCCAAGCTGAAGGATCTCTTCTGGCGGACGGTCAATTTCATCGCCCTGCTCGTCATTCTCATCAAATTTCTGGCCAAGCCCATCGGCAATGCCATCGCCGGTCGGCAGCAGCAGGTCGTTGACGAACTGAAAACCCTGCAGGCCAAGCGGGACGCCGCCGAGCGTTCCTATAAGGAATTTGAGTCCCGGCTGGCAGGCATGGAAAAAGAAATGGAAGTCGTGGTTCAGCGCGCCATAGCCCAGGCGGAGAACGAAAAGGCGAAAATCCTCCAGGATGCCGAAAAGGCCGCCGAGGATTTCAAGCGCCAGGCGGAAGCGGCGATCCAGGCTGAGATCGTCGAGGCCAAGCGCGCTCTGCGCGACGATATTGCCGATCAGGCGGCGGCCATGGCGGAAGAGTTGATCATTAAGAACCTGACACCGGAAGATCAGGTGAAGATAACCGAACAGTATCTTGACAGGATAGGTGCAGTACAGTGAGACAGACAATTTTAGCCAGAAGGTATGCCAAGGCCCTTTTCTCACTTGGCAAGCAGCAGGACAACTACGAGGCATACAATGAGGTGCTCACGGCCATCGCCGATCTGATGAACGAGAGCCCGGAGGTTGGCGATTCGCTCACCAATCCCCTGTATCCTCTGGAAGCCCGCAAGAAAATCATGGCCAAGATCGCCTCCCTGGTCAAGGGGGACGCAATTCTCACCGCTTTTCTCAATCTCCTGGTGGAAAGGCAGCGGGCGGCCATCCTGCCGGATATCGCCCAGGAGATGCAGGTCATGGTCGACCATGAGCAGAACATCAGCCACGGGACCCTGATCTCCGCCATTGAGCTGGACAGCGCCCTGCAGGAAAAAATTCAGGCAACGCTGGAAAAAATAACCGGAACCAAGGTAATCCTTGAATCACAGGTTGATCCTTCCATAATCGGCGGCATCATCGCCAAGGTCGGAGACCTGGTTGTCGATGGAAGCATACGAACGCAACTTAACGGCTTAAAAGATTCTATCAAGGGGAGAGAGTAGTCAAATGCAGATCAAAGCCTCAGAAATCAGTCAGATCATTAAGGATCAAATTGCGGGCTACCAGAGAGATGTCGACCTGAAAGAGACGGGAACGGTTCTCTCGGTCGGTGACGGTATCGCTCGTGTCTACGGTGTTGAAAACTGCCAGGCCATGGAACTTCTCGAGTTCCCGGGCGGCATTTTCGGCCTGGCCTTGAACCTTGAAGAGGACAACGTCGGCTGCGCAGTTCTGGGCGACGTCCGTTATATCAAGGAAGGCGATATAGTCAAGCGCACCGGCAGGATTGCCGAAGTTCCCGTGGGACCGGAAATGGAAGGCCGGGTCGTTGACGGCATCGGCCAGCCCATCGACGGCAAGGGCCCCATCAACGCCAAGGAGACCCGCAAGATCGAAGTAATCGCTCCCGGTGTTATTGCCAGAAAGAGCGTTCACGAGCCGTGCTATACCGGTCTGAAAGCCATCGATGCCATGACCCCGGTCGGCCGCGGTCAGCGTGAGCTGATCATCGGCGACCGGCAGATCGGCAAGACGGCTGTCTGCATCGATGCGATCATTGCCCAGAAGGATACGGACGTGCACTGCATATACGTCGCCATCGGCCAGAAAAAATCAACCGTGGCCCTGGTTGTCGAGGCTCTGCGGAAGCACGGCGCAATGGATTATACCACCGTTGTCGCGGCCTGCGCCTCCGACCCTGCACCGATGCAGTATGTCTCCGCCTATTCCGGCTGCTCGATGGGTGAGTATTTCAGGGATAACGGCCAGCATGCCCTGATCATTTATGACGATCTTTCCAAGCAGGCTGTTTCCTATCGCGAGCTTTCCCTGCTCCTGCGCCGGCCTCCCGGACGCGAGGCCTATCCCGGCGATATCTTCTTCAACCATTCGCGACTGCTCGAGCGGGCATCCAAACTCAATGACGAGCTTGGTGCCGGCTCCCTGACCGCCCTGCCCATCATCGAAACGCAGGCCGGTGACGTTTCCGCCTACATCCCGACCAACGTTATTTCCATCACAGACGGCCAGGTCTATCTGGAGCCGGCTCTCTTTTTTGCCGGCGTCCGTCCGGCGATCAACGTCGGTCTCTCCGTTTCCCGGGTCGGCGGCGCGGCCCAGGTCAAGGCCATGAAGCAGGTGGCCGGCACCCTGCGCCTTGATCTGGCACAATATCGCGAGCTCGCGGCATTTGCCGGTTTCGGCTCCGATCTCGACGCCGCGACCCAGGCCCAACTGACCCGCGGCGAGCGCCTGGTGGAAATCCTCAAGCAGCCGCAGTATCAGCCGCTGCCGATGGAAAAACAGGTTACCATCCTCTTTGCCGGTGCCAAGGGCTTCCTGGATGAACTTCCTGTCGATGCTCTGGCGGATTATGAAAAGGAGCTGTACACGTATATCGAATCCAACGAACCGTCCATTTTTTCCGAGTTGACGGAAAAGAAAGAAATCTCCTCCTCCCTGGAGGAGAAGATGAAAAAGACCATGACCACCTTTGGGGAAACCTTCAAGGCGACAAAGGGACTCAACTAAACAGAAGGAGAGTACCCCATGCCCGCATTAAAGGACGTTAAAAATAAAATTCAGGGTGTCAAGAAGACCGCGCAGATCACCAAGGCGATGAACATGGTCGCCTCGGCCAAGCTGCGCGGCGCCCAGGAAAAAATGGAGCGGTTCAGGCCATACAGCCAGAAGTTTGCGGCGGCAATGAGCAACCTCTCCGGCAATATCGAGAGCGGCAATCTCCCCTTGATGGAGATCCGCGCCGTGCAGTCGGCGGAAATTGTCGTGGTGACATCGGACCGCGGCCTGTGCGGCAGCTTTAATGCCAACATCATCTCCACCGCGGAAAAACTGATGAGACAGTATGAAGCTGAAGGGAAAAAGGTCAGCTTTGTCTGCATCGGTAAGAAAGCGCATCGTTATTTCCGCAAGACCGGTAAGGTCCGGTCGTCCTATTCCGACATCATGGGGACGTTCCAAATGTTCAACGCCCGCGAAATCGCCATGGATGTCGCCGAGAATTTCATGGTCGGAGGGAGCGACGAGGTCAGGATCGTGTACGGCAAGTTTTATTCCGTGGCCATTCAGAGACCGGAAGTCGAAGACCTGCTGCCGATCAAACCTCTTTCCCCGGCCGAAGGGGCTGTGAAGGAAGCGGCGAAAGTCAGCGGTGCCTACACCTATGAGCCGGAGCCGGGGGAGATTATGGAAGTTCTCCTGCCCCTCTACCTCAATGTGCAGGTATATCATGTCATGCTGGAGGTAGGGGCGAGCGAGCATGCCGCGCGAATGACCGCCATGGACAATGCGACCAACGCCTGCAAGGACATAATACATGATCTGACCCAGCTGTATAATAAAGCGCGTCAGTCTGCGATTACCAGCGAACTGATGGACATAGTCGGCGGTGCCGAGGCATTGAAAGGATAATTACACTGTACGGGTACATATTTTATTGAGAGAGGAGGCCATTTCAAATGGGTGATTCGAAAGTTGGAAAAGTTATACAGGTCATCGGGCCGGTTGTCGATGTGGAGTTTGAGCCGGGTGAACTGCCGGAGATTATGAATGCGATGTTCATCTCCAACCCGGCTATTAATGATACACCGGACAACCTCGTTGTTGAAGTGGCGCAGCATCTGGGGGACAACATCTGCCGTTGCGTCGCCATGGATCAGACCGACGGGCTGGTCCGCGGCATGGAAGTCCGTGATTCCGGATTGCCCATTGAGATCCCGGTCGGCTCCCCGGCTCTTGGGCGGATCATAAACGTGGTCGGGAGACCGGTTGACGGGCTTGGACCGATCAACTCGGACAAGAAGATGCCCATCCACCGTTCTGCCCCCGCCTTCACCGAGCAGGATACGGAGGTCAACGTCCTCGAGACCGGCATCAAGGTCATCGACCTGCTGGTTCCCTTTCCCCGCGGCGGCAAGATGGGCCTCTTTGGAGGTGCAGGTTGCGGCAAGACGGTTATCATGATGGAGATGGTCAACAACATCGCCATGCAGCACGGCGGTATTTCCGTATTCTGCGGCGTCGGCGAACGAACCCGTGAAGGCAACGACCTGTACATGGAAATGAAGGAGTCCGGCGTTCTGCCCAAGGCTGCCCTGGTTTACGGTCAGATGACCGAACCGCCGGGCGCCAGGTCCCGCGTCGGCCTGACAGGCCTGACCGCGGCTGAGTACTTCCGTGATGAGGAAGGACAGGACGTGCTGTTCTTTGTTGACAATATCTTCCGTTTCACCCAGGCCGGCTCAGAGGTTTCGGCCCTCCTCGGCCGTATTCCTTCCGCCGTTGGTTATCAACCGACACTGGCCACGGACCTGGGCGCGCTCCAGGAGCGCATCACCTCCACCACCAAGGGATCAATCACGGCCGTTCAATGTGTGTACGTTCCTGCCGACGACTTGACCGACCCTGCGCCGGCCACCACGTTTGCCCATCTTGATGGGACCGTTGTTCTTTCCCGGCAGATTGCGGAGCTTGGCATTTATCCCGCGGTTGACCCCCTTGACTCAACATCCCGTATTCTTGACCCGCATGTCGTCGGTGAAGATCACTATCTGACCGCCAGGGGTGTGCAGGTTTCTCTCCAGAAGTATAAAGAGTTGCAGGACATTATTGCTATCCTCGGCATGGATGAATTGTCCGAGGAAGACCAGTTGACGGTTACCCGGGCCCGCAAGGTACAGCGTTTCCTGTCGCAGCCCTTCCATGTCGCCGAGGTGTTTACCGGTCATGCCGGCAAGTACTGCAAGGTTGAGGATACCGTCCGCGGGTTCAAGGAGATTCTGGAAGGCAAGCATGATGAACTGCCTGAAAGTGCTTTCTACATGGTCGGCAATATAGAGGAAGCCGTTGCCAAGGCCGAGGCCGGCAAGGCGAAAGCGTAACAACATGGTTTGAGTCCCAGCTGAGGAAAAAGTATGGCACAGATTCATCTTGAAGTCGTCACCCCATCCGGACCGGTTGTCAGTGATGATGTCGATATTGTAACCGCGCCGGGCTATGCCGGAGAATTCGGTGTCCTTGCCAATCACGCAATGTTTCTCAGTACCATCAAAACCGGTACCCTGACATTCAAGAAGGACAAGCAGACCAGATACCTGATGGTCAGCGGTGGATTTTCGGAAGTGTCCAATAACAAGATCACTTTTCTGGTGGAAAGTGCTGAGTACGGCCAGGACATTGATGTTGACCGGGCCATGCGGGCCAAGGAAAGGGCGGAGAAACGCCTTGCCCAGGCAATCCAGAAAACCGAGCAGATCAACAGAACCCGGGCCGAGGCTGCATTGCAGAGAGCTCTGGCCAGGTTGAAAACAGCCGAACAGGCTCGCCGACAGTAAGCTTTTTTTATATTTTTCCAAAAAGCCGCCCTTCGGGGCGGTTTTTTTTGTACCCCGCGGGGGGCTCTTTTGAAGCCGTAAATCATTAGGGGTGATGACAGCCCATGCAGGTTGCCGGACATGAGGCGACCTGACGCTGGGGAACCGCCGCCAGGCAGGCCTTATGGCCGGCGGCGCCTGAATTGTCGGGCAGTTCGGTCGTCTGTTTCTTTGCCTGGTTGGAAAAAATGTAGGGTTGGGCTTGGCAAACTTGTTCTATTCTGATACATATCAAAGATTTCTTGTACTCATAATGTGATCAAGGAGCAGCTATGAAACCGAAAGAGCGCCTGGCGATTCCCCGGCAGAAGCCGAGGGAGCTCGATCCACGTGAGCGAATAACGAATTTCAGAGAAGTCACCCTCGGATTCGACGAACAAACGGCCATTCTCGAAGCAAACCGGTGTCTGCAATGCAAAAAACCCGCCTGTATAGACGGCTGTCCGATTAACAACAATATTCCAGCATTTATCAACCTGCTGCGGAACAGACAGTTTGAGGAAGGGTACTGGAAGATCCGGGAGACGAGCACAATGCCCGCTGTCTGTTCCAGGATATGTCCGCATGAGTTTCAGTGCGAAGGAGCCTGCCTGCGCGGCAAAAAGGGTGAGCCGGTCGCCATCGGCATGCTTGAGCGCTTTCTTGCCGACTGGATGGTGCTGAATAAAAAGAACCTTTTTCTCCCGTGCAAGGTTGACAGGGGAAAGAAGGTGGCCATAGTCGGTTCCGGACCGGCCGGCATCACCGTAGGCCATTATCTGGCCCACGAGGGCTATCAGTGCACCATATTTGAAAGTCTGCCGGTGTTTGGCGGCATGCTTTCCGTCGGCATCCCCAATTATCGTCTGCCGCGCGACATCATCGGGGCGGAGCTGTATTCCCTTAAGAACTGCGGTGTCGATATCGTCAACGGCGTAACCATAGGTCGTGACAAGACCCTCCGGGATCTGCAGGAAGAAGGATTCGAAGCTGTATTTCTGGGAATCGGAGCTCATGCCAGCAGAAAGCTCGGCCTCGAAGGCGAGGAGGGGACTGCCGGGGTCATTCATGGGGTGGATTATCTGCGCCGGGTCCTGACCGGCGAGGACCTGGACATCGGTCGAACCGTCGTTGTCGTCGGCGGCGGCAATGTGGCCATTGATGTGGCCAGGTGCGCGCTGCGCAGGGGCTCAAGCAATGTGTTTATTCTCTATCGGCGGACCAAAAAAGAGATGCCGGCCTCCAGGGCGGAAATCCGTCATCTGGAGGAGGAGGGGGTTCGCATAGAAATGCTGGCCGCTCCGGTCAGCATTCAGGCGGAAAACGGCAAATTGACCGGGGTCGAATGCATCCGCATGGAACTGGGCGAACCGGATGAGTCGGGCCGGCGGCGGCCGGTGCCCCTGGAAGGCTCGAATTTTTTCATTGAAGCCGATTGCCTGATTCCGGCCATCAGTCAGAACGTTGACCATACAGCCGACAGCGGAATCAAATTCCAAATTGCCCCCTGGGGGACGTACGCGGTGGATCCCGTTACCCTGCAGACCAGTGTGCCATGGGTTTTCGCCGGAGGCGACAATGTCCTCGGGCCGCAGACGGCGGCCAAGGCGGTTTACCAGGGCAAAGTGGCGGCGGAATCCATCCAGCGGTACCTGGAAGGCATGGACCTGAAGGAAAACAGGAAGTTTCCCCAGAAATACATATAGGCCCAGGAACAGGGGCGGGCCGCTGATGACGGTGCAGCCTCACGCAAAGGCTTATCTCTCTGCCGGATCAGAGCTGTAGGGCAGCCGTGGCCTGATGTTCGACGTAGCCCGCCACGCCGGCCGCAATCCGGCCGGCGATTTCATCAAGGTAGTTCTCCTGCCGTAATTGCCCGGCATCCCCGGGATTGCTGATGAATGATATCTCCGCCAGGATCGAAGGCATTTCCGCGCCAATGAGCACATAGAATGGGGCTTGCTTGACGCCCAGATCCCTGGTCTGGAAATTGTTCGCCAGCAGACCCGATACCAGACTGTTTTGTACATATTCGGCCAGGATGGACGATTCCTGAATTTTCGAATTCTGCATCAGATCCGTCAGGATATCCTGGAGGTCGCTGATGTTGTGGGTTGACGTCGCATTTTCCCGGGCGGCAACGCGCATTGCCTCGCTGTTGGTCGCCAGGTTCAGGTAAAAAGTTTCGATGCCGCGGGTGGTTTGCCGGGGATGGGCATTGACATGGATGGAGATGAAGAGGTCCGCCTTGGCGGTGTTGGCAATGGCGGTCCGCTCCTCCAGGGGCAGGGTCCGGTCATCCTCCCTGGTCAGAATGACGTCGTAGGCATAGGTGCTTCTGAGTCGTTGAGCGGTTTTTTTCGCCACCTGCAGGACGATATCCTTTTCCTTCAGACCATGGGCCATGGCGCCCGGATCCTTGCCGCCGTGACCGGGATCGATGACGATCCGTCGTACTCCCAGACCAAGCTGCTGAGCCAGGGAAAAGACCCCGGCCGATCCGTCTTCTCCGGTCCAGCTTGAACGCCCGGCGATTCGTTTGTGGTTGTCCTGCAGAACAATGAGGTGCTCTTCGGGATCGGCGGCAGCCATCTCCCGGTGCCCGGCGGGGACGGTTTTTTTCCGGACCGGCTCAAGGACCGGGAGGGGATCGCTTTTCATGGCCGTGATCCGTTCCCGCTGCAGCTCGGGCAGGGTCTTCGAGGCGGTTATGATTTTTTGCGGGCCATGAATATCGACAATGACCCGGAAAGGATCGTTGAGGCTGAAAATCTTGTAGGAGGAAATGGCTTCCACTTCAAGGTTGACACGCACCGTGGTCGGGTCGAGTTGGACGGAGTGAATTTTTTGCAGCAGACCTTCCTGTATCGCCACCGGCACGGCATATCTGGCCTCGATGGCGCTCTGGGAAAAATCGATATGCAGCTTCCTGGGACGGCCCTCCTGCATGGCCGTCAGGGTTGAGGTGTAGCTGACAGCCGCCGAGGAGCTGATGACGATTCTGGAATAATCGTCGGAGGACCAGTACTTGACCGGCAGGACCGCAACGAGGTCCTCCCTGTGTTCCGGCCCGGTCAGAACGGCGGGAAGCCCGGTGGCAAATTCGGCGTCGATTTCCCGCAACCGGCTGAGGGCCTGGCTGTACTTGTCGCCGTCGGGGAAGCGTTTGACCTGCAGGGCGTAGAGCTCGGCCGCCCGGTCCGGGTCTTTCCTGTCCTTCAGATGGATTTCAGCGCTCCAGAAGAGGGCGTCATCGGCAAGGGAATTGTCCGGGAAGGTCGTCCAGACCTGGTCGTAGTTGGCTATGGATTCGTCCAGGTCGGCCTGGTCGGCGAACTGCATGTACATCCGGTAATAGAGCTTGGCCAGGGTAAAGAGGGAGCCGGGCGCAAACTGCCCCCCGGGCTCATCGGCGTAAATCCGGCGAAAATCCCCGACGCACCGCAGCCAGTTCCGTCGATCGCTGCGGACCTGTTCATCACGCAGGAGAAGCAGGTAATAATCCTTGGCCTCCCGGTATCGGACCGCGATGGGGTTTGATCCGCCGTTGACGGGATCATCAGCGGCAAAGGCGGCGCCGGGCCCGCAGGTCATCAGGACAAAGAGGACCGTGAGCAGCAGTATCGGGCAATTCAGGTATGCGGGCAGTATGCGGTCTCGTTCCATATATGGAGGGCAACGGTCGATGGTCGTCCCTGCGGAGGAAGTAGTCTGTCGTCGTTTCCCCTGTATTATCCGGAAAAAAACAGATAAATTCCAGTAAAATCGTCACGATAAAATTATCACGGCGACCGGGCGGGGACAGGGAGGACGGCAACACTATTCATTGTCGAGCAGGGTCCGAACTTCATAGAGCAGCTGCAAGGCTTCGAGGGGAGTCAGCTTGTCGGGCTTCAGGTCCCGGAGCAGTTTTCGCAGGGGATCATCCTGGGGCATGAACAGGGAAAGCTGGCTGGGATGGCTACGGTCTTTTTTTCTCGTTCTGGAGACGGCGATGGCCGGCTCCCCGTTCCGGTTGAACTCCCCCTGTTCTATATTCCGGAGGATTTCATGGGCCCTGCTCACCACGTGATCCGGCACGCCGGCCAAGGAGGCGACCTGGATGCCGTAGCTCCTGTTTGTCGCCCCCCTGACCAGGTGGTGAAGGAAAATAATGGAGTCGTTCCATTCGCGCACGGCAATGGAATAGTTCTGGATCCGCGGGTTGGTCGCGGCCAGGTCGGTCAGTTCATGGTAATGGGTGGCGAACAGGGTCTTGACGCCCCGGCCGTTTTTTTCCGACAATTCCTCGGTCACGGCCCAGGCGATGGCCAGGCCGTCGTACGTGGAGGTCCCCCGGCCGATCTCGTCAAGAATGACCAGGCTCTTGTCGGTGGCGTTGTGCAGGATGTTGGCGGTTTCGTTCATCTCCACCATGAAGGTCGACTGGCCCCGGCGCAGGTCGTCCATGGCGCCGACCCGGGTGAAGATGCGGTCGACGATGCATATTTCGGCATGTTCCGCGGGGACGAAACTGCCGACGTGGGCCATCAGGACGATGAGGGCGGTCTGGCGAAGAACCGTCGATTTACCGGCCATGTTGGGGCCGGTGAGGATGAGCAGTTCATTTTCCTGGTGGTCGAGCTGTATATCGTTGGGAACAAACCGGCCAGGATCCATGGTCCGTTCGATGACCGGATGGCGTCCCGCGGTGATGGTGATCCGGTCGTCGTCGTTGATCACCGGCTTGGTGTAGTGATAGCGGTCTGCTGCTTCGGCAAGGGCGGTGAGAAAATCAAGGCGGGCAATCAGGCCGGCGGTCTGGAGAATCCGGTCGCTCTGGCCGGCAATGTGGCTGCGGATATCGCAGAACAGGGTGTACTCCAGGTCCAGGCGTTTTTCCTGGGCCGAAGCGATATTGTTTTCCAGCTCCTTCAATTCGGGGGTGATGAACCGTTCGGCGTTGACCAGGGTCTGCTTGCGGATGAAGTAATCGGGAATATCGTTGGCCCGGGTGCGGCTCACCTCAAAATAGTAGCCGAATACCTTGTTGTAGCCGACCTTGAGTTTGGCAATACCGCTACGCTCCCGCTCCTGTTGCTCCAGGTTGAGGATCAGCTGTTTGCCGTCGCGCAGCAGGTGAATCAGCCCGTCCAGCTCCGCGTGGTACCCTTCCCGGATCAGGCCGCCTTCCCGGAGGGTGACCGGGGCGTCGTCGCGAATGGCCCTGTCAAGGAGGTCATGCAGATCGGCCAGTTCGTCCATTTCCCGGTCGATGTCGCGGGCCAGCCCGGCGGGGATGTCCCGGAGGAGGGTCTTGACTGCAGGCAGCTGCGCCAGGGAGACCTTGAGGGCGGTCATGTCCCGGGCATTGCCGTTGCCAAGGACCAGCCGGCTGCAAAGCCGCTCCAGGTCGTACATGTTCTGCAGCGCTTTTCTGAGGGCCAGCCGTCTGTTGCCGTCCCTGAAAAGCTGCTCGACCGCATCGAGCCGGCGCCGGATTTGCCGGGGGTCCTGGAGCGGAAACAGGAACCGGGTGCGCAGCAGGCGGGCGCCCATGGGGGTGCAGGTCAGGTCCAGAACGGCCAGGAGGGAGCCCTCCCTGCCGGAGCCGATAATGGTGGCGGTGAGTTCGAGGTTGCGGCGTGAGGATTCGTCAATAATCATGCAGTCGCCGCGGTTCAGAGGTCGCAGGCGCCGGATGAAGGACAGCTCGGTTTTCTGGGTTTCCCGGAGGTAGGCCAGCAGCGCCCCGGCCGCACCCAGCCCCGCTGTCATGTGTTCACAGCCGAAACCGGCGAGATTGGCGGTGCGGAAATGATCGGTCAGGGTCGCGAAGGCGACGTCGGGGGCAAAGGTGACGTCCTGGCGGGACGTGAGGCACAGGCCGGGAAGCAGGATCTGCAGGGTATTGAGGACCGGGTCGAGCAGCTCCCTGTCCTGTTCGGCAAGGATGATCTCCGCCGGCTGCATGAGGCTGATCTCTTCGACCAGTTGATCCGCTTTTCCCTGCGCCGTTTCCAATTCGGTGACCAGGAAGTCCCCGGTTGAGACGTCCAGAAAGCTCAAGCCGGTGATGGTTCTGCCTTTCGGAGCGGACAGGAGGGCGATGGCGCAGACATAGCGGTTGCTTTTTTCATCAAGGAGCTGCTCCTCGGTTGTCACCCCGGGGGTGACGACGCGGATGACCTCCCGATTGACAATGCCCTTGGCCTGGGCCGGGTCCTCGATCTGCTCGCAGATGGCCACCCGGTGGCCGGCTTTGACCATTTTGGCCAGGTAGCCCGAAACCGCGTGAAAGGGGACGCCGCACATGGGGACCCTGTTCTCGTCGTCCCTGCTGCTGCGTGAAGTCAGCGTTATCCCGAGGATTTTGGAAGCAGTGACCGCATCGTCGAAGAACATCTCGTAAAAATCGCCCATGCGGTAAAAGAGGATGGCGTCCGGGTACTGTTCCTTGATGTCCAGGTACTGTTTGAGCATGGGGGTTATTTTGACCGGCCGGCTATTCATTGTTTTCCTCCGGCGGGGCAAGGAGTTGAAAGTCCGGAAGCAGCATGTCGAAGGTTGCCTCGATATGCTGCGGGATGGTCCGGATTTCCGCGGTCACGGTCATGAAATTATGGTCGCCCTCCCAACGGGGGACAACGTGGATATGCAGGTGGTCGTCGATGCCCGCGCCGGCCGCCCTGCCCAGGTTGATGCCGATGTTGAAGCCGTCCGGGCGGAGGCGGTCTGCAAGTATCCGGCTGCAGTGCTGGAGCATGGTCATGAGGGCGAGGCTTTCCTGGGGGCCCAGGGCGGAAAGATCCCCCACATGACGTACGGGGGCCAGCAGCAGGTGGCCGTTGGCATAGGGATAGCGGTTGAGCAGGACCAAAACGAGCCGGTCCCGGTACAGGAGCAGCTGCTTCCGGTCCCAGGACCCTCGGCCCGGGGGGTCAAACAGGCAGCCCTCGGGACCGGGGACCGCTCCTGTTACATGCTCCATGCGCCAGGGATTCCAGAGGGTCTTCATCATTATCCCCCTGTTTCATGGAGGGTGGCGGAAAGCTCCCTGCCCGCCTCAAGGATGGCATAGGTCCCGGGCGCCCCGTAGGGCCCGGTGCCGCGAAAGGAGCCGGGATTGATGATCAGGACTCCGCCCGGCCGGTGGATGACGGGATGATGGGTATGGCCGTACACCAGGCAGTCGGCATCGGGGAACAGGCTCCACAGGGCCGATTCAATGTCCCGGCCGAGATGGGCGCCGTGGGTCAGGCCTATGGTGAAATCTCCGAGCCGGAAGGCGATTTCCCGGGGCAGCGTACGGTGGCTGCCGGCGTCGCACATATTGCCGTGCACTGCGTAGACAGGGCGACCGGCGAATACCTCGAGCACCGCGGTGCCGGTCAGGTCGCCGGCATGGATGATGAGGTCGCAGTCCGCGAAGCACTTTTCGGCCAGTTCGATGAACCGCTCGTCCGGGCGGCTGAGGTGGGTGTCGGAGAGGATTCCTGCCTTGATTGTCATACGCTGCCGGCTGCAAGATTATCGAGGTGAAGCATAAACTTTCAGTTTATACAAGATCCCTGCTTATGACAAGAAAAGATAAGGAAGAAGTTGCAAAAACAACAGCCATCCCGTAACATGTTTTCCGCTTTCATCAACCGCCAATTAATTTCTGTGAAGGAAGGAGTATGTACAGCGCATCCGATTTACGAAAGGGTCTGAAGATACAGATAGACGGGGAACCGTACATTGTCATCGATTTCGAGTTTTCCAAGCCCGGCAAGGGGCAGGCCCTGTACCGGACCAAGATGCGGAACATGATTACCGGTAACCAGTTCACCAACACGTATCGTTCCAACGACAAGTTCGAGAAGCCGGACCTGGAGGAACGGACCATGCAGTTCCTCTATTCCCAGGATGATGAATACCATTTCATGGACACTTCTTCCTATGAGCAGATATTCCTGACCAGGGAGCAGCTCGGGGACAACCTGAACTACCTGGTGGACAATATGGAGGTGCAGGTGCTCTTTTTCGGGAGCAAGCCCATCGACATCAGCCTGCCCACCTTTGTCAACCTCGAGGTCATCAAGGCCGATCCGTGGGTCAAGGGCGACACTTCCGGAACGGATACCAAGCCGGTCACCGTCCAGACCGGCTATGTCGTCTGGGTGCCGCCCTTTGTGGAAGTGGGAGACCGCATCCAGATCGATACCCGCACCGGCGAGTATATTACCAGGGTCAAAGACTGATCGGTGATTTCTCCCAGGCGCCTTGGCCAGCGTTCCGCCGTGCTGGCCGCCGTCCGGTCCTTTTTCCTGGACCGGGGATATCTGGAGGTCGACACGCCGATCCGCCTGCCGGTCCTGCTGCCCGAGGCGCATATCAAGCCGTTCAGCTCCGAAGGGTGGTACCTGCAGACTTCGCCGGAACCGTGCATGAAGCGGCTTCTGGCCCGGGGAAACACGAAGCTGTTTCAGATCTGCCATTGTTTCCGCAAAGAAGAGGAGGGCCGGCACCATCAGACCGAGTTTTCCCTCCTGGAATGGTACCGGACCGGCTGGTCGTATCGGGAACTGATGGAGGAATGCGAGGAATTCATCCGGTGGCTGGTCCGCGCGGTCCGGGCCCTTGACGGAATCATCGGTCCCGATGCCCTGCGACGGCAGGGACGAACTATTTCCCTGCAGTCCCCCTGGGAGCGGCTGACCGTTGCGGAAGCATTCCTGCAGTATGCGGGCATGCCGGCCCGGGAGGCCCTGCGGCGGGACATGTTCGATGAACTGTTGGTCACCCGCGTTGAGCCCCGGCTTGGCTGGCGCGGGCCTGTTTTTCTGTATGACTATCCCGCGGAACTTGCCTCCCTGGCACGAAAAAAGGCGGGAGATCCCACCGTGGCCGAACGCTTTGAGCTTTATATCGCCGGCATTGAGCTGGTCAACGGGTTCTCCGAACTGACCGATCCGGATGAACAGCGCCGCCGCTTTGCCCTGGAGCTCGACAAGTCGGCGGCAACCGGCAGCAACTACAGGGAGATGCCCCAAGGGTTCCTGGCCGATCTCGGCCGCCTGCCGGAGACGGCCGGTGCGGCCCTCGGTTTCGACCGGCTGTGCATGATCCTCATGGGCTGCCCGACAGTGGCGGACGCCATGTGTCTGCTCCCGGATCCTGCCTGAGCAAAGGCGCCATGACCGGGTTTCCCATTGACCGGGCGGTAGCCCTGCTGGAGGAGGAAGTCAAGGGGCTCCAGGTTCCGGTCGTCGACCTGGTTGCGGCCCAGACCAGGGACCCGTTCAGGATCCTGGCGGCAACCATCCTTTCGGCCCGCACCAGGGATGAAGTGACCGCAGCGGCCTGCCGCCGGCTGTTCAAAAGGGCCGCCACCCCGGAGGACCTCGAGACCCTCCGGGTTGAGGAATTGGAACGGATAATTTATCCGGTGGGATTTTACCGCAGCAAGGCGAAGCATCTGGCCAGGCTGCCCGCGGCCCTGAGGGAACTTTTCCAGGGCCGCATCCCCGATGACGTGGAGTCGCTGGTCCGGCTGCCCGGCGTGGGAAGAAAAACCGCCAATCTGGTCGTGGCCGTCGCCTTCAACAAACCAGCCATCTGCGTCGACACCCATGTCCACCGGATCATGAACATCTGGGGCTACGTGCAGACGAAAACCCCACTGGAAACGGAAACGGCTCTGCGGGAAAAACTCCCGGGGGAATACTGGATCCGCATCAATTCCCTCCTGGTTGCTTTCGGCCAGGCGGTCTGCAAACCGTTGCGACCCCACTGCGACCGGTGTATTCTTTTCGATATCTGTCCCCGGATCGGGGTCACGCCCAGGCGGCCCCCGAAAACTCAAGCCAGGCAGGTGCGGCAAAATATGACACGGGAAAACGTCAAAAAGCTTGTTTCCTGGAATGTCAACGGTCTGCGGGCTGCCCTGCAGAAGGGATTTGTGGATGTTTTCCGCGAACTGGACGCCGATATCGTCGCCCTCCAGGAAATCAAGGTAACCCCCGATCAGCTCCCGGACAATGTGGTCAACATGGACGGCTACGCGTCCTACTGGTACCCGGCGGGCAGGAAAGGATATTCAGGCACGGCGGTATTTACCCGGCTGGAGCCGGTCCAGGTCATCTACGGCCTGGACAACCATGAGTTTGATCAGGAAGGCAGGGCCCTTACCCTTGAGTTTGACGATTTTTACCTGATCAACCTTTATTTCCCCAACGCTCAGCCAGGGCTCAAGCGGCTTGATTTCAAAACAGCGTTCAACCGGGCCGTGCTTGCGTTCATCAGCAGGCTGGCCGGCAGGAAATCGGTGGTTGCCTGCGGTGACTTCAACGTGGCTCATAAGCCGATCGATCTGGCCAATCCGAAGGCCAACGAGCAGAATCCTGGATATTCGGCCCGGGAGCGGGCCTGGATGGATGAGGTCGTCGCCGCCGGATTTGTCGATACCTTTCGCAAGTTCAACCAGGAGCCGGGCCAGTACACCTGGTGGACCTACCGTTTTAACGCTCGGAGCAGGAACATCGGCTGGCGCATCGATTATTTTCTGGTCGATCCGGGCAGCGAGAAGAGGGTGGTCAGGGCGGCCATCCATGCCGATATAACCGGTTCCGACCACTGTCCGATCAGTATCGAGTTCAAATGAGAACCGGGTCAGAGCCGAATCCACAGAGTCAGGATCAGCAACGAAGCCAGAGTGACCGGGATACCTATGGCTGCGTGGTCCCTGAAGGCAATCCGTATGCCCGCCGCCGATGCCTGTTCGACGACGATCAGGTTGGCGATGCTGCCCAGCAGAAACAGGTTGCCGGCAAAGGTGCTGGCCAGGGCCAGGGTATACCACTCGGCCGGGTTGTCAGGGGAGAGGAAGGGGAGCAGGAGCATGACGGCCGGGACATTGCTGAAGATATTGCTCAGGATCGTCGCGGTCCAGGTCAGTACCGTGAGGCTGTGCAGGTCAAATCCCTTTCCGGCCAATTGAGCGGCCAGGTTATGGAATCCCTGGTGCTGCAGCAGGCCGTTGATGAGAATGAAAAGGGCGCAGAACAGGGTAATGAGGTGCCAGTCCACCAGGCCGAGAATGTCACGGGTTTTCTGTTTGCGGCTGCACAGCAGGAGGCCGGCGATGCTGATGGCGGCCACTTCCCGGGGCAGGGGGGTAAAGAACAGGGCAATGAGGACAATTATGGCCACGATTCCCTTGCATGTCTGCCAGGGATTGAAGGCCGGCCAATCCCCGGCGGGCACCTCCTGACCGGCCGGCGGCGTGAGGGACATTTTGTTGCGGTACCCCCAGCAGATGATGATATAGCCGGCCAGCAGCGCCATGGCCGATGGGGGGCCGGACCACAGGAGGAAGCCGCCGAAGTCCAGTTGGCCCACCTGGCCGATGAGCATGTTCTGGGGATTGCCGATGATCGTGGCCGCCGAACCGATATTGCTTGCCACCGCCAGGCCGAGGAGAAAAGGCAGGGGGTTGAGGCGGGCCTGGAGCAGTGATGCCGCCAGGACCGGGGTAAAGGCGAAACAGACAATATCGTTTGCCAGTAAGGCGGACAGGAAGGCGCTCAGGACCATGCAGGTCAGCAGGAAGAGCTTGGGGCGGGTCATCAGGGCCAGAATTCCGGACGCGGACCAGGTGTAAAACCCGCCCAGGCGCAACTGGGCGGAAATAATCATCAGGGAGTAGAGCAGGAGGAGAGTTGACAGGTCAATGGCATGAAAAGCGGCTTCCGGGGTCAGGACTCCGAATCCCACCATGGCAATGGCCCCGAGCAGGGCAATGCCCGTCCTGTCCAATCCGGCTCCGGGTATTTTGCCCAGAGCGATGCCGACATAGGTGAGGGTGAAAATAACGGCGGCGATCATGATTGGAAAAGAAAAAAGCCGCTGAAAAAGCGGCTTGGTTTCTGATGCCTTTTTTGCACTGTTCCTGTGCAAAAAAAGCGTTTTCCCGAGGGGGTCAATCCTGTTTTGCCGACTCTTTCTGTTCGAGCTTATCGCAGAGTTGCTTCAGCTCTTCCTGCTCACCTTTCGTCAATTTATCCATGACCTGGTCAACGCGCCGGACATGGGTGGGATAAATTTTCTTGATAAGCTTTGCGCCCTCCGGAGTCAGAACAACCTGGAAGTAACGGCGGTCCTTCATCTCCCGGATCCGCTGGACCAGTTCCCTTTTTTCAAGGTTGTCGATCACCGTGGTGATGTTTCCGGTTGTCTTGAGAATCTGGGCGGCAAGATCACGCTGGTACATGGGCCCGATCTTGTGCAGGGCCTCGAGAATGCCGAACTGACTGACCGTCAAATTGTTCGCCCCCAGATTTTTGTGCACCTCGTTGGAAATGATGTTGGCGCTCCGCAACAGGGCGGTAAACGACATCAACCCCAATGAATCCTTTTTGGTTCGCTTTTGTTGTTTCATTTTTTTTCCCGAAAATGATGTGTTCGTTTTCTTTCTTTCTCCCATTTGGTTTTACCAAATATCTTTTTGTTCGATTTCAAATTAATAACAAAGGGATATTTGTCAATGGCAAATGATAATTTTTCTCGATAATGGAAAGCATCGGATCTGTTTGCAGTAATGGCTATTTAGTGTCCATCCGGAAACTGCAACAGGTTGATATTTTTATAAAACAACGAAGAATTTGCTATGATTTTCCGGTGCGTCATGATAGGATGTGAGTTCAATATGCTGGTATCATTAGGTAATTTATTTTTGGGACTCTCGTTATGCGCCGAAAATTTAACCCGCAGCTGAATCTGTTCACGATCATGGCCCGGAACCAAATCGCCCAAGAGCTGCAACAGATATCCCAAGTGCTCGATGCCACCCCCCAGGTATTGGAACTGGCATATCAGGACTTGGTGCGCTCAAGCCGTCCGACCACCGGTCGGGAGGGGATGACCGCTGAGCAGGTTTTGCGCTGTGCCATCCTGAAGCAGTATCGTCAGCTCACCTACGAGGAACTGGCCTTTCATTTGGAAGATTCAAGTTCCTTTCGAGGTTTCTCCCGTCTGGAGATGGGGCAGTATCCCGGTAAGTCGATCCTGCAGCAGAACATCAAAGCCCTGCTGTTGTTTCCAGCAGTAATTCACCGGCAAATCTCAGGATTATTTCGCAGTTGCGCCAGGCATAATTCCGGGATTATTTTCTCTGAGTGGAATAATTCGAAGAAGTGGGACAAAGCGAGA
>DSAE01000231.1 GCA_011372855.1 Desulfobacteraceae bacterium
AGGCATGGGAGTCGACAAGAAACGGAATGAAGGCCGGGGTTAACTGGCAGTTCACTGCTGAAGATGCCCGGATCAAACTGAACCGTCTTTATCCAACATTAGAGATGTGACAGGACAGTAGTGTTTTTGCGTCATGGTTTGTCAGTCTCCCTGCTCTTGATAATTTGTTCGATATTTTTCAACTGTTCTATCTGATTCTGCAGTTCGATGTTTTTGAGCTCGACCTGTTCAAGACTGCCCTGGAGGAGGTCCAGCCGATCCTGCAGCTGTTTCTTCTCGTCCAGGAGTGTTTCCCGGGCGCTCCAACTGTTTCTGATCTCTTCGTCAAGGCGCTCCAAAAGAATCCGAAGGCCGAGCATGTCGTTGCCCGCATCGGGATGATCCCGCAGATAGCGGTTATACTCCTCGAGTCCCCGCCTGAACTGATCCACGTCGGCCTGGGCGTTCAGGCTCAGACAGACAAAGCGAAGGGAGTCCAGGTCTGCCCCCTGTTCGATGGCTGATTCCGCCATGGCGAAACGGCGGCCAAATTCCTGGCGGTCCATATCCCGGGAATCCTGCAGACAGGAAAGGATATAGTAGCTGCTGAATGAACGGAAAACGATTACGGGGTCCCGGACTTCATCATCCTCGAACCGATACTGCCCGAGCTGCACGCAGCCGCTCAGGGCCGCCAGCCAGACAAGCAGTATCCCACACCATATCCCGTATCGCTTCATATTCCGCTTCATGCTCCCAGCGGCAGAGTCACAGCAAACCGGGCCCCCCGACGGCCGGAAAGCAAACGGATGGAACCGCCGTGATACTGCACATATTCCCTGCTGATGGCCAGGCCCAGGCCCGAGCCTTTCACCACCGACCGGGCCGATTCACTGCCTTGAAAAAACGGCGAAAAAATCCGCGAACGCTCTTCCTCTCTGATACCCGGTCCGCTGTCCTCGATCAGAAAGAGTGCGTTTTTCCCGGCACCCTTCAAGGTGATCCGAATGAATCCCCTGTCGGGGGTAAACTTGACCGCATTGGACACCAGGTTGTCAAACACTGTCTTCAACTGCTTTCTGTTGCCGTCGACCGACAGCGGCGTGGTGTGCAGGTCGAGCCTGATTTCTCCTGCCAGGATGGAATGGTGTTGATCGGTCACCACTTCCTCGATGAGTTCATCCAACCTGACGCTCTTTTTTTCCAGGGGCATGTTCCTGGCCCCGGCCATATTGAAATTCAGAATATTTTCGATAAGCTTTTGCAGTTTCGTACAGTTGCTGTCCAGGATCCGGACAACCTCCTTCTGGCTGTCGTTCATCGGCCCCACCAGCTCGTCCCTGAGAAGACCCGCCCCTTCCTTGATCGAGGCCAGCGGAGTTTTGAGGTCGTGGGATATGTGGGCGATCAACTTGACCTTCTCCATATCAAGCTTTGCCAGACGTTTTCGCAGCCAGTCCAGTTTTTCTCCCAGGGCTTCCAGATCCTGGGGCCCGGATACGGCAATAGGGGTGGCGAAATCTCCGGTGCCGAGAAGTTCGATGCTTTTATCGATCTGCCGCACCGGCTTGAAAATGAGTATCATAAACACGATGCCGAACAGGATGGTAAAAGAAATCAGGCCCGAAGTCTGCCAGATCAGTTTCTTCTTGCCCTGGCTGACCTGCAGCTTCAACCCCTCAACCTCATTCAGCATCAGCTGATTGGATAATCTTACCAGAGATAGGGCAAGGTTTCCAATCTCCTGATACATGGACAGCACATACTCCCGTTCTTTCTTGTGCTGCTCTGGATCGCCGGCGACCCTGTTCAAGACCGCAATGATATAGTTTTCCTTTGATTGCAGTTCGTCGATCAGTGCGCCAAGCTGATCGTCGCCGTCTAAATGGGCGAAGAATTCCAAGGTCTTGGCGATTTCATCATGGGTTTTGTTCACCTCCTCGAGCTGGACCGGATCACCCAGCACATTGTACTGTCTTGCCTTGCGCTCCTCATCCCTGAGCAGATCGGCCACTTTTCTGCTTCTGGTGACACTGTCAACGGAACTGTACACGGCCGCCACACTCTGGCGGGTCAGGCCTTCCAGCAGTTGCACCGAACTGAACAGCGCGGCAAGGAGCGGCAGACAGACAAAGAAAAAGGCTGAAAGCAGCAGGGTAAAAAAGGAATGAGGCCGGAAAAATTTCATCCGTTAACACCAGTCCGGACGTGTTGGATCATACCGGGTCGATCGAGTTGCGGGGCAATCCCGGCACCGGCATGGAGACCTGCGTCCTCCGGGAAAATTCAGAAGCGGTCCCGGGAGTTGCCGCCCATCCCGCCGGGACTTCACCGGACGGCGCTCCTCGGGGCAGACCAATCCCAATCCGGCCCCGGTCGGTTCCGGAACGGCGCTGTCAGATCGCCCCCCGGTCAATTCCTCCAAGGCACAGATACTTGATTTCGAGATATTCCTCGATCCCGTATTTCGAACCCTCCCTGCCGAAGCCGGACTCCTTGACGCCGCCGAACGGCGCCGATTCAGCCGACATGATGCCGGTATTGATTCCCACCATTCCGTATTCCAGTCCCTCGGCAACACGCCATATGCGGCTGACGTCCCGGCTGAAGAAATACGAAGCCAGGCCGTACGGAGTGTCGTTGGCCAGGGCGACGGCTTCTTCTTCCGTCGCAAAGGAAAAAAGCGGGGCAACCGGACCGAATGTCTCTTCCCGGCTGATTTTCATCTCCGGGGTTACATCCAGGAGGACGGTCGGTTCAAAAAAGAAGCCGGCACCCTCCACCCGCCTGCCGCCGCAGGCAATGGTGGCTCCCTTGTCCACCGCGTCCCTTATCTGCTCCTCGACCTTCCTGACCGCCTGCATATCGATCAGCGGCCCCTGATTCACCCCTTCCTCAAAGCCGGCCCCCACCTTGAGCTGCGTTGTCACGGCCCGTACCAGCCTGTCGGCAAACTCCCGGTAAATGGTCTTCTGGATGATCAGCCGGTTGGCACAGACACACGTCTGGCCGCTGTTCCTGTACTTGGAGGCGATCGCCTCGGCAACCGCCGCGTCAATGTCGGCGTCATCAAAGACGATGAAGGGAGCATGTCCGCCGAGTTCCAGGGAAACACGCTTGACCGTCGCCGCACAGGCCTGCATCAGCTTCTTGCCGATTTCGGTGGAGCCGGTGAAACTGAGCTTGCGGACCGCGGGATTCCCGGTCAGTTCCGCGCCGATCACTGCTGCCGGACCGCAGACGACGTTGAAGACGCCCGGGGGCAGACCGGCTTCTTCACCAAGGCGGGCGAGGGCCAGCGCTGAAAAGGGGGTCCGGGCCGCCGGCTTGACGATAACCGTACAGCCGGCAGCGAGAGCGGGAGCGGCTTTCCTGGTGATCATCGCCGAGGGAAAATTCCAGGGAGTTATCGCGGCGCAGACCCCGACCGGTTCCTTCAGGACTATTATCCGCTTCCCGGGCTGTCCCATGGGGATCGTGTCGCCGTATACCCTCTTGCCCTCTTCGGCAAACCATTCCACGAACAATGCCGCATAGGCGATCTCGCCCCGTGATTCGGCCAGGGGCTTGCCCTGCTCCATGGTCATGATGACCGCCAGGTCCTCCTGATGCCGGATGATCAGATCATACCAGCGCCGCATTATCTGCGCCCTCTCCCTGGCGGTCAGCCGGCGCCACCGGGGATATGATTTCTCCGCCGCCCGGATCGCCGCCCGGGTTTCCTCCCGGCCGCAGGCGGGCACCCGGCCGATGATTTCGCCGCTGGCGGGATTGCGCACCTCGATGGTTTCGCCGCTGTCGGCTCCAAGCCACCTCCCGTCCACGAAACAGAGCTGTCTGAACAGATCAGGCTGCTGCAGCTGCATCAAAGACTCCTTATCGACAAAAAACATTTCCCCCTGCCTTCCCTTGGCAATCCGCTGCGGCGGGCGGGCGGGTGTTTTCTCTTTGAAAAATATCTGCGGACCGAGGACAATTACGTAACGGGACTGCAGTTTTTTTCATGCATGACAACAGCACTAATTTACCATGATGCAATTCCTTTTCAAGGGTATCTTCCGTCGAATCCGCCTTTCCCTGCCGGCGGGGGACAAATCACCACTCCCGCCCATACAGGGCAGGACGGTTATTGAGCAGTTGAAAATACAATAATCCACTCGGCGGTGACCCGCCCAAAACAACGTAACCAAGCGGGAATCGATCAATGGAAGCACAGCCGTATATCCGCGGCGGCGGAAAATTTCCCATCGTTTCTGTTTTCATCATCCGGGAAAAAGAGTATAGTACTCTGCGCAAAAAGAATTTCACTTCTTGCCGCCGCTGCCTCCCCGGACTCCTCAAGCCGGGCTTGGCCGTGCCAACAGGGTGTGCAGCAGCGAATCCCGCATTGCTTTTTCATGTAGGGAAGGGGGGCGGCACGGCCGTGAATGGATGAAGCACAATGATAACCGAACTCCGCCGTTCTAAACGATTCGCTGACTTTCTGCCCATTACCGTTTCAGCGGTTTCCGGCTCGGACGACAAAGTCGTTGCCGGTCCCTTTTCCGGAAGAATCATCGACATATCCCGCCATGGCGCCTGCCTGCTGATGACGCAGGTGCTCCTGAAGACATTTCATATCTTCCACTCCACCCTGAAACAGGAATCCAACTATCTTCTCCTGCGCATCAACATCCCCCCTGATCTTGTCAATTTTTCGATGCCGGCCATGCCGGTCTGGATGGGTCCGTATGTTCTCGACGAAATCAAGGTATACAGGATGGGGGTCGAATTCCTGACGGGCCCGGAAGGGGAACAGATGCAGCGGCTCGAGAAGGTCATGCAGAAAAAGCAGTCGGAAAGGGACGATCTCTGGAACTCCGTATCCCATCCCTACCTGCAGAAGCATCGGGAAGAATAGTCCATCGGTCCCCTGCCGTCGAAGGCTCCGGGCAGGCCCCTGCCCCCATGGTGTTCAGACGAAGAAGAGTTTCTCCCGGTCGACGGAATAGACCGGGATCAGTTTATGAACCCCGCGAAGCCGCATGGAACCCACTTCGGACAGGGCAAAATCCTCCTGCACATCCTCCATCACTTCCCTGGTAACATGAATGCCGCCCGCCGGGGAGGAGGACGCAATGCGCTGGGCGACATTCACCGGGGTGCCGATGACGGTGTAGTCAAAACGCTGGCGCGAGCCGACATTGCCGAGAAACACCTCGCCGCAGGTTACCCCGATGGCGATGTCGATAATGCTGAAGTCCTCGCGGCGGGCCACCCAGCGGAGCCGCAGGCGTTCAAATTGCTGCTGTATGTCAATGGCGGCCCGGACCGCGGCCAGGTTCTGATTGTCCAGCTCAATGGGAGCGCCGAAAACAGCCAGCACCGCGTCTCCCATGAATTTGTCCACCGTGCCCCTGCTGCGGAATACCGTTTCCGTGAAAATCTGGAAAAATTCATTGAGAAAGGACCGCAGCTCCTTGAGGGTCAACCGCTGCACCAGGGACGTCGACTCCCTGATGTCCGCAAAGAAGACCGTCACCTTTTTTATCTCGCCGATCCCGACCAGGTCTTTGCCGCTGGAGATGAGCAGGTCGGCAACTTCGGGGGCAAAATACTGCTCCAGGATGGTGCGCATGCGGGTTTTCTCTTCCAGAACGGCCCGGAAACGGACATTGGCGAGAGCCATGGCCGCCTGACTGCATACCACGGCGAGCATCTCGATGTCGGCTTCGCTGAACCTGGCCTCCTCGCTTGACTGACTGATGTTGAGAACCCCGAGGATCTCGCCCCGCATCGTGATGGGGAACGAAACCGCCGCGGTGATTTCCTGGCGCTTGAGCAGCGGAGCGAAAATCGACCGGTTCTGCGACCCCTTGTTGAGGATGACCGGTTTTCCCCTCTGGTACACCCAGCCTGCGACCTGGTCCCCCGGGCGCAGCCGGATGGACCGGGCCAGTTCGGGATCAAGCCCCTTGGCGGCGACGATACGCAGACACCCCTCGTCTTCCCTGAACCACATGACCGATATGCGGGACGCCCTGGTCACCTCCGATACAATGTTGACCAGCCCGTCGAACGCATCCTGCTCGGTGGCCGCGGCAAGAAAATGTTCGCCGAAGCTGTAGAGGGGCAGCAGGGTTTTCAGCCGGGTCTCTTCCTCCTGGTGGCTGGCGGATTCCATGGCCCGGTAAATCCGCTGCAGCAGCTTGACCGGATCAACCGGCTTCTCGAGCAGTCCGGTGAATCCGACATCAAGGGCCTTGCGCAGAAGGTCCTCGCCGGCCTTGCCGGTCAGCAGGAGACCGGCAAGCCAGGGCCTGTGCCTGCGCAGTCCGGCAAACAGATCGCAGCCGCTGTGACCGGGAAACTCCTCCTCGATGATGACGAGATGAACGTCGTTGTCGAGACAGGCCGAGACCAGCTCCCGGGGGTCCGTACAGGTCAGTACGTCATGCTCGATCAGCGCTTCCCGGATGTCGCGGATGTCGCTTTCGTCGGGAGCAACCAGCAGAATATTATTAAATTTCATGGAATGTATGGAGAAAACCACGTTACTTTATTATGTTACTCTACCATCACGGAGATGCCGGCGCAAGGAATTGCACTGCGGCGGCGCCTCCCGGGGCCGGGCTCTCTCTTGACTATATTCTGCTTTATGTCAATAGTACAATACTGCGATGCATGCACCTCTGGATTCCAGCACCCCTTTGGCTGAACGCATCCGCCCCCGTTCCCTGGAGGAATTTGCCGGACAGGAGCACCTGGTCGGCCCCGGGCGGCTGCTGCATCAGCTGATTCAAACCCGCAGGCTGCCCTCTCTGCTCCTCTGGGGTCCGCCCGGCTCTGGCAAGACGACGCTGGCGACCATTCTCGCCCAGGCCGTTGACGCCCACTTTGTTTTCTTTTCCGCGGTTCTTTCCGGGGTCAAGGAAATCCGGCAGATCGTCGAGGAAGCCCGCCGCAAGCGTGAGCAGAACATTGACACCGTTCTTTTTGTCGATGAAATTCACAGGTTCAACAAAAGCCAGCAGGATGCCTTTCTCCCCCATGTTGAAAGCGGCCTGCTGACCCTGATCGGCGCAACCACCGAAAATCCGTCGTTCAACGTCATCGCCCCCCTGTTGTCGCGCTGCCAGACCCTGGTCCTGGAACCCCTCGCCCCTGAACATATCAGGTCCATTCTGCTGCGGGCCCTCCGTGATCCTGACCGCGGCCTGGGTGCATATAATTTTTCCATTGACGATGAAGGACTTGACGCGCTGGTCCGCCATGCCGACGGGGACAGCCGGCGGGGGCTGAACTGTCTGGAGACGGCAGCCGTTCTTGCCGCTGAAGCAAGCAGGACAAGCAATAACGACCAGCCGCGCATCACCGCCGAACTGGTGGCCGAAGCGGCCCAGCACCGCCCCCTCCGGTATGACGCAGGGGGAGAGGAACATTACAACCAGATTTCAGCCCTGCATAAAAGCCTGCGGGACAGCGACCCCGACGGAGCCGTCTACTGGCTGGCCAGAATGCTGGAAGCGGGCGAGGACCCCCTGCATATCGCCCGCCGCCTCATCCGTTTCGCTTCCGAAGACATCGGCAATGCGGATACCAACGCCCTGCACGTTTCCTTGAACTGCAGGGCGGCCTATCATCTGCTCGGCTCCCCGGAAGGCGAGCTTGCCCTGCTGCAGGCCGCCGTCTACCTGGCCACCGCCCCCAAAAGCAATGCCCTGTACGCCGCGGACAATAAAGTCCGCCGCGATATCGCCGGAACCGGGGCACTTCCCGTTCCCCTTCACCTGCGGAACGCCCCGACCAAACTGATGAAGGACATCGGCTACGGCAGGAACTACCAGTATGCCCATGACAACCGGGACGCCCTCGTGGACCAGGAGCACCTGCCCCCGGAACTGAAGGGCCGCACCTATTATGAACCGACAAACCGCGGATACGAGGCGACCATCCGCGACCGCTTGATGAAATGGCGCAAAATTCTTCAACAACGGGCCAATGAATATGAACGGAAAAAATCCTGACACTCCCCTGAGCGGACCCGGCACCCTGCTCCTCCTTGTTGCCATGCTGTTCGTGCTGCTTCACCCGGCTGCGGTTTTGAGCAATGAATTCATCCTGCTTTACTCCAATGACAACCGGGGAGAGACGGAGCCCTGCGGCTGAAGCTCGAATCAACTGGGCGGTCTGTCCAGAAAGGCATATATGATAGAGCAGGTCAGGAACGAATCGGACAAACCTGTCCTGCTGCTCGACGCCGGTGGTCTGCTCTTCGAACGGCCGATGATTCCCGCGCCCCTCCTCGAGGCCAGAAAAATACAGGCAGCCGGCATCATCAAAGCCATGGGAGCGATGCAGTATGCCGCCGTGGGAATCGCGGCCCAGGATCTTGCCGTGGGTCTCAACTTTCTGGCACAACAGGACGATGCCCCTGCTCTTCCCTGGTTGTCGGCCAACCTGGAGAGCGAGGCGGTCCCGAAGGGGGCCATTCAACCTTTCATTCTCACCCGGGTTGCCGAACTCTCCATCGCCGTAATCGGTCTTACCGATGATCAGATCAACACCGCCCCCCTGTCGGGGCCGAAGGATTTCCGGATCCGGCCCTGGCCCGACGTTCTCGCCGATACCTTGAAGAACGTCAGGGGAAAAGCCGACATGATCATCCTGCTCTCCAGTTATCCCGATGAGGTCAACCGCCGGATCGCCGAGGAGTTCGAGGAAATCAGCCTTATCATCCAGTCCGGGGCCTCCACGGGCGCCAAGGCCCTTAGGCTGTTCGGCCATGCCCTCATCACCCAGGTCAGCAGCAGGGGACAATATCTCGGCCGAATGGACATCGACTGGAACCCGTCCTCCCGGCAGTGGGGCCAGGCGGCATTCCGGCGCCACAAGGAAGCGAGGGGCCGTCTCGACCGCATCAACTGGCGTCTGGGGCGGATGGAAAAACGACTGGATGAGCGGGAAAGAAAGGAGAACCGGGACTACCTGCAGCTTCTGGCGGAAAAGGAGCAGGCAGCCGAGGAAATCAGCCGGCTGGAGCGGCAGGTTCGGACGGAACAGGATCAGTCTTCATCCTACAGCGGGAATTTTATCGCCCTCAAGGTATCGCTGCCGGAAGATCCGGGGGTCAGGAAGATTGTCCTGCAGACCAGGGATGCGGTGAACAGCGTCCACAAAAAAACCCTGGAGGAGGCAAAACGGACAGGAAATGTCCCGGCTTCCGGGCCGGAGTCAGCCATGACCGGGTGGCAGGCCTGCCGTTCCTGTCATCCCGAACAGACCCTGTTCTGGCAGCAGACCAGACATGCCGGAGCCTGGCAGACCCTGGAAAAGGCCCGGCAGCAATTCAACCAGGACTGTCTTATCTTGTCATGTGACCCTGCCGACCTACGACCTGGAAACGGTCGTCAGGGACAACCTGCTGGCCGGCCTGCCCCCGGAGCTCAAGGGCGTGGGCTGTGAAGCATGCCACGGACCGGGAAAACGCCATGCGGAAAATCCGAAGGAATTCGCGCCCCGCCGGCCGGATGAATCAACCTGCCTCCAGTGCCATACCCCCGAGCATGACACCAATTTCGTCTATGAAGAGAAAGTCGGCATCATCCGCTGCCCCGCCGCCGACCACTAAATACAAAGGGCGGCCCGAGGCCGCCCTTTGTCATTCCGCGTATGGCTGAAACTATCAAAGCCCGAAAGCCTTCTGCAGATTGGGAATGGTCTGCTTTTTGCGGCTCATCATCCCCTCGATCCACATGGAGTTGCCCTGCAGCTTGGCGTTGAAAGCTCCCTCGATCAGGGCCGGCTCGTCGGAAACAACCATCAGATCGGTTCCTTCCTTGACAACGTCGGTGAGCATGAGCAGGACGGAGTGACGGCCGCCGGCCTTCTTTTCCTGCATGGCCTTGTACAGGGCGTCGCGCATGGAGGCGACCTGATCCAGGGTGGCGAGTTCCAGCTGGCCGACGCCGACCTTCTTGCCTTTCATGTCGAAATCCTTGTAGTCGCGGTCCAGCAGTTCCATGGCCGGCACGCCTTCGACGGCGCTTTTGGCCTTCAGCATTTCCATGAAAAGCGCATCGGTATCAGTAACGCCGGCGATGGATTTCAGCTCCGCCACCGCCTTTTTGTCGGCATCGGTGCAGGTGGGTGACTTGAAATTGACGGTGTCGCTGAGAATGGCAGCCATCATCATCCCGGCAACGTTCGGCTTAATGGCGACTCCTTCCAGATCATAGAGGACCTTGAGGACCGTTCCGGTACAGCCCACCGGCATGGCCCAGAAGAAAATCGGATTGTTGGTGGTGACATCCCCGATCTTGTGATGATCGACAATGGCAACGACCTCACCCTGGCTCAGGTTGTCCGGCGCCTGGGCAAGATCACTGTGGTCGACAAGGGCAATTTTCTTGCCGGTGGCATCCGTCAACGACTCGGGAACGGCGGCGCCGAATCGCTTCAGCACGGTTTCCGTTTCCGGATTCGGCTTGCCCTGAATACACGGGATATAATCCTCTCCCTTGGCTTTCATCAATTCCGCATAGGCGATGGCAGCGGTAACTGAATCCGTATCAGGACTTTTGTGACCCACGACGTAAACTGGCATGATTCGTTCCTCCTTTTGTTTGAGAGTAAACCGGAAACCGAAGAGGTGCCCCGCGCAACAGGGACAGGATTTCCGTCAACACAATCTTAAGACCCATGTCATTAAATTTGAATATTTAGTCGGTTCACCTGTGAGCGTCAAGAAGAAATACATAAACCGTATACCCGCTCCGGCATCCACCGCCCACGATGTGCCCTCGAGTCCGGGCGCATTTTCGCCCCAAGCGCTTTTTTCTTTTCCATTCCGTCCATTGTTCTGCTACATTTGAGTAAACAGCGTATAACCTTGCTCGGCACCACCTGACAGCGAAAAAAACCGCCGGCCGCGCCAGGTGCTTCGCCGGGCTGCAGCCCCCGGCGGTTCCTTGATCCGCCGGCCGTTCGCCGCCGGTTTTGCCTTGATGCACGGGTAACTTCAACCTCAACGGGCAATCATGTCGAACCAGGAAAACAGACCCTCTCCCCGCCGCCGGGAAAAACCCAGCCCCCTGCGGCCGGTTCTCATCTTTTTTGTCCTTCTCGTGCTGACCATAGGGGCGGCCTTGCTGTTTTTTCCTCCCGGAGACCGGCAGCTCAGTGAACCGGAGCACCCGGCCCCTCCAGCCGTCGAGACCCCCCTCCTTCCACAGGAGCCGCCGGACGAGTCCGCTGCAGTACCTGACGGGGAGTTCATGCCCACCCCGGAAGCTGACGTTGCCGAACCCGAAGCGGCGCAGCCCTCGGAGGAGGAAATCCTGGCGGACCGATGCGCCGCTCTGGCGGGCCGGCTCAACGGTTTTTTCGATCATCTCGACAAGCGGGAATACATTCAGACCTTTAACCTGGAAAAGCCGTCCCGGGAATATTTCATTGCCCTGAGCTACCGGCTGCTTGACAACCCGCCCGTTGTTTCAAGGGAATCGGACGATCTCTACACCATCCTGAAGAACATGGCGCACTTCTTCCGTATTATCGGCAAGGACAATATTGTCCTGATCAAAACGATCCTGGACAGAGAGCGGGACAAGATAGAGGATGTGGCCGCCGACATCTATTTCTGGTCGACCATTGAGGGGTGCGATCGGGGGCTGTTCGGTTTTTCCCCGGAACTCGCCGAAATGTATGAGTATGCGGGATTTTTTCTCAACACCATGGGCGGGAGGTCATATCTCTTTCGGCGGGATTCACGGTCACGGCTGGTGGTCAACTACTACTCGGTTCTGCTTCTCGACCTGGCCAATGAAAAGGGAATCAACCGCCACGGGCTGGATATCGCCCAGGTTCTCCCGCAGCTCGTTGAGGAAGTTGAATCCTCGAACAAATTGATTTACAAGGAAAACTATCTCGACCGGCTCTATTCCCTGCTGGAAAAGTACCCGTAACGGTCGGCTCCACGGACTCGGGGGCGGACACTCCCTCCGGGAGCGTCAAAGTCCGGCGGTTCCCCCAGCCGTTGGTGTCGGGCGCGAAACCTGGGGACCGGCACCGCGGGGTTGCCCGCCGCAATTGCCTCTCCGGCCACAGGCCCGGACGAACCGCGGCGCGCCTTTGTGCAGTCCGCTCTTCCGGTCGGCGGATTAGTCCCTGCTGCCGCCGAAAAACCTGAGCAGCATCAAAAACAGGTTGATAAAGTCAAGATACAGGGCCAGGGCGCCGATGATGGCCCCCCTCCGGATGGCCGCCTCCCCCTGCTCCATTATGCCCTGCTCGCCCATGTTCTTGAGCTTCTGCACGTCCCAGGCCGTCAAGCCGACGAAAACCAGGACGCCGATGACCGAGATCGTCCAGTACAGGCCGGAACTCTTCAGAAAGATGTTGACGATGGAAGCCAGGATAATACCGATCAGGCCCATGAACATGAATGAACCCATGGCCGACAGGTCCCGTTTGGTGACCAGGCCGTACACCGCCATGGCCCCGAACATGCCGGCGGTGATGAAAAACGTCCCGGCAATGGAGGCCGAGGTGTAGGCGAGAAAAATGGTGGACAGGGTCAGACCGTTCAGGAACGAGTAGCCGACGAACAGTCCGGTGGCCGTGCCGGGCTGCATCCTGTCGATTCTGGCCGACAGGTAAAACACGATGCCGAGTTCAGCCAGGATAAGAACAAAAAAGAGAGGGGTGGCGACTATGGCCATGGCCAGCCCCGAGTGGGCGGTCAGAAAGGCCACGATGCCTGTCAGGCCGAGACCGAGGGCCATCCAGTTGAACACCTTGGCAAGGAAAACCGTGGCGGCCTCCTGCCGGACTTGCGCCATGGTCAACGAGCTGGTACCGTACTGTGCATTCATCATCCGTTCTCCTTAAGCTGTTACGGGTGTTTTTTTGTTTTCCGTATTGTAATCATTCTGGCCGGGAAGGCAACAAAATCAGGAAGCGAAGTTATGAAAATAGCGATAAGCGGCAAGGGCGGCGTCGGCAAAACAACCATTATGGCGCTGGCTGCCAGGGAGTTTCGTCGTCTGGGCCGGGAGGTGCTCATCATCGACGCCGATCCCAGTCCGCATATGGCCCAGACCCTCGGCATCAGCCCGGAGGGCATCACGCCGCTCGCAGAAATGACCAGGCTGCTGGCTGAACGGGCTGGAAAGACCCCCGGTTCCCCTTACTATCAGCTCAACCCGCAGGTCAATGACCTGCTCGAGCGGTTCATGATCAGCCGCGACGGTTACCGGCTCATGGTCCTGGGGGCCATTCAGAAGGCCGAAGCGGGCTGCGCCTGTCCGGAAAACCAGGTCCTGCGCAAAATGCTGCAAAAAATGCTGCTCGGTGACAACGATGTCGTTCTGCTTGACATGGAAGCGGGCGTCGAGCATCTCGGCAGGGGGACCGTCGCCGGGGTCGATCATCTGCTGATCGTGGTCATCCCTTCCAGGTCGAGCATCCGGACCGGATTGAAAATAAAAAAACTGGCCGAAGAGGCCCGGATTACCCATGTCGCTTTTGTCGGCAACCTGGTTGGTGGTGAGGACGACAGGCTGTTCCTCAGGGAAAACCTGGGGACCGAGCCCCTGGTCTGTTTTCCGGAATCGCCGCTTATCAGAAGAGCGGAACGGACCGAACAGCCCCTTGTGGCCATCGAGGACGCCCTGGACAATGCCCCCGCCGAACTGGTCCGCAAACTCATCGCCACCCCCTAGCCGGGCCTGACAGAGGCGGGGGGAGAAGATTCAATATGCCCCCTTGCCGGTGAACACGCACCAGACGGTTCTGGCGATGATCTTGATGTCGTACCAGAGGGAATAGTTCAGAATATACCAGTCATCCAGTTCAATGCGCTCCTGGTAGTCCTTCATGTCAGCGCGCATGGTGACCTGCCAGGGCCCGGTAATCCCCGGCTTCATGGAGCAGTAGCGGCCCGCGCTTTCCCGATCCTTGAGCTTGTAATACTCCTCGAGCTCCCTGCCGATGATCGGCCGGGCGCCGACAACGCTCATCTCCCCTTTCAGGACATTGATAAACTGAGGGAATTCATCCAGGCTGGTGCGGCGCAGAAAGCGGCCTACCCGAGTAATCCGCGGGTCGTTTTTCAGTTTGTATGTCTTGTCCCATTCCTCTCGCAGCCGGGGATCCGCGGCCAGGATTTCCTCCAGCTGCTTATCCGCATCGACAACCATGGTCCGGAATTTCAGGCACTCGAACTCCCGGCCGCTGGTGGTTATCCTCTTGTGGGCGTAAAAAACCGGTCCCCTGCTGTCAAGCTTGATAAGCAGGGCGATGAGCAGCAGGAGTGGGGAAAAGATCAACAGCGCCAGTAAGGAAAAAACCACGTCGAAAAAACGCTTCCAGCTGCTGTAGGGATTGAAACTGAGCACCAGCATATCGCCGAGGGACTGGATCTCCGCGTGATGGAGGCCATAGATATACAGATCGGGCACCAGGAAGATCTGGGCGCCGAGGTCACGGCATTCCTCGAGGATCTTGAATATTTTCCGCTCAGCCCGCATGGGCAGGGCGATATAGACGTAATCGATATCATGCGCCCGCAGGTAGGGGGCGATATCGTCGATCCTGCCAAGCAAAGGTTTTTTCAGCCGTTCCAGGTTCTCCTGCGATTCAATCTTATCGTCAAAACAGCCGATCACCTCGATGCCCGCCCACGGAATGGCCTCCAGCTGCTTCATGGTTCTCAGCCCCAGATCACCGGCCCCGGCAATAACGGCATGGCGGATATTCTTTCCCTGGGAGCGAAAATATCGGAGCAGCTTGCGGACAAACAGATGGGAGACAAAGATCAGCAGGGGGGAGAGAAAGGACCAGACCATGAACACGGCCCGGGAATAGGCTTCGGATATCTTGAAAATGAAAAAGTAAAACAACAGGACTCCGACAACGGTTGCCCAGGCCTTGACAATGACGAGGAACTCCCGGTAGTACTTCCAGCCCCGCCAGGACCTGTACAACTGAAAATATTGAAAACTGAGGAAGCAGACAACGAAAATGACGCCCAGAAACCACGAATAGTAGGTACTCCACGGCACATTGTACAGCCGCACCAGAAGCCAGAGAAACCCGCAGACCAGGGAACAGTCGATGATGTGCAGTATTCTGTAGATGAAGGAAGTGCGTTCTCGCAGGTTCCAGGAAAGGGCGGGAGACATTATGTTCCTTTACCGGCCGGTCCGGACCACCACCGCCTGTTCAAACTGCACAGCACCGCCAGGCGGCGAGGCAGAGCCGTGTATCGTTTACCAAGGTTATAGGCGAGAAATTTCATGCCGTTTCGCCAGAGGCCGGCCGGCAACCGCAGAAAATCCTTTTCCCGCACAAGGAAGGAAAATTCGGAAAACACATAATTCCGCCCCTCCCCGGCAGGAGTGCCGAAATCCCGCAACAGTTCCCTGTGCCGGGCATGGACCACGCCGATGTCAAAATAGCGCCTGAATTCCTGCCAGGCCGAATAATTGTGCGAATGCCAAACTTTTGCGGCCGCGGCGTAGAACACACAATATCCGCTGCGCAGAAGTTTTGCCACTGTAAAGGTGTCTTCGCCGAACAGCAGTCCTTCCTCGAAAAAGCCGACCGCGGCAAGGGGCTCCTTGCGATAGGCCGCGAAGGAATTGGAAATAAAGGCGGTCCTGAAGCCGAACCGGTGCCGATCCTCCCAGCAACGGCTGGCGGAATTTTCAGGATAGTTGAACAAGCGGAGATGCCGGGCGAAACAGGTTGCGTCGGGAAAAGGCAGCTGCCGACCGTACACGGCGGCAACCCGTGGATCGCTGAAGGGCTCCATCAGATTTTCCAGGGCATGGATGTCGACCGGGACTGCATCCTGGGTCATGAACAGGAGGATGTCGCCCGATGCTCTCCTGGCCGCCAGGGTCCTCGTCCCGCCATGGTCAAAGTCCCGCGGCGAAATCGTCAGGACCGTGGCGCCGTATCGACCGGCCAGGTCCGGGGTCCCGTCCTCCGACCCCGAATCCACCACAAGCAGTTCCTCCGGGACGACGGTCTGTGCCTGCAGGGACGCAAGGAGACGGGCGAAGCGTCTGCCGCCGTCCAGGGTAGGGATGATGACGGAAATGGTGGCGCCGTGCATGACCGCCGCCGCTTATATCCGCAGCAGGCCCGCGGCGGCATATTTCGCCAGGGCCCAGAGGATATAGGGGGAAGGGTGCCGTTGATACAGGAGCACCTCGTTGCGCGCCGACATGGCGCGGGCATCCGGGCTCATCCGTCTCCGCCGGCGCTGCCAGCCCCGGCCGTGCAGTGCGGCAACCCCCGGCTCATACCAGATGGTCCAGCCGGCCTTTCGTATCCTGAGGCACAGTTCGATATCCTCCTTATACATGAAAAACGCGGGATCAAAAACGGCCCCGCCGGCAACCAGCACATTCTCCAGGGCCTTTTTCCTGCAGAACATCAGGGCCCCGCAGGCAGCGGGGACCTCCTCCGGACTCGAATACTGCCCGCGGTCGACCTCCCCCTGCCCCCTGTCAAACCATCTGCCGTACCATTTCCTGAAGACACCCGTTGAATCGAGGCGGCCGGTGGCCTGCCGGACGCCGATATCATACCCCAGGAGACGTCCGGTCAGGATGCCGGCGGCGGGATTCGCCGCCAACGATTCCGCCGCTTGTTGAATGCACTGGTGGTGCGGCACCGTATCGGGATTGAGAAAAAGGACATGGTCGACACCGCCAAGCCGGTTGAACCCCTCGTTGTTGGCCGCGGCAAAACCGATGTTTGCCGGAAACCGCAGCACCCCGACGCCGAATTTCTTTTCCGCCGCCTGCAGGTACGAGATATCCGCCGAACCTGAATCCGCCACCCATACAACATCCGGCGGCGTGCTCTGGCCGGCCAGCGACGAAAGGCATGGTTCCAGAACGGCCGCCGAGTTGTGGGTGACGATGATAACCGCGGTTGACGCCATGCTCCTGCCCTTCACACCTGTAAAAAAAGTCGGGCATACAGCTTCAGCATTCCGTTCCCCTTGCCCTGGGACTGCCGGCGGCGCATGATGGAACCGATGACGTCCTGCTCCGCATGCAGGATGCGCCCGATGAGTTCCCGGTCGCTGATGCCCGGAGCCCCGAGGGTTGTTTTTCTTTTTGCCAGCACCGGACCGATGTTGCCGAAAAAACCGGCGACGCCGGCCGCGTAGCCGCGAAGCTGCCCCTTTTTGACCACAAAAAGGAGCCAGAAAAACTGGTATATCAGAATGGGAGCCAGAAACCTGATGAAAAAAGATGCGGGATAATTTTTCAAGAGAAGAAAAAAATTGTTGCGGGTGGAAAGCCGGACGGTAAAAAAATTGATCCGGGATCCGCTGGTGGCGCTGCCGATATGATACACTCTGGCGGCCGGCACATAGCGGCACGTGCAACCGGCCCGGTTGGCGCGGAAATTGAGGTCGACATCCTCCAGGTAGGCAAAAAAATCTTCGTCGAACAAACCAAGCCGTTCAAACATGGTCCGGCGGTACAGGGCCGCACCGCCGCAGGCCCCGAACACCCGGCGCGACCGACCATACACCTCGCCATCGCGCTCCATGGTCCCCAGGCGGTAGCCCACCCCGCCCCGCAAAAATCCGTCTCCCGCCCCGTCCAGGATGTCACGGTGCCGGTAACTGAGCATCTTCGGGGCAAAAAAATCCTCATCGCTGCCAGCGGCGGCCCCCGCCAGTTCCGCAAGGCAGTCCGGCGCCAGTTCCGTATCATTGTTGAGGAGGAAAATCAGGGGGGCTGAGCCGGCCGCAATGCCGGCATTGACCGCGGCGCTGAATCCCCTGTTGGCATCCAGGACAATCAGCCGGACATCGGGAAACCCGGCGCGGATATAATCGGCGCTGCCGTCGGTGGAGCCGTTGTCGACAACAATGACCCGGAAGGACGTGAACGACTGATTGAAAATCGACTCCAGGCAGGGCCCCAGGAACTGCTTCCCGTTCCATGTCGGAATGACAATATCGATTTCATGGAGGTCGGCACGCTTCTGATCGCTCATCCCTTCCTGCATCGCCTTGGCCGGCAGCAGCAGAACCGGTCCACACTCAGTGTCAGGGCAAGATGTCTGTTCATCGGCTCTTCAAAGGAGGAAACAGCACTCCGTCATGGACGACGGATCACTTCCTTGACGTAATAGATCGGCTTGTTCTGCGACTCGTGATAGGTCCTGATCTGCAGTTCGGAAATGAGGCCGAAGGTGACGAACTGAATGCCGATGAAAATCAGCAGTATGGCGAGCAGCAGCATGGGCCGGTCCGCGAGGGGCATGGCATAGAGCTGTCGCTGTACGACGAGGACAAACGAAATCAGCGCGCCCAGGCAGAGGGAAATCAGGCCGATAAGACCGAAGATGTGAATCGGCCGGTTTGAATAGCTGAGCAGGAATTTAACGGTAATCAGGTCGAGGATGACCCGGAAGGTGCGGGAAATACCGTACTTGGACGTCCCGTGCTGACGGGGCCGGTGATTCACCCTGACTTCGGCGATGGATATGCCGACGGCGCTGGCGATGGCCGGGATAAACCGATGCATTTCGCCGTACAACTTGATATTCTCGACCACATACTTCCGGAATGCCTTCAGCGTACAGCCGTAATCATGGAGCTTGACCCCCGTTATCCAAGATATGAGACGGTTGGCGATCATGGAAGGCAGCCGGCGGCTCCAGAAGGGGTCCTGCCGCTTGAACCGCCAGCCGGCCACCACGTCGTTGCCCTCGTTGATTTTATCCAGAAGTTTCGGAATATCAGCCGGATCGTTCTGCAGGTCCCCGTCCATGGTGACGATGACATCGCCGCATGAATAGTCGAACCCGGCCGACATGGCGGCTGTCTGCCCGAAATTCCTTCGGAAGTTGACGACCACCACATGCTGATCTTCGGCGCCGATCTCCCTGATCAGTTCAGCCGTCCGGTCGGAACTGCCGTCATTGACAAAAAGAATTTCATAGGACCGGCCGTCCATCACCGAAATAAGTTCCCGGTACAGTTCCCGAACGTTGTCCTCTTCATTATACAGGGGAACAACTATGGAGACATCAACTTGTTTGTCCATCACATTTATCCACGATCACCGCTGTCTTTACAAAATGGGAAATCGAAAAAAAAATGAAAATCCGTCAAAGACGGCACCAAAGAAAGGCCCCTTACGATTGTCCAAGCAGCAGGTACATCCAGGATTTAGGTAAATTTCTCCGATAATGCTCCATTACATATTCATACCACTCGGCAGCCATCACCTGGAAACCATATTCATTGGGGTGCAGCTTGTCTCCATAACAGCCGTACGGGTAGACATAATCCCGCCAGTCAGGTTCCATCCTCGCATACAAATCAACCAGTACGACTTCCTTCTCAGCCGCCAGCATGCGAATGTTTTCGTTCATCCCCTGGATATCTTTCCATTCATACCGGGGATCCGGGGTTATGGTGGCAAGAAACGGCACTAATCCCCGCGCACGGGCTTTATCAATCATAACTTCGAGATTGAAACGTATCGTCTCAAAGGAAGAGAGAAATCCCAAATCATTCGTCCCTTCCAGGATGAGAATATACCCCGCCTCCCTGTTGCATACGTCGTCCAGGACTTCATCAATCCTGTTGGCTCCGTCATCCGTCGTTTCTCCCCGCCTGCCGTAATTGTAAACCGGGAGGTTCAGCCCGTCCGCTTCCAGCAGGAGCTGCAGTTCATTGGGGTATCCGTATCCGCCGCGCATGCCGCAGGTGACGGGGATAGGATTGCATCCCTGCGTCAGGCTGTCGCCGAAGGCGATGATATTTTCGGCAAACACTGTTTCGCAGGCAAGAAGGATCATTATGACGTTCAGCCAGAGAGCAGGAAGACCGGCTCTCAACCCTGTTGCTTTCAATTTCATATGCTGAAATCCTGAGTGTGGTCAACCCCGAGGAATGATCTGATCTGCAATCCGGGGCTGTCATGATCAGCCCCTCTTTTTCGTACAGGCAGACTCCGTGGGCCCATGTCAGAGCGGCAGGCCGGCGGAATGCCAAACAATATGTCAGGTACGGCTCGAAGCTGCGTTGACAAGGTATACATGCATTGCCCGGCCCATCACCTCAATTCGAAAACCGCGGGATCTGCGAAACCCGGACAGTCCTTTTCCCCTCCCCGTCATTTATGAAAAGCGCCGCCTGATTCGGGTCCTGCACCATATCCTGAACAGCAACCAATTCTTCCTGCAGCAGCTCTGTCCCGCGCAAGACGTTCTCTCTCTCCTCCCTGTCGTCTACCTGCCAATTCTTGCCGTCCCATACCTGGTAAACATGCGTATATCTTCCGTTGGCAAAGGTTTTCCAGGACAAAATCACCCCGCCGGAAGCATCGTTCAAGAGCGCGGGGCGCAGATCCGGGACATCGTTCTCGTCATGGGCTCTTGCGGGAGGGACCCATGCGCCTGCCGACCAGCGGCTCCAATAGATGTCCTCGAACCTTGCCTCCGGGCTTCTTCCCTCCCAGGCTATCCAGGGAGTATTCTCCCGGTCGATCATGATTGACGCCACACCATTGCTCGCAAGCCCTGTGGATATTTTTTCAGGATGTCTCCATCCTGATCCGTTGAAATAGGTGTATTCGAGAAAACTTCCCCCGCTGCCCCTTTTGCTCCACACAACCCAGATTTTCCCGTCATCGCCGGAACCGACGGAAGGGGAAAAAACCGCCTCCGGACCCTGGCTGAGCTGCACGGGGGCCGTCCAGCCGTTCTTTTCGCAACTGCTGTAGTACACCTGCGCGCCCCGGCCATAATCCGCCGACCAGACAAGTTTCAGCTCCCCTTCCATGGCCGCGCCCCCGGAGGCATTGGCAATAAAGAGCGGGCTCCAGGCAAAAACAAAAGTCAACAGAGGCAGGAGCGCATGCCGAAAGGCATGAAACATTGTCACCTTCATGCTGTTATTGCCTTGTTGTCACATCAACGGCTTGCGGGTGCACCAGGGTTCTCAAGCGGCTGATCCTGTGTATTTTTGTCATTTGAACCTCTTATCCAAAAGCAAGAGGTTGGGGCCAAGATGTGCCGGAGCCGCTGCGGCAAAGTTGGTGGAAGGCACTTTCCAGTTCAGCATGACGATGTTGCTGCGTTCCCGGACATTCGGGGAAACATGGTTCCGCGCCGTGCCGCTGACCATGAATCCGTACAGCTCGCCTGTTCTCGGAGTGAAAGTGGTCAACGGATCTTTCTTGATATGATCGCCGTTCACCGCATACAGTCCTTTGACGGTCTGGCCAAAACGCAGCCACTCCCAGGTGGCCGCATACCAGTTGTTGTTGCGGTAGACGAAAATCCAGGGATTGGCGTTCAAATTTTCCGGCCAGACGCGGGCCTTGTCATAGTCGAGGGTAATATGAGAGGAACTGATGGTCACACACCTGAGGTTTGCGGTCTGTTTCCAGGAGGAGACGTCGGCATCCAGCCAGATCACATTGCTCAAGTCATCGGCGATGGGCGGCGGCGTCTGGGCATGGAGAGCGGGTCCCGACATGCCGCAGAGAAACAGTACCAGTGAAAACAGACCAATACGTATCGTGTTCTTCAATCTCATCAGATTCTCCCGGAAAATTTGATTTTGACAATGGCTGTCTTGACAGAGGGCTGCTTTTCCGTCTCCCTCCCCCGGACTGCTGCCGGGAAGTGATCCCCGCGGCGACGAAAAAGCATAAAAAAAATAATCGTATTCTTAAATTACATTGTCGCAAATATCAACTTTAATTTTCCATACTTGCGAATAACATGCCTCCATGAACCGCGTTTTCCCCTCATCCCCGGAAACCGGCTTCGCCCGCCTTGTTACTCCCGCAGGAAAATATCGGGCCAGCAGTCATTGCCCGTATGATAGGTCAGGCGCACCGCCTCTGTCCAGGGGGAACCGGTCCGCCAGAGAAAAATTTCATAATCGGCCGTATCGTGTTCATGCCCTTCGCTGCTGGCGCCATAAACCAGGAACCGGCCGTCATTGGAAACCCGGGGGAAATACTCGTGACTGTATTCACCGGGAGCGTCAAACCAGAGTTCTCTCTGGAACCCGGCGGGATTAATCTTGTAGACGGCGTTCTGTTTTCTTCCGCCATGGTCGATCGCATAGAGATATTCATCCCCGGGTCCCCAGCTCAACTGACAGCCGCCGCCAACGCTCCTGACGTTTCCCTCCGAATCGATAACCGCGGTTTCCCTCCTGCCCTCCCTCAGGGTTACGGCAAGCAGCGTGCCGTCCCCGCTGACCATCGGGGTCTGCAGGATCACCGAACCAGGCACCTGTACATTCACGCCTGAATGGAACAATACTTTCTCCGACCCGGAGAGGAGATCAATTTCAACCACCTGGTTGCCCTCCCGCTGGAAATAGATCTTGCCGCCGTCAGCCGACCATGTCGGGACATTGCCGTTTTCGGCGACAAGCTGCTCAACGCCGCTTTCCAGGTCCAGCAGATAAATGTCCCAGGCATAATAATTCCGCTGGGAAACCCAGGGCTGCTGCGACCGGGCGAACACGATCCGCCTGCCGTCCGGTGCAATGCGGGGATAATATTCCGTATGCGGATGGGTGGTTAGGCGGACAATCTCCCTGCCGGGCAGGGTCAGTTTGAGAATATCGTGATTGCCGAACCTGTTGGAGCTCCAGACAACAAACCCCTCTGCTTCGTTCAGGAAGTTCTCGTTCAGCCCCTCGTTCTGCTCAACCGGCACGACCTCCCCGCTGTCCGGGGCAACCAGGGAACCCTGTTTCTGCAGGCCCTTAATCTGCACGGCAAGAAAAAGCATGCCGCCGCAAAAAAGAAAGAATGAGACCAGCAGGTAGCGTTTATTGAGCGCTAAAAAAGAAGCGCCTTTATGCAGGTGGAGCGAACCGGTCCTGACCAGAAAAGTGATCAGGGCGATGCCCCCAAGGGTGTAGTCGACGATCTGGCTCAATATGTGCAGACCCAGCATGATAACCAGCGAGGCGGACCGGCTCGCTCCCAGGGCGACCATGGCAAGCATCCCTGTCGCTTCATAGGTGCCGAAACTCATGAACGTGGGAACCGGCAGGCTGGCTCCGGCCTCCGCGCTGACAAGCGCTATCAGAACCGAAACAGGATGGGTTGAGATGTCGGCAAAATGGGTCGCGACAACCCCGAAAAACAAACAATACAGCCCCAGATATTTACTCAAACGGATACCCAGCGAAAGAAGGAGCAAGCGGCCGAGAATCCCTGCTTTTCTTGTCTGCTGCAGCGCTGTCGCCGTTTTCCGCAGCAAGGCGACGATCCTGCCGGCAAGGCCCCTGCTGCCCCACGAGGTACGGGCGAGAAGTGTCGTACCATACTCGAGAAACGGAAAAAGAAAGAACAACAGCGTGGCGATGACCACGATCAACATCCCCAATACCCCGATCACCCAGAGCTGCAGGCCGATTGTCAGCAGTTGATAAAGGATTATCCCCGCGATCATAACGCTCAGGGCCACTAAATCGAAAACAAAACTGATGGCCAGGGAAGACAGGCAGGACTGGGCGCTGACCGAATACCCCCGGTTGAGCATGGCGATGTAGCTTAATTCCCCCAGCCTGGCGGGAAGCATGTCGACAAACATATTGCGGCTGACCGTCACCAGAAGCAGATGGAAAAAACCGGGAGGATCGGGTTCGGATGATTTCAGCAGCAGGCCGTAGCGAAACGCCCCCAACACCGATCGCACCAGTACCGCGGCGCAATACAGAACAACCATCAGCAGGGGAACACCGGTCAGGGCGGCAACCAGCGACGGCCATACGGAAGGTTCAGCCGAAGACGTGGCGGCATGTATCAATACGGCAATGAGCATGCCGGAAACTCCGGCGGAAAGGAGAATATGAGAAAAATTGGTACTGAAAACGGCCTTATTCATCGAACATCAATCCTTGCAGAAAACAGATACGATTAAACGACACGGTCAACGGTTCTCTTCGGCGAAAACGCCCGGACAAGATACAAAAGCCCCCCGATCATTGAATAGCAAAGGGTCATGGCGAGAAACAGCAGGGCCAGCGACCTGGTTTCCAGATCGGTCATCCCTGCCAGGCCGAAGAAATACACATAACCGACATCTCTGACCCCTATGCCGTAAATGGATATCGGCACGGCCTCCATCAGGGTAATCAGCGGGACAAAGGCGCCGAAATACATGAAAGGAACAGCGACATGCAGGGAAAGCGCCATGAGGTACACCGCCAGAATCATAAGAAACTGGAAGATAAAGGAAATAAGCATGACCCGCCTGACAGTCCGCGGCGCCGAGCCGTATCGGGAAAACGTTGCAAAAAACTTCTCCACGATGCCCACAAGGGCCGGAAAACGGTCCAGGGAAGTTATGCGCAGCACCCTGAGCACCGGTTTCCTCTTCCATACCATATACAGCGCGACAAGGAGCAGCAGCAGCAATCCAAGGGGCAGGAGGACAATGGTGAAATTTTCCATCCGGGGCGCCGCCAGCAATGACGAAATGAGACTGAGACAGACAAGAGCGAAGAATCCGGTCAGGCGATCGGCAAGAACGGAGGCGACGGATTTTACCGTCTGCTTGCTTTTTTGGGCGACATCGTAAATTCTGTATGAATCCCCCCCGATATTTGACGGAAGAAATACATTGAAAAAACCGCCGATAAGGTAACTGACGACAAGCTTGCGCAAAGAAATATCCACACCATCGCTCAGAAGGAGGATCCGCCACTTGAGGGCGCTGAAGGTCGTATTGGCCAGCAGAATACAAAAAACCAGGATGAGCAGGAGAAAATTGCACTCGGCGAACAGGGCGAGAATCTTTTCCAGGGGCGTTTGCTGGTAGAGCAGAAAAAAGAGGATACCGCTGACGAGAAATTTGAAAAGAAAAAAAAGGGCTCTTCCGGACTTCATCTGTCACCCGTATCCGTTGCGATCTCTTCTGTTTTTCATGATCTTTGCCGGCACCCCCGCACATATGCCGTATTCGGGAATGGACCGTGTCACAACCGCCCCGGCGGCGACAACCGCGCCCCTGCCAAGGACCACCCCTCCAAGAACAGTCACCTTGCCGCCGAGCCAGACATCCTCCCTGATCTCCACCCCGCCGTCATTCCGAATCCCCTGTTTGCGAATAGGGATATCCAGCCGGTCGAAATTGTAGCTCCCCCCTCCGATGACAAGACATCCCTGGCCCAGTATGCAATCCCTGCCGATAACCACCGGGCACCCGTTCGTTGACTGTATAATTGTTTGCGCATTAATACCCGTATTTTCGCCAATCGTTATTGAGCCGTCCTTGCAGGAGAGCATGACCTGATTCGACATGATGACGTTCCTGCCGATATGGATGGTTGCATCGGACTCCGAGGATCTGCCGTCAAGAACACAGTTTTCACTGATGACGACGTTGTCGTCGATGCGGATCCGGTTCGGATGGCGGACCACTATCCCCCCGGCGAACACCGCGCCCCTGCCGCACGAACCAAACATCCTCGGCCAGAAAATTTTTCTGAGCGCGATTCCAAACGCCCCCGGAAAACAGCCGAGGAGCATGCACCATTCGAAATACAGCAGACTGAGGAATGAGTGAGAACCCACCATTGTTTCCTGATATCTGCTGAGTGCCGATCCCCTGCCGGTGACAGCATCGTGTGTTTTTTTCATTACCTGCTTTTCCTGCTCTCCGTTTTCCTGTTCCTGCCCCGGCAGCCCCGGCACGGCAATGGCAACGGGGTTGCTGCATCAGCGAACATGTCCTGATCACAGGCAGTTTGCATACATGGCAACGTCGTACAGGCCGACAAAAATAAAACTGTATAATGACAGAATGAACAGAACGACCAGCAAGGGCTGGAAGAAGATCCGAGGCAGCAGACGTTCCGTTTTATACAATAATATCGAAAACATGGCTATTAGGGGAAGAAAATATCTGCCCTGGGCCTGGAAATTGTCCGTCCAGGCAAGATAGAGAGCAACCACGACGAGCGCGAGGAAAGACAAAAGAGTGATGCCAAGCAGAGTATTGCCGGACAGACCTCCCCTGACACATGTCCAGACGATGACCAGGGCCAGGAACAGCGCGCCGCATATTCTGACCAGATCATAATAGGCATATTGAGCGGTAATGGCGGTATAGCCGTAAACGCCGAATGAGGTCCAAAAAGACTTCTCCGCCCATCTGTCGATCAGAATAAAATATTTCAGCGTTGTTCCCCGTTCTTTCATCTGCAGGTGGGCATGTTTCAAATGGAGCGGGGTACTCGGCCTGAACAGTTCATGGGCGAAATTTTCTCTGGCCTCCAGCAATTTCTGCTCTTTTTCAAAATCATTTACCGCATAATCAGCGACTCGGAAGATCCCGAACAGCGACACTCCAAGGACTGCAATCACTCCTATCCTGACTATATTTTCTTTGCGCAGGGGGAATTTCTCAAAAATAACTTTCCAGACAAAGTAGAGAAAGAGATACATACAGAAGAAATAATAATTCTGCTTCAACAGAAGCAGGAGTCCAAAGAGGAAACCCAATGTCACTGCATAAGGGAACGCCCTGCCTTCACTTCTGTTCTCAACGTACCTATGAAACATGGAGCTCGGCACCGCGATCTGATAACCGGTGAGCAATGCGATGAACAGGGCGAAGCCGTCTGAATTGAAATAGCTGAAAACATACCAGATCTGAGGCGATATCAAGAGCGGCAAAGCCATCAGTCTGAAATCGTTGCTGCCCATGGCAAAAACCATCAAACCGGCAAGGAGCAGCAGGTTAAACAGGCGAAGCGTAAGATAGGGATCGAAGTGGAGCGGTTCCAGAATCTTCATGAATTTACCGGCGATCAGATAGACTATCTCGCCGGAATGCAGGCGGGACACCCCGTAAACACTGTACGTATTAATTATTTCAGGGGAGCCTATCCTGGGCGGCAAAATGTGATCCTGATAATATTCCGCCGCGGCAACATGAACATATTCATCGGGATGCATGTTGTTCTTGCTGATAAAAGCCATGACGGCCGCAAGGGTCAGGACAACAACGACCAGGTAGGGAATATACTTATACCCCGCAAATACGGAGGAAGGAAGAAAAGCAAGACACAGCACCAGCAGAAAAATGAAAATGATCCTGGGCGCCTCAGACAGGATCTCGGGTTTGGGGGACAAAGGCGGCAGCGAGAACAGCAGTTGGGGATCGATCCCCGCCGGCACAATGGTAATGCCTTCTTCTTCCAATATAACCTCCTCCACACCTTCGAGGACTTCAAGCTGTGTGAGGTCTTCCCTGCCCTGCAATGTTATCGGCGAATAGCCTTGTTGGCCGATACGGACCTCCTTGAGAGTCACCTGGGCAGGTTTTTCGTCGGAGGGGTCTATGCGAATGGAATCAATCCTCGCAAGGTCCCCGATCCGGAAGCTGTATTGTTGCCGGCCCGGTTTCAAGACTATCCGGGCCATTCTTTTTTCCGTAAACGGCTCCCCTTCTTGGATCCAGTAAATTTTCAGGGTGGTTCTGGCATCAGTCTTGACGGTCAGGTCCACGACCGCCTTCCGGACAATCTGGAAATGAAAGAGGCCCGAGAGCAACGCTCCCAGCAGCAACAACAAAAGGCACTTCCTGGTCGTTGTCATTTCCTCAAACCCATCCTTGCCGTTTTCTTCTTTTGCATAGATTTTTCAATCATAGTATACAGCATGGGATTCGCCGCAATGTTTTGTCCCAATGCCGGTGGAAGCATAACCGGAAATCGAGCCCCTCCGGCGAACCGCCATGACTTCAGGCCAACGAAGAAGCCGGAGCAAGGCAGGCGCGCCGAGTGCGCCGACGGCAGAAAATGTACCCTGTCCACCGCAACACTTTTTTCCCACCCGACCCGGAGGCGATCACCCCACGGGAAGCGGGATCATGTTCTAACCAAATTTTTCAGATTACTTCATTTTTTTGGCCATGACAACAAGCGAGAGACATATAATGCCGAATTTACGCAGATTTTTCTTCCAGGAACCATCCCCCGAATATTCCGGCAACCATTTTGCCGATCAGCGCAAATTCACTATTCTGTCCATGGTGATTTTCATGGCCGCCCTGTTCATCCGCTCATGGGAGAACATACTCCATCCAAGCCTGTACATGGAAGATGCCGGTCACTATTTCAACGTATATTACGGCGGGACCCGTTCCTTTTCCTATGCTGTTTTTCATCATCCAAACGGATATTTCAATATTTTAAACAACATTGTGGCCTGGGCCGTCGCCATGCTTGACGTCAGGCTGCATCCGATTCTTTATCAAGTATTTTCCTTGACCATGGGGATTGCGACCGCATTGGGATTTCTTTTCACGGGACTTATCCGGAATCGTTTCATGATCTTGGCTGCCCCCATTGTCCTCGGACTGTCAGGGATGAACCATATATTTTACTACAACTCATTAACGTTCCAGATGTACAATGTCGTAATATTATTATTGCTGATAATTTTGGCGACAACGACGCGATCAAAAGTTAATCCAATATTATATCCAGTCTCAGCATTATTGATATGGTCAGGCCCATATTCAGTAGTGGCCCTGCCAATATCGATCCTCTTAATTTTTCTTTTCAGAAATTTACAGAGGAGTCTTTTTTATATCTGGATAATTGTTGTTGTTGCCATGTATTCACTCTCAGTGAGGGAGAATACCATCCAGATTAACAATATCTTTAATGAGCGCTTCAGGAGCTGGGCAACTGAGGTGTTTACCGACAGAATACTTTTCCTTGATCTTCTGGATAAAGTATCGACGATCCATATCGCCCTTTTATTCCTATCCATTTTTTCTGCATTATATATATTACGCAAGGATTCTTTTTATATTAAAATTTCTATTATAATTGCTGCCGTTATAACAGGATCTCTTGCTCCGTTCTTCCTCAGCATCAAATCGATTCTTTACGGAACCGTTTTTCCCTGCCATATTTATATTTCACAGTTTTTCTGGCTGGCATTTATTCTTTTCACCGTTGACAGATTATTTGAAAAATTCCGCCCCCATGTTTTCCTTCAAGCCGGCGTCCTGACAGCATTCCTGCTGTTGGTCGTAACCGACAATATCCGTCATCCCGAGAAAGGACAGATAGATATCCTGCCCGCAATCCCTGCCTTTGTGCAGACCATCCACCTGGTTGAGGAGCTCGGACTTGACGAGCGGAACCAATATGTCATCCTGCGAACCGATAACCTGAAACCCCCCTTTCTCTCTCCCACGGTGCGGGTCGGAAGCCTGAGTAAAGATGCCCGGCGGCTCGAACGGAAGGATCTCGATCTCCCCTCCGGCAGTAAGTTTATTGTTGAATAGACGTTTACCGCTCGGCTCCTTCGCCGATTTCCGACTGTCTTTCCCTTGAGACCCGGATGGCTTTGGCAAGCAGGTATTCAAGCGAATATTTCGGCTTGACGTATATGAGCAACTGATAACTGAAGAGCGAAGGGCGCAGCCTGATACAGGCCATGTGAATTTTCGAAAGAACAGGGGCGATGCCTTTCGAAGCAATGAACTGATTGTAGGGAATCGGCACGCCGATGATTTTTTCGCAGTCAAATCCGTTCTGCGAGAACAGTTTTTTCAGCGTTCGCAGGGTAAAAAGACGAAAATGACGGAGGCTGAGGATTCCTTTCCTGGTATAGGAGAACCTGCCGAAAAGCAGAAGGAGCCGAGTCACGATGAAGCCGATATTCCCCACCGCCATAACAATCTTTACGTCGGGATAGAGCCGGCAGAGTTCCTGCAGCTTCTCAATAAGTTTTTCCGGCTGTTGGGCCAGGTCCGTGTCATCGATCATCACAAGATAGTCGATATCCTTGCAGTCCTGCAGGTCGGATTGCAGAATTCCCCGGCGCTCCACCGTCACACTGTGCCCTTTTTCCCGCAATGCGGAGAGAAAATGACTGCTCGCGTCTCCCAGAACGTAGATCCTCGAATTCTGCCTGATATCACCCATGATGAGCGCCTCGGCCGAAAACCGTTCCCATGCCTGTGAACCGTCGGCCTCATCAGGAATACAATCAAACTTCCGATCGTAAAAGATATGGTATTTCTGCACCCTGGCGTGCAAAGTGGTGCGAAACACATCCCAGGCATACTTCAGGCCGTTGACATGGCAAACTTCCTCGCCGTAAAAAGTCGGAATCGGCAACTCCTTGATCTTCTGCCCCGCAAAGACCAGTTGGATAATAATCTCCGTATCAAAATGGAAGTCGTTGCTGTTCAGTTCAAAGGGGATTTTCGCCAATGCATGGGTGGAATACAGCCTGTATCCGCTGTGGAACTCGCTGAGATTTGTCCGCAGAAGTAAATTCTGATACCGGGTCAGGATCTTGTTACCGACGAATTTGTAAAAAGGCATGCCTCCTTTCAGGGCGGCATAGCCCTCCATCATTCTCGATCCGAAAACCGCATCCGCCTCACCTTTTGCCAGCGAACCAACAAGGTCCGGAAGACACTCGGGTGCGTACTGACCGTCACCGTGGACCAATGCAACCCAGTCAAAATCATTTTTTATCGCATAATGAAATCCTATCTTCTGATTCCCGCCATAGCCCTGGTTCACAGGATTGAAAAGAACGGTCATGGTGAACGGAATAACCCCTGCCCGCCTGATCGTTTCACTGCGGAAAAACGTCTCGTCCTGGGACGAGTCGTCGATAATAAGCACTTCGACTTCATAGGAATCCGAGAGGCTTACGGGAATCCGTTTCAGCACGCTCTCAATGGTCCGTTCAGCGTTGTAGGCAACGATAAATATGAGAAGCCGCCCCTTTTTACGTCCGTGCGCCGGATTGCTCTCACTGTTTTCTTCTTGCTCCGTCATGCTCGTTATCCAGTTTTCATTCCAATTGGAGATTCCGGTTTCAGTCGTTTCAAGCGATTTCTGGGAATTTTTCGGTTCACCCTCTGCAAAAGATCGAGACCGGAACCCCGAGTTTATATGTCAAGGTCCGATCTCACCTCGATGGACCTGAAATCAAGGGCATCTTCTTTTTGCACAAGGGAGATGGTCATACTTGCGGCCGGCTCCATCGGCGCCTCCAGAAAAAGCACATTATGACCGGGAGTAATGTCGTGGACGGATTTGGCGAGCTGCCTGCCGTCGCTTCCCATGAAACCGATTGCCGCTTTTCCCGGCCCATTGCCGTGCAGTTCCAGTTTCACCAGGCGAACCTCTTCGGCTTTCATCGGCTTCATGTCGGGCAGGGTCACCTCCCAGTAACTCCGCCCGTCTTGCCTTTTCTCAACGAAACCCTCCGAATCCGCCCGAAAAAGGATATTATCCCCGCAGTCGCGAAACTTCCCCCTGAGGTAACTTTTCCGCAAACCTGGAGGATTCTGCGGGGGAGGCCGCAGAATAAACATATTGAGGATCTCCTGCACCACAATATCAGGTTTCTCATGGCGGAAAATCTTCTCAGGAAAGTTGACTATGGTCCGGTAATTCAATACCCGTTGGGCGTTTGCGCTGAAAAAATACACGCATTTTTCCATGAATGAATCTCCAAGCAGGAGAATCGATTGTATCGGAGCCTTCGGGTTGAGAAGCAGGGGAATATTCATGGCCGTCCCGTCCTCGGCGTAAATCGGCCGCTCGGGAGGATAGACATCGTAAATTCCCTCGGGGGGGATATCCAGCGCATGGTCATAGAGCCCGCCCGGCTTCGGAACCAGGGTGATGTAATGTTCATTCCTGTACAAAGAAGGCGGCAGCCCCAGCATATACATGAAACGTTCATGGACCCAGTGTTCGTCGATTTTCAGTTCAAAATCATCAAGTTCCGGCCGCGGCAATGCATATTGGGGGAAAAAGCCGCTCATCTTGTCAATAATCGCCTTGTAGACGACAAATGCCCCGTAAAAATTCCAGTGAAAATCCGTTTTGTAAAAAAGAAGCGGATACGACCTGTTTGCCTTTGCCTCCAGCAAAGGAGGCAGCAGATCAACGAAATGAACATCGGCATGATTTTGCAGAAAACCTGACAGCTGTTCGTACCTGGTGACCCCTTTTTTCACTTGCTGCAGACGGGCAGGGAGATATTCGGGATAGACGAAGGCCTTGGTCGGCGCCAGGACAAAAACATAATCAATTCCCTGCTCCCTGAGCCAGTAGCTCCTCTCCTCGAGAACTCTTTTCCATTGACGCAGCTCGTTATCGGAAAATGGTATGTGCCCCATATAATCGGCAATATTGTCAAAACTTTCCGTTATTCCTTTCTCCACCTTTCTCGCCCCCCAGCCTTCAAAGTAGAACCCGTTTTTGCCGACGGCGATGTTGGTATTGGGCGATATGCCCAAACCAAACACCTTGATAAAGGCTTCGAGCTGGATGAAAGCATCCGGCAGCTTGAAATGGTCCTCGGCATGCTGCTCGTATTTTTCGGGAAAGGTTCTGGCCAGGGCGAGAATTTTTCCCCCGGGAGCATCATGCTCACTCGATATGGAGGCAGCCACTTCCTTCATGTTTTTCCCCACCTGGGAATATTGGGAGAAGAGGGGATAAAACAGGACTCCCAGAAAAATGAGACAGAGGAAAAAACCCTTGCCGGCCTGAGGCGTTGTAATGGAAATGGGCCTGGTCAGCCGCGATGCAACGATCAGGCTGGCGAGAGTTATCAGGCCGAGCCGGATGGACAGGCTCTCCCACTCACCGGCCTGAAAATCGGAGACAATCTTGTCCGGCACGCACAGGAGCAGAAATCCTCCTCCCAGCACGGCATAGGCGGCCAAACCTGCCAACCCTTGTTTCAATGCTCCGGTGAATTGCGGCATTTCCCCTAAAACCTGAAATAGAGAAAGGGATTATAGGAGCCCCTCATGATATTGGCGATGGCATACAGGAAGATAAAGAGTAAAAAGCAGATGCCCGCCACCGAGCCAAGGCCGCCGGCCAGCTTGCCGGAAAGTGAAGATCCGGCCGGCAGAAAGTCCCCTGCCCGCTTTTCAATGTGCTTATACACCGGGGCGGAAAAAATAATCCCAATGGCAAGCACCAGATAAAATTCGTTGTTCAGGTGCAGAAAAATCTGCGAATTATACAGGGGGGGAGTGGAGAAGTCGACCATGGCCCGCAGGTATCCCAGAGCATGGGCAAATGTTTCCGCCCGAAAAATCACCCAGCCGACCATGACAACCAGCATCGTATAGAGATGCTGCAATGCCCTGGGAAGGCGTTCGAGAACAAAATGCACCGGAGCTGTTCTTTCCAGCACAAGAAAGAACCCGTGGTACAGACCCCATACTATGAAAGTCCAACTGGCGCCATGCCACAGGCCACAGAGAAAAAAGACGATCACCAGGTTCAGGTATGTCCTGGACGGTCCCTTCCGGTTGCCTCCTAAAGAAATATACAGATAATCCCTGAACCACGAGGACAGGGAAATGTGCCATCGCCGCCAGAACTCCCGTATCGAACGGGAGATATAGGGATAATTGAAGTTTTCCAGGAAGCGGAAACCGAACATCCTGCCAAGTCCGATGGCCATATCGGAATACCCTGAAAAATCGTAATATATCTGCAGAGTATAGGAAACAGCCCCCACCCAGGCCAGGCCGACGGGAACCCTGTCCGGCGGCAGGGAAAAAATATAATCCGCCGTTTCCCCGAGAACATTGGCCACAAGAACCTTTTTTCCCAATCCGATGATGAATCTCCGCACCCCGTAACTGAAATCGTCGATCCCGGTCGTGCGCCGTGTGATCTGGGAAGAGATGTCGTGATAACGGACAATCGGGCCGGCAATGAGCTGGGGAAACAAGGAAATATACAAGGCAATGTTGACGGGATTTTTCTGCACCCGGGCATCGCCCCGATATACGTCAATGACATAGGACATTGCCTGGAAGGTGAAAAAGGAAATCCCGATGGGGAGGTGCACCTCCTGGAAGATCACCGGTTCGAACTGCAACCACGTCAGAATACCATTCAGATTGTCAACGATAAAGTTGGCATATTTAAAAAAGCCAAGCAGGCCAAGATTGGCGGCCAATGCACCAATAAGAGCGCTCTTGCCGCTTTTTCCATTTTTCCGCGCCCTGTCGATCAGCAGGCCGAAGATATAATTGGCCGTGATGGAGAAAAGCATTATCAGAACGAAAATATTTTCGCCCCAGGTGTAGAAAATAAGGCTGGCAACAAGAAGGACGAGATTCCTGACGCTCCTGCCGGCAAGAAGATAGGCCAACAGGGTTAACGGCAGGACCTGAAACAGAAAAATTGTTGAGCTAAAAACCATATGCGACGGGGAAACTGTCCTGTACGGATTTGTTGGCCGATACCGGGCAACACGAATGGTTTCCGGAGGCGATTATGTTGCCCCTTCCCGGACCGGTGCACGAAGCACCGCGCCGTGAGGATGCCGGGTCACTGTTCGCCCCCCGGGGCCTGTTCATCGGAATCTAAAGGTATCCTTCCGCCTTGTACCAGGCGGCCGTCCTCTTCAACCCTTCGTCAAGAGTGATAGTCGGCGCGTAGCCCAGGTCCCTCTTGGCCTTGCTGATGTCAAATGCCCGGTTCTGCCTGTACCAGTCCACCCGACGGGGAAATATGGGAGGCTTGATGTGAAACGGCTTGCAGACTTTTTCACAGACATGTCCGGCGATGATGAGCGGCCAGAGAGGATAATGCGGTATCTTGACCTGAACGCCCAGCGCTTCTGCTGTTTTCCTGACCAGGTCTTCAATCCCGACATACTCCTCGTCGGCGATCAGATACGCTTCTCCGTCCCCTTTCCCATCTTCCTGGGCCAGGAGGAAAGCGTCAACCAGATGGTCAATATAGAGGGGATGATACAACGTTTTTCCGCTGCCGAACATGGGGAACGTCCCCCCGGCAACTCTCTTGAAAATCATATAAAACCGCTCGGGGTCCCCCGGCCCGTAAATAGCCGCGGGCCTCAGGATAACCGATGTCAACCCTTTTCGGTGGTAGTCCAGGACGATGGGCTCGGCATCATATTTTGTCTGCTGATAGTAATCCGCCGCGTTGATCGGCGCATTTTCGTCACCGGGCGGGTTATCCACATTGCCGTGAACACCGCAGGTCGAGCAATAAATGAAACGTTTCACCCCGGCTGCCCTGGCCGCTTCCAGGACGTTGCGCGTCCCCTCGACATTCACCTCCCGGTAATAACTGTTGGGAACATCCAGTTCCCGGAATGCCGCGGCCAGGTGATGAACAACTTCCACACCCCGCACACACCTGCGGACAACGTCCTTGTCCGTGACGGAACCGATGACGACCTCCGCGCCCCAGGTGCGCAGCTCCTCGGTTTTCAACCCTTCCCGGTAATCCAGCGCGACCACCTGGTGCCCCTGCTCAAGCAATCTTTTCACCAGGGCCTTGCCCGTAAAACCGGTACCCCCGGTAACCAGTATTTTCATTTCCGCCTCAAAAGTTTATTTGGTCTCATACAGGGACATCAAACGACTCACCTGAAAAACCGGTTATGCCAGATGGCCGTATTGATGAGTGCCCATAATATATGGTTGTGATTATGCTTCAGGCTGCAATGCTCATCGATGAGGAGATTGACATACCCGACATCCAGACTTTCGCGAATAATCGGTGAATCATTGAGCAATTCCTGCATATATCCTTTCAGTTCATCCCGCAATAAATGCTTGACCGGCAGGCTGTACCCCTGTTTTCCCCTGTTCACGACACTGTCGGGCAGGAGGTCGGCCAGGGCGGCGCGAAAAATATGTTTTGTCTGCATTCCCTTTAATTTCCAGTCGCCGGGAAGCGCGGCGAGAAATTCAACCAGAACATGATCGAGCAGCGGCACCCGGATTTCGAGGGAACTTGCCATGCTCATTCGATCCACCTTCATGAGCACACTGTCTGTCATCATGAATCGCATATCCAGGTAGATCTCCCGGTTTACCTGGTCTTCGGCGTCGCATTTCCCGGCATAATCCCTCACCTGACGGAAAGGGTCCCTGGTGATCCGGCCTTTCATCATTTCAGAAAACAAATTCTGCTCCAGGCCCTCGTTCAGGAAATACTGCCACCGCAAATGACTGCCGGACGGGTCAAGATTGGCTCCTTCGACAAAACGCTTGAGCATGTTGACCATTCCTTTCTTCTGCGGCTGGTCAGGGAGTCCGGCGGCAAGCCGGCCGATCAGGTGCCTGCGGACGGCAGCCGGCAGCAGCCGGAACCAGTTGTCTATCCGGCTGGCTTTGAAACGGTCATAACCGGCATAACTTTCATCCGCCCCCTCTCCCGACAGGCAGACCGTCACATGCTCCCTTGCCTCCTTGCAGAGCAGATACAGGGGAACGGTCGAAAGGTCGGTCATAGGTTCATCAAGATGCCAGAGCACCTTTTCAACATACGCCGGAGAGAGATCATCGAGCATGAGAACCTGATGCTCCGTGCCGCAATGGCGGGCGACAATCTCGGCGTAATCAAGTTCACTGAAACTCTTGTCTTTATACCCGATGGTAAACGTCCTGAGCGGTCCGTTGATATGTTTTCTCATCAAGGCGACTATGCAGCTTGAATCCAGGCCGCCCGAAAGAAAAACGCCAAGCGGCACATCGCTGACCAGGTGACTGCTGACCGCCTCATCAAGGAGCGCTTTCTGCCGTTCAACCGCCTCTGCGAAAGAAGGGGCCGCCTCCCGGGGTTTGAAGTGTAAATCCCAGTACTCCCTGACTTGGATGGAGCCATCCTCGTGGACGAGGAGATGCCCTGCCGGCAACTTGTAGATGCCGCTGAACATGGTCTCGGGCGCCGGCACGAATTCAAAGCCGAGATAGTCGTATAATGCCTGATAGTTGACGCGCCGCTCCACTGACGGATGCTGGAGAATGGCCTTGATTTCCGAGGCAAAAATTAATTTTCCGCCGGTAAAAGAGTAGTACAGCGGCTTGATGCCCACCCGGTCCCGGACAAGAAAAAGCTTTTTTCTGTTCAGGTCATACAGGCCGTAGGCGAACATGCCGCGCAGCCGGTGAACGGAATCGATCCCGTATTCCTCGTAGGCATGGAGTATGACCTCTGAATCGGATCGACTTGTAAATACGTGACCTTTCTGCTGCAGTTCGCGGCGCAGTTCCTGAAAATTGTAGATTTCTCCATTGAAAACCAGACAGACCGATTGATCCTCATTGAACATCGGCTGCCGGCCGTTCTCACTCAGGTCAATGATGGAGAGGCGCCGGTGGGCAAGGGACATCCCGTCACAACAGAATATTCCCTCCTGGTCAGGACCGCGATGAACAAGCTGACCGGCCATTTTCCTGGCCAATGTCTCATCGTTCCAGTTGAATCCGCTTATACCGCACATTATTTCAAGCCGGCTGTTTTCAAGAAAATCAACGAGGAGGGGAAACCGACACCGGAGTTTTCATCAAAAAGATTGAAAGAGAACGAACCTACATTATTTTCAGCTGTGAGGCAAGAACTAAACCATGCGGCCGATTTTCATCGATCTTTTGCCGCGAGTGTAGAATATCTGTCCATAAGTTTCTGTTGGACAGCTGCCATTGAGTGGTTTGTCCGGGCGATCTCCCGGTTCCTTCTTCCTTTCTTCACGGCATCTTCCGGGTTGTCAAGCGCTGCGACAACTGCTTCAATATACGCTTCCCGGGTGAGGGACTCGGCAAAGAATCCGGTATCGGACAAAATCTTCCTGTTGTTGCCGGTGGGGAAGCAAACAATCGGCAGACCGGCGGCCATGTAATGAAGAACCTTGCCGCTGGCTTCACCCGCATCATCGCTTTTCGGCTCCAGGGCCAGATCCGCGACCGTCAGCCAGAAAGGCAGTTCGTCGTACCGCACCTGTCCCGGAAGCAGACAGATATTTTCCAGATTATTCTCCCTGACGAAATCCCTGGTGTCCTCCAGGGGATAGCCGACCAGCAGCCAGAAAAGATCCTGCCGCCGGCTGGACAATGTCCGCATGGCCTCCCACACATGGTGAATTCCTTTGCCTGCAAGCAAAGATCCCGTATACAGAAGTATCTTTTTATCACCCGGGATATGGAATTTCCCTTTCCAGAGATCCCGGTCACGCTCTGCAAAAAAATCATCCGGCACCACATCCTGGAGAAGCAGGACTTTATCCGGTTTGATCCGGAAATTCTCGACAAGCAGCCTGCAGCTCGCCTCGGATGAGCAGAAAAAGAAGTCCGGGAATCCGCAGATAATCCGTTCAACATGATGAAATAACCTGAGGACGGCGGGGACCGATCGAAAGGCCCCGTAGGCAGCCAGCTCGCCGGCAAGACTGCCCTGCATGTCCATTATCAGGGGGAGCCGCCGCCAGAAAAGCAGGATGCGCACAAACCAGCCGATCAGGGCGCCCTCGTGGAGATGGGCATGCAATATATCCGGCCGTTCCCGCCAGGCCGTCCTGAGTACCAGCAGGAACAGGAAGATATCGGCAATGAATCTGAATGGAGAATATCCGGCCTCCAGTTGATTGTAGCCGGGTATGCGGGGTATCCTCCGTATATCGATATCGTCGAATCCCTTACCGTGATGATAGGTGCAGAGGATAATCCTGACGGACTGGTCCCGTAACGAATAAATTTCGTTGCGAATGCGGATGTGACACCCCCGATCGGCAAAAAATGGGGTCGGAGCGATATGAATTACCTTCAACGTACGCACAGTTTTCCTGCGGGATTTTTTTCAGCAGATGGCGGGCGCCGGAATTCCCGTCAACCCGACCGATAACGATACCTTTCATTAATCGTGGCTATCTGTCGTTCCCGTTCCTGCCCATCCCAACCCAGGAGGTCGCCCATGATCTCCGCGCACCTGGCCAGTGCTTCCTGTCCGGGATGACCCTGGGTCCCCAGACCCGTCCTCCTGAATACGACGTCTTCGAGGGTTTGGGCCATTTCCTCCGCTACGGCCAGGTACACTTCAACTTCCAGGGTAAACGTTTCAGGGTGCAGCCTGATCAGCATGTTCTTCTGGAGACCGGTTTCGACAACATTTTCGATTTCCGTGCCATGATACCGAATCAGGTGGGTGATGACTTCCTGATCCAGGCGGGAAGAATATTTCTCCAGGCAACGGTGTTTGAATTCTTCCAGGTCCTCAATATTCCCTTCACTCAGCCTGACCTCAACCGTCCGGCAGGGGAAGGACGGGGTGGGCAATTTGCCTGCGGCCAGGTTGACGGTTTTCTCGGCCACCAGGCGGGCGGTAGTATACTTTGCCCCCAGGGCGGTGACAATACCGTCGATATTATCAGCTCTGCTGTGATCGATGATCTGGTAGTCCCCGGTCCCCTGGTAGGTATCCTTTTTTACTTTCCTTGAAATCAGGGGGTAGAGACCCGTAAATGCGTAAGACACATCGCTCCTGGTCAGATTGAGACCTGGCACGGACCTGTTGATTTCCTCCAGAAATTCTTCGATATCCTTTTCGCTGACCTGTATGTCATCCGGATTGCCGCTGAACGGCACATTGGTGGTTCCGATCAGGGACCGGGTGCGCCACGGAATGATAAAAAAATGACGTCCGCCCCTGGTGATCAGGCCCTCTGTCTTCTGTCTGGTCGTCAAGGCAAGGGCGTACCTGTCTTCCAACTGCCTGGTGACCAGGTGGACCCCCCGTGAAAATCCCGTTATTTCCTTTTTCAGTTGCAAGGCGGGGACGCTTCTGTTTACCGACTGGACATAAGGACCCGCGGCATTGATGACCAGAGCGGCCCTGACCGGAAAACTCGTCCCCGTCAGGACATCTTTTACCAGGGCGCCGGCGACCCGGGATCCCTCCCTCAACAATTCGACAACCTCGGCATAATTGGCGGCCGCGGCGCCGTTATGGACGGCGGTCTTGACGAATGCCAGGACCATTCGCTCGGAACTGTACATATGGGATTCCCACAACTCCTGCGCGCCGGTGATCCCCCCGATTCCTTTTAAGAAGGGAACACGCTGAAACAGTTCGCCGGGCCGATAAAATCGCGCAGCGGGCGGTCTTTTCCCTGAGTCACGGATGAGTTCGGTCAATCCGGCGCAAATCCCCCGATAGATATACATTGCGACCTTCAGGGCAAGGGCTCCCTGCACCAGTGCTTCTTTCCTGGTCGGGATAAGGAACGGCACCCATTGGGTCAAATGCGGCGCCACATGCTGCAGGATTGCCTGTTCCCTCGCAGATTCCCGTATTTTCCAAAACTGGGCCTTGGGAAGGTAGCGAATCCCGCCATGCAGCAGTTTGGATGAGGCGGAGGAAGTAAATCCGCCAAAATCCCTTTTCTCGACAAGGGCGACCGCAAGTCCGCGCAATGCTGCGTCATGGGCGATGCAGGCGCCGGTAATGCCTCCGCCTATAACAAGAACATCGAAGGTTTTGCCGCCAAGACTCTGAATATCTCTTTTCATATTGTCACAACATCCATTAAACGCGAAAAAACGTATCACCGCACCGGAAACCCGTATCATCCAACACCCAACCTGCCCTGCGGCCGCCGTCTCAACCGACGATCAGGTATACTTCCGGCGGACATTGGGTCGGGCGTGCCGCCTACCGGGTAAAGGGCCTCTCTATGAAGGCATACGTGAAGCAGGAGACAATATACGCTGCCGTGATCGTCAATATGAACATCGGAATGCCGGTAACGAAAATTCCGGTATAATGTTCAATGCCCGACCTCAGGGTCTTCATGATAATCGGGTGCAGCACATAGACGCTGAAGCTGACAATGCCTATGGCCCGCAGCGGCATCAGGGACAGGAGTCTGTCGAGGAAGGTGTTGTCCGCTCCGAGAATACAGAATATGAATATCGCCGCGGCTATCCCGTACCACAGATAATATGTCAGGCCGGGGATGGACTTGATCCCCCACATCGTGCCGGTCGTTCCCAGCAGAAATCCGACCAGCAGCACCAGCCCGATCCAGGAGAAGGCCTGCCGGTTGACACGTTCATGCCACACCTCATTGAATCGGGAAGGCAGGTAAACGCCGTAATAGAGATAGGACGACATCATTCCGGAGAGGAAGATGCCGGCAAAAAGCAGCAGGTCCTGGCGATTCATGCCGTACAGGGAGAATACTTCGCGGGTCAGGTATTTGTTCGTCAGGAAGGTCAGCACGGCGAGGCCGCCTATAATCAGCCACGGCCTGCCCCGGAACAGGAGATAATTCATCGCCATGATAAAGGGAACGGAAAGATAAAAGACCATCTCCTGGTTGATCACCCAGAGGACACCGTCGCCCTGCAGGAACATGAAGTGGCGGAATGCTTCATCGTATCGCATGTTTATGAGAAAAACCACTGTCAGGTAAGCATAATAGAGCGGGACAATCCGCCTGATGCGCCGGGAGAAGAAGTGGGTCATGTATTGCAGGGACAGCGCATTCTCCGGGTGCTTTACAAAGGGTTTGGCCAGCAGGAAGCCGCTCAGGGCCATGAACAGCCAAACCCCGATGGCCCCTATGCCGATGACCTGGCCGATGGTGTGATCGGCCACGATGATCAGGGCGGCAAGGCCGCGCAACCCGTCGAGCGAAGTGATATTTTTGCCGGAGGAGGGCTTCTTGCGCGTAATGTCGTAAAACGCCGGGAAGGAGGCGAAATCGAACCGCAGGAGAAACAGAAACAGAACGGCGGAAAAAGCAAGGGCAATGCCGTAGGGCACAATCAAATTTCCCTTTATGAGGGGAGCGGTGGCGACAAGATACGGATCCTCGACCGCGGAAACAATGGTGACGTGGTCCCCTTCCAGGGCAACGGATACATCTTCCCTGCCCGGCCGGAACAGCTCATGAATGGCCTGGGCGTCGTAGTAAACGGGTTTGGCAAAATGGCTGTGCAGGGTAATCCCGTATATTCTGACCGTACCCGGCTGGTCGCCCGTGTCGAGCCGGGTCCTGTTGACGGGGCTGTCCCCCATCTGGATGGCAACGGTTGTCCTTGCTCCCTCCTCGACCATGTCCGACTTTCTTGAATACTCCTCCTGGAAGCTGATCCTGCGGAAGGAGTTGCTGTAGTAGATCTGAAAGCTGTCCGGGTGGTCGAATTCCGCCTCAATCTGAATGACCGAGGCGGCAGGCCAGACGGACAGGACCACGCCCAGCAGAACAACAAAGGCTCCGGCCGCGACACCAAGGGAAACCAGTGCCCTTCCGTACGACGCTGCAAAAATACGTATCCTCTCCACTGGCTACACCCCTTCCCTGTGGGTTGAATCCTCTTCAACATTCCCTTGCCGCAGTTTCTCCCGCAACCTGTAGAGGGCGTTCAATTGCCGCTCGTACCGGATCAGGACTCCAAACAGCGGCCTGCCGAGGTAATGCAGGAGCGAAAAAATCACCAGGCACCTGATGCCCGCTCCGCCCCGGTAATTGCCCAGGGGGAGGCAGCGGGCCAGCAGTTGATGCCGGAACACCCGCAGAATCGGGTTCCCGGTGATGTCGCAATTTTTATTGAGTACTGATCTGTCCATGTCGTCCGTGTGATCCCTTTGTCTTATTCGTTGAGCCGGTCCTTGATGTGCCGCAGGAAATATCTGATCCTGAGCAGGGGGCTGAATCTGAGCGCCATCGTCGACCTGTCCCACAGAGGCGGCCGGGAATTGGCGTACCTGGGCAGGGGTTTCTTTTCGCCGTGAAAATCATCCAGATGGTGCCTGTGCTTGATCTTCATGACCTCGCCGGTGGTCGGGAAGGCCAGCTTGTTGGTCAGCAGGTAGTTGAGCCAGGGCTTATAGTCGTCGAGCGAATAGCCCAGCAGGGCGGACGCCGCCCCAAACCGCGCCGCCCCGTCGATGATTCCTTCCTGCAGGGGGGAAAAATGTCTGTCCTGCTCGTGTTCGGCCCTGCCGGTTGCGTCATCCACCCGGCGGAACTCGAGTTCATAGCCCTTGTCGGTCAGCCGGTAGCGGTTCAGGGTCGGATGGGGCGCCCTGCACGCCTCTTCAAAGACATCCCGGGCGTAGAGAACGGAACTGCCGGCCAGGTCAAACCGGTTGCGGTCGTAGACGATCCCCTCGATATAGTTGTCCGGGGTGGCCGGATAGGGAATGCCCCGGGTCGCGCAGAACAGGAAGCCGTGGCAGCGGGGCTTGTCCGGCCGATGGGCGACGGCCTCGTACAGAAAGCGCTGAATCGTTCCCAGCCAGCCGATGTCGACGATGGCCACATCGCCCTGAGCAAAGAAACCGGCCTGTTCCAGATAGAGCTGCAGGGCATCGTTAAAGGGCCTGACCCTGCTCCTGACCTCGGCCTGAAAGTCGTCATCCTCGAGCATCTCGTTGAACCGCAGCCTGTTTTTGGGATCATAGCCTTCATGGTGGGGACTGAGGGCGGTCTCGGGGGTCAGCTTGTGCCGCTGCAGATAAGGGAGCAGCGCGGTGACGTCCAGGTCGAAGATCCTGCAGACATCCCGGAAGTCGCGGTTGCCCACGGGCAGGAAGGCGATATCGGCATTAATCCTGGTCAGCCCCTGGTAGGCGCAGCTCGCCCCGGCCAGCGCCATCCGGCTCACATACAGGTATTCCGTGGCCGGCAGCCGCCCGTCAGGGAACAGCGGGGGGGTAATCGCTTCCCACACCTTTTTGAAGGTCCACCCCTCGCGCGACAGGAAGAAGATCTTCGCTATCCGCAGCTCCCGGCAGCGCCGGGCTATTTCCTGGATCATGGCGCCGATCAGCGGCGCGAAAAAATTGAACCCCTCGATATAGAGGGGATGCCGCGCCACGTTTTCCCCTTCCAGCGGCATCATGAGCTGCTGGAGTATCCGGCCGCGCCAGAACGGCCTGCCGCTGCTGTAATTGAAATAGCGCTTGACAAGCGCCTTGCGCCATTTTTCCGACCCGTCATGCAGGACCAGGGCCCGGATGCCGAATTCCGCCGGCCGCAGCCCGTCGGAGACGGGATTGTCACCGACGTGCAGCCATGACGCCGTATCCAGCCCGTAGGCATCCCGCAGGCGGACAAAACCCTTGCCCGAGGCCTTGGCCAGAAAGGTGTCGGCCGAGGACACAACCGCCTCGGCGTATTCCATCAGGCCCGCATTGGCGGCCAGCCGCTCCAGATGGGAGGCGGGCAGATAAATATCCGAGATGATGAAAATCCGTTTGCCCTGCGCTTTCAGCTCCCGCAGCCAGTCGGCGAATTCCCGCCGCACCACCAGCATGGTTGACTCCATGGCCAGTTCATAGTCCGTCACCCGGGTCAGGAGCTCCTCCTCCATCCGCTCCCCGAAAATGGCCTCCAGGGTTTCCCGCATGAACAGGGGATAGCAGGCCTCCAGATCCTCGAACTGTTCGCCGGTCGCGCACCGATGGCGCTTCTCGATGTCGTCGCGCAGGCGCTGGACCCTGTTCCACGACCAGTTGAGCCCCGCTTCCTCCGCCAGGGCGGAAATAAACCTGGCCACCGGCAGCTTGACCAGATCGGGGTCATGAATCCGCCGGATCAGGAGGGTATCGAACAGGTCGAAAGAAATGACGGACAGCGATGCCGACCGTCTCCGTCCCTCCTCAACCAGCTTGCGTATGGAATAAAAGATTTTCACTTCGAGGCGATATTCTCCAGCCGCCGGCATACCGGGAAACCTTCCGGATCATGGCCGGCCAGGGGGCGGCCGCTGAATTCCTGATTGTTTTTCAACGGGTGCGGCCCAGTGTTTTTCTTATCTTGTCCCGCAGGGCCGCGGCAAGCTGCCTGGCAAGATTCTTCACCCCGGGGGACATGTTGCCGGCCAGGGCGCTCCTCACCTCCTGCAGCTCCCGTTCGAGCTCGACGAGGCGGTCGGCCCCGGCCGCGGCAAAGGGCCTGCTCTCCTCGGGAATCGCGGCAAGCATGTACTTCCGGATCAGCTCCCTGTCCTGCTCCCGGCCTGTGATTGCCGCCTCGCTCAGGGTGTTGCCCGAATGGATTCTGTAGTAGAGCAGTTTTTCGTCGGCAAGATATCGCACTTTGCCGGGATACGCCAGCATCATCCGAAAAATGTAATCGTAGTCATGGAGATAGCGGAGGGAGCTGAACCGTCCGACTTTCCGGGCCGCCTCGGCCGTCATGAACAGGTTCGAGGTGGTCACCATGAAGTTGCCCTTGAGAAAGGCCGCATACAGGTCGCCGCATTCCCGGTGAAATTCCCTGTTTTTCCGGTGCCAGACATTCCAGCCGAATTCCGGGTCGGTGAATTCCACCCCTTCATCCGAGACGGGCACCACGTCGGTGAACAGGCAGTGGGCGCCGGTGGCCTGCTGCTCGGCGATCAGGCGCCGCAGACGGTCGGGAAAATAGACGTCGTCGGAATTGAGAATGGCGATATACTCGCCGGTCCCCAGGGACAGGCCCCGGTTGATGGTGTTGTAGGCGTCCTGGTTATCCTGATACAGGTAGGTGAGCCTGTCGTCCCTGTAGGACTGAACCACCTCGCCGGTCCGGTCCGTTGATCCGTCGTTGATGACGATCAATTCGAAGTTGCCGTGGGACTGGTCCAGCACGCTCTCGACCGCGGCGCCGACAAACCGTTCATGATTGTACGCGGGAATGATGACTGAAACCTTAGGCATGGAATTCTCTTCTATTCCGCTCCGCTGCGGAGCTTTTCCGTTCTGCCGCCGTATCCGGGGTCATGGTTGTAAATCCTTTGCCGTCCGTTGGCAATCAAAATCACCGGCTGTCTCTCTGGGCGCGGGAAGCATCAACCCCTGCCGGTGATCTTCACCCCCGCCGAGAATCCCCGGTTGGCGTAGCCGATGTACCTGAAGGAGCAGCCGGAGGCGGCGATGAACTCGCTGAAAGCCCTGTACTCATGCTCCTGCCAGCCCGGGTAATTGAAAAATTCGTCGAAGACAATGACCGTACCGGGCACGATCCGAGGTTGCAGGGCGGTCAGGATGGTCCTGGCCGAGGAATACAGGTCGGAGTCGATGTGGAGGAACGCGACGGGCTCATCATTCGCCTCCAGGAACTTCGGCAGGGTGTCCTCAAACCAGCCCACGTGCAGTTCAACGTTGTTCCGGACCTCGGGCAGGTCGCCATGGCGGGCGAACTTGCCGGCCGGCACGCTGCCCCACTGTTCCGGCAGCCCTTTGAAGGAATCGAAGCCGTGCACAATCCTGCCGACCCTGGCGGCTATGTGGTTGATGGTCGTGCCGGAATAAACCCCGAATTCCATGTACAGGCCATCTGTTCCGACCTGGTCCAGGCAATGGCTCAGGACATCGAAGGGGGTGTCAAGCCCCTTGACGTCGCTCATGTGTTCCATCGCGAACCGGGCCGACTCCCTGACGGCGGCGCGGAAGATCTCGTCCTTGACGCTGTTGGGAATAAAGGCGTAACTGAACTCCTCGGTCGAAGGACGGAGGTTGCACTTCTTCCACACCTCCCCGCCGACCCGCTCATCCCCGAGCACCGCCGCGGTCATTTCCCCGACGCTGACGCGGACGGCGCCGTCGGCCATGGCGTGGCGCAGCAGCCCGTTCACGTGCAGCCGGACAGTCGGATCATCGAGCAGTTCCGTGGCGATGGCCCGGACATCATCCCGCACTTCCCCGTCATGGAGGGCGGACCGGAACAACCGGACCAGCTTGCGGACAATTGCTGCCTTTATTTTCCCCAGCATACACTACTCACATGAAGACCAAATGATTGACTGGATAATGTCACCCGTAAATCCGCCACCCCGGTGGTTATGTACCATTAACACCCTTCTCCCCGCGGGAGAAGGTGCCCCGCAGGGGCGGGGAGCGGCGTGCATAGGCTCATCCCAACTTGCTCGACCCGTATTCACCCGCCCGCATACCATTCAAGCCACTGTTCCCGGCTCATCCCGCTTTCGGCAAGGACCCGGCCGGGGTTGTAATAGGGGTCGCCCCGCCGCAAAAGATCCCGCCACTTCGATTTGAAGCCGATGAACTCCTGCTCCCCGCCTGCCGCCATTGGCGCGTCGCGGTCCATGGGCAGTCGCTCCCCGCGGCATAGCGGAGTATAGACGTTGCGCAGACCCATTTCGTGCAGCCGCAGACAGAAGTCGATGTCAAAAAAGAACCGGGGAAAAAGGCCCTCATCGAATCCCCCGGCCCGTTCAAACAGGTCCCGCCTGACCATGCACAGGTCAATGGGCACGGCCAGGACGTCCTGCCCGCAGTACGCGTTGTTGCTGTCCCTGGAGGCGTACAGGAAAAAGGGTCTGAACCGGTCCCAGGTCATTCCCCCGCCGGTCCCGAATCCCAGGGCGGGCATCCCGTCATTCTCGATACGGCCGGTTACCGCGCCCATGGTTCTGTCCATGGAATATTCAAGCAGGACGCTGACCCAGTCGCTGTCCCGGGGAACAAAGTCAGGCGCGGCAAAGAGCAGGTGGGAGGCTTTGCTCTCCGACGCCATGCGGTTCAAGACCGCCGCCGGGCTCATCTCCCCCAAAACCGTCTGAATCACGACACCGGGCGGTGCTTTCTCCTCGGGATCCGGCGCGCCGACGGTGACAAGACGGACGTCCAGCGGCTCGTAGCCGAGCCGGGGAGTCATGCGTTCCAGCCACTGTGCCGGGTTTTCGCCGTTGCCCGGCATCATGACAATCAGCGTCACCGGCGGTTTTACTGCAAGCTCGCGCCGGACCCGATAAAAGAACTTCCATTCGCCGGGCTCCACCCTGGCCTTGATCCCCCGCCGTGCCAGGGCGGCATCCAGGGCTCTCCGGCCCGCCGCGTCGGCGTAGGTCTTCCGGGCAGGATCGACGCTGGTCGAGGTGTCGGAGGCCCGCCAGTGGTAGAGGGGTTTGGGGATATGGACGATGCTGCCGGTCAATTCCGTCAGCTTGAGGACCAGGTCATAATCCTGGGCTCCTTCGTATTCCCCGGCAAATCCTCCGGCCGCCGTGAACAGGCCTCTCCTGGCCACCAGGAAATGGGTGATGTAGTTGTGGGTCAGCAGCAGTTCGGGGTTGTAATCCGGTTTGAAAAAGCTGTCCAGGTGCCTGCTTTCCAGGTTGATCAGGTCTTCATCGCTATAGATCACCTCGGCGCCATGGTCGTTGATTGCCCGGACCACCTCGTACAGCGCGTCAAGGCTCAGCTCGTCGTCATGGTCGAGAAATCCGAGATAATCGCCTCCCGCCAGCTCCGCCGCCGCGTTGGAGGCCCCGGCGATGCCCCTGTTCTGTTCCAGGCGCCGAACTTTGATCCGCGGGTCGCGGGCCGCGTACTCCTCAAGGATCTCCCGGACGTGCGGCCTGTCGCTGCCGTCGTCAGCCAGGCACAGCTCCCAGTGGGGATACGCCTGGTACAGCACCGAGTGGATGCACCGGCGCAGCAGGTGTTCATCGGTGTTGTACACCGGTGTAATGACCGAGATCACAGGTTTTTCGGCCAGTTTCGCCACCTCGGCACACGGATGGCACCGCCTGGTTATCCCCTCTTCCTGATAGTGCAGGAGGGGATGGAGGTGGGTATCGGCAGAGTGCGGACAGGTGCGGGCATAGTATTCGGGATCGAACAGCGGGTTGGGCCGGTACCCGAGGCGCCGGCCGACACCGTTGAAGTGCAGGAAAGCGGTCAGCCCAGACGGCCCCGCTTCCGGATGGCAGGCCAGATAATACTGCGGATCGAAAAACCGGTTGGGCCTCCGTCCTTCGCGAACTCCGTACTGGAGGTAATGGGCCAGGGGCGTCATGGCCAGCCCCGCCGCGGCCGGATTATCCTCCAGGTAATAGGCTTCGTCGAAAAAGGGCAGCGGTCCGCGATCAAGCCTGTATCCGCCGTCCAGAAAATGGGCCAGGGGATTGATCCCCTGGGCCGCCGGTTCCGGGCGGGCCGCGAGATAACCGCTGAAATCGGTATAGGGATTGGGCCTGTTTCCCTGCCGCCAGCCCCTGCGCAGATAATGGCACAGGGGCGTGAACCCACGCCGAACACTCTCAGGATATTCCCCGGCGTACCAGGCGGTGAAAAAAAGAGGGGTGGGGTCCGCCACCTCGCGCCATCCCTTTTCAATGTAATGCAGCAGGGGATCGCCGTCCGCGGCCGCCGGATTCATCTCCCGGTAATAGGCGCTGTCAAACAGGGGGTTGGGCTTGCGCCCTTCCCTCCATCCGGCCTCCAGATAATGAATGAGCGGATCGATGTAGCGGGGGTCGAGGCCGGGATCGCTGTCCATGTAATAGCGCCTGTCGAACAGCCCTGAACGGGCCAGAGTCCTGTAATGGGGATCGGTCAGATAGAATCTGCAGGTCCGCCACCACCTCTTCACCCTGAAATAGACTTTCCGCACAAACCGGACGGGATCTTCCTGCCCGGCAGTCATGATTTTTCTCTTTCCGGTCATCTTTCTGGAATCCGCCGGCCGGCCGCGGAACGACACCAGGCCTGAAGGCCGCAAAATAAAGCCGCCACTATTCTTCCTCAATGCTCCGGTGAGCGATTTTCATCGTCCCGTCTTTTGCCAGGGCCACCGTACAATACGTTCCGTCCGGAACCAGCGGGCACAAATACACCGGGATCGAACCAAGCCTGGCGGATAGCGCCTGGTGAATATGGCCGTTGAATATCGCGGCTATCTTTCCCTGCTGCTCTTCCAGCAGCCTGTACAGGGAATCGTCGGCCGGTATGGTCAGGTTCGTCTTGTTGAACCAGACCCCGGCTTCGAGGGTTTCAGGCGTCCGGACCGGGACATGGCTGAGCAGGATGACGTTATTCGGCGCCGCCTGGATTGCCGCCGCCAGCCAGCTCAACTCATCGACCGTCAATACATCCCGGACATGCTCTGTTTCCATGCCGAAAGAGGCGCGCCGGACATCGAACCAGATAAAGCGGATCTCCCGCCAGTCAACAAACCCTCTTTCCGGGCCGAATACGGCGACAGCCATATCCCTGGTAACATTTTTCGCCCCGTAGTCGTGCCCGGCCCCAAGGGCGTGGACAAAAGGAATGGAGGGCAACTCGTTGCGGAGGATGAGATATTTCTCCACATCCTTCCGCCAGTGTTCGGGCGACCCAGCAATGACAGTTTTGCCGACGGAAATCGCATTGTCGACAATATCTCCAATGATAAAAATTTTCTCCGGTTTATACTCGCTATTTTTAACTTTTTCAATAAAATCAACGAACAGTCCATTCCCCTGCTGCATGCGCCCCTCATCAGACGACACATGTATATCACTGGTAATGATGATATAGGGTTCTTCATCGGGATCGTACCCGCCACAGCCCGTCAGAAAAAAAAGCAGAAAAAGGCCAATGCCCCGGGCAATCCGGGAACGGCCCGGGATGATGAAGCGTTTGCTGTTCCCTGGCGGAAACGGAAATCCAGGGCTGCCCGCCGGCGCGCCGCTACCTGATCGCGGGAACAAAAATAACCGGGACCGCCTGATCATGTCTTTTCGATCAGGTAATAGACGCTGCCGCGGTCTTCGGGTCGCGGGTTGCCTTTCAGCTCGTTGAAGGACTGGTCAATGATCTTCCAGTCCAGATCCCGGACCAGCCGGTCAAAGGACTGTCTGGAAAACCGGGTGCCCCACGTCCAGCCGGGGGCCGGAGCTTTGAAATAGTTCTCATCCGCGGTGCTCAGCGAAACGACGTTGCGGATGATCAGATAGCGCTCGGCCATGGCATAGGACCGGGCCAGGACTTCCCTGGGGTTGGACACGTGATACAGTCCCCCGATATTGGCGACGATGGAAAAACGCCGGTCGGACTCGATTTTTTCCATATCGGCCTTGACGAAATCAACCTGGCCGCACCCCAGATATTCGCTGATTTTCATGGCCCTGGCCAGGTGACCGTCTGAATCGTAGTCGAATCCTGTCGCCCGGTCGGCGCCGAACTTCCTGGCAAACAGGGTATAGTACCCGTCCGTGCAGAAAAGCTCCGCAAAGCTGACCGGATAGACCTCCGCGGCCTTGAGCCGGGCGATGGCCATCAGAATATACGCCAGTATCACCGGCTCCTCGGACCGCTGGTTCCCGGGAAAACACCCCCCTTTTTGCAGGGTCTTGAGCCCCAGCAGTTCGAAATCATGATCGACGGGACCCAGCTGCTCGACAAAGCGTCTTTGACTTTCCGCCCCTCCGCCCAGTTTGCCGATAATGTTTTTGAACACCGCGTTCAGGCCGCCTCCGGGCAAGGATACGTCCCTCTTCAATTTTTCCGGAAATGCAGAGGGAGCCGACTCCACGGCCGGGACGGATCCTTCCTGCCCGCCCCCGGACAAATCCTCCCCCGGACCTTGTAGGCCCATCGGCGAATAAAAAAGGACTCCCGTTGAAAAAGACAGGCCTTCACGGGCCACTTCGGCGTGAAACTGATCTTCCAGGGAAAAACAGGTTTTCAGCCTCGGCTGCAAAGGGATGTCAAGGGACCGGAAGCAGTCGCTGACAAAGTCTTCCACTTTCCGCCATCCCCTTTCTCCGCCGAACCGCGACAACAGATACCGGTTATGATGGCCGAACCACAGCAAGGCCCTGAACAGGACGTAATCAACATCAAAATCCCTGGAAAAACTCCATTCCAGGTCAATCACCGCATAGGACGGAGTGGAGTCCGTGACAATGATATTATTGGGGAGGAGATCAACAAGGTCACCCCGCCGTGCCGCCGTCTTGAACGATGTTGCCAGGTATTCCCGGTACGCCCGGAGCAGTTCAGCAAAAGACCGGCCTCCGTCATCCCTGCAGCACGCGGCAAGCCAGACGGTGGTCAGCAGGTCTCCCCTCAGGTGCCTGGTGTCATGCGTCAGCTGCGCAACATGGCCGTTTCCGTCCGGCAGCTGCAGCGAGGCCGCGATTTTCTTCTTTCGGACCAATTCCTCCGTTTTCCGCTTCTCGGTCACCGTTCTGAAATGAACCTTTCTTCCTTCGGAGGAAAAATGGACAAAATCAAAGGGGACCGCCCGGGCCACTGCCGCCTCCTCGGTGGAGGCAACGATGAGGAATGAATTGGCAAACTCCCCGAGATAGCCGGATTCATGCAGGGCCTTCCAGCGCAGAAATTCATCGTCGGCCGCCCGCCAGCCGCTCAGGTGGTCCGTCGAACTGATACGCTGCAGAAGGGAATAGGCGTAGGGGTCCCTGGCCAGGAAATCATCATTGATCAGGACGCGGGGCATTTTATAGTCCGGGAAGGGATACACAAAGGCATGCTTCCATATCCCGCCGGAAAATATCTGCTCCCACTGGCGTTTATCATAGGTCCGGACCCCCTTGTCCGCCGGGTATCCGTACAAGCCGATATCCGGTTCGCCGAAATGGTCTTCCCCCGCGCCGATCCAGTATTTCAGGCCCATCCTGTTCTCGATGGCGATCACCAGGATGCCGCCGGGCTTCAGGGCCTTCTGGACAATTTCGAGAATCGCCGTCAGGGATTCCCTCGCGCCCGCCCTGCCCGGCATGAACATCCCGGCATACTCGAGGACGCCGATAAGAAAAACGGCATCATACTGCTGGGCCGGGATGTTGAGGGCATTGAAATTTGCGTTGACGATATGAACATTGTCGAGCTCACGGCAGCGTTGGCGGGCCAGCTCGGCCCGCGGCCGGCTGCCGTCCACGGCCTCGACCATGCACTGCCGCTCGCCCAGATACCGGGTGATCGCCCCGCATCCGCACCCCAACTCCAGCACATTCTTCATGCCGTCCAGCCTGAGGGGACGGACCAGGTTCGCCCGGGCCGGGCTCAGGTGATATTCCGAACTCCAATCCCTGATCTTTTCCTGCAGTTGCATGGAGTCGACCGACAGATCGTCAACGGCTTCGAAACAGGCCCGCAGATACTCCTCAGCCTCCGACCCCTCGCTGTAGTCGAAGGGTTCGGAAGTTTCGAGGACCCATACCTGTTTGCCGGCAAGCGACAGCCGGTTGTGCCGTTTAAGCGG
>DSAE01000113.1 GCA_011372855.1 Desulfobacteraceae bacterium
GAGAAGAAGAAAATCAGGCGAAATCAGAAGGAAGAATAAGAATGGCCGGGTGAAAACCGCTGACGGTGGCGGGCTTTCTCACCGCTCAAAATGGCTGACTTTCTCGCTGGCGTTGATAGGCAATGACCCCATCCAGCTTCTCAAAGGGTTCTTCCATGCACCAGAAGCATCCCCCGGCGAAAATCGCCCTTTCAGTTTCCGCGGCCCCTTGGTCCCCGGCTCGGGATGACCCCTCCTCTCCGGCATGGACTCCCGCCGGGGTGACAAGGGTCAACAGGACAAGCAGCGGAACGCAGAGAATTTTCTTCATGACTCCAACTCCTTTACGGTTTCTCTTTCCGGTGAACAGGGGCTTACAGGTACGCCCGCAGGACGTACTGCAGCATCATCCGCTGGGTATTGAAAAACGCGCCATTCAGGGCAAGGTTGGAGCGCATGACGTCGATGTACCGGTCCCGGTCGCGATAGAAGAGGGGGAGAATAATTTTCTCCAGCTTGTCGTACAGAGACAGGGCGTCTTTCGACCACTCGCTGTCATCACCTGTTCGGTGCAGGTTTTCCCCGATGGACCAGCCGGTCACACCCTCAATATGCCCTTCGATCCACCAGCCGTCAAGCACGCTCAGGCTCGGCACACCGTTGAGGGAGGCTTTCATCCCGCTCGTTCCGGAGGCTTCCAGCGGAGGAAGAGGGGTATTCAGCCACAGATCGACCCCGGAGGTAATCAACTTGCCGAACTCCATATCATAATTCCCGACATAAACGATGGTGATATCCTGTTTCAGGGATTCCTTTGCCTGGAAAATCCGCTTGATAAGCTCCTTGCCGCCCGTGTCCCGGGGATGGGCTTTGCCGGCATAGACAACCTGCAGGCCGCCGCCTTCCGCGGCAATCTTCTTCAGCCTCTCGATATCATGAAAAAGCAGATCGCCCCTCTTGTATTCCGTGGAGCGCCGGGCAAAACCCATGGTAAAGACCTCAGCGTCCAGTTCGACCCCGGTTTTCCGTTGCACATCCGCGAGCAGAAGCTCCCTGGCCCGAAGGTGGGTCTGCCATACCTCCTGCCGGGGGATGCTCAGACCGTAGCGAAGGCTGAAATTGTCCTCTCTCCAGCCCGGCATGTAGCGGTCAAAAAGATCCTGAAACGGTTTTGCGGTCCAGGTGGCGGCATGTACCCCATTGGTGATGGCATCAATGGAATAGCCGGCAAACATCAGCCGTGATACCTCGCCGTGCTTTTTGGCCACCCCGTTGACATAGCGGCTCAGCCGGAGGGCAAGGTAGGTCATGTTGAGGCGGCCCTCGTAGGAGTAGATGTCCTTCAGATCAAAAAAATCAGGACGATGGCCGATGACCTGCCGCGCCAGCTCCAGGGGAAACTGATCATGACCCGCGGGAACGGGTGTGTGGGTGGTGAAAACGCATTTTTCCCGCACCGCTTCCGCATCGGCGCGGATAACTGCTGTTCTGCCCGCTGCCCGGGCCACTTCGTCAAGGAGTTCCAGCGTCAGCAGGCTCGAATGTCCTTCGTTCATGTGGAAGCGTTCGATATCCTCATACCCCAAGGCCCTGAGCATCCTCACCCCGCCGACGCCGAGGAGCATCTCCTGGCAGAGCCGGTAATGGAGGTCCCCGCCGTAGAGGAAATGGGTGAGGGTCCTGTCCCATTCGGAATTCTCCGGAAGGTCGGCATCGAGGAAGTAAACGGGAACCGTGAAGCCGGAGATGCCTTCCACGTCATATCTCCACGAGCGGAGATGGACGGTGCGCCCCTCCAGCGCGACGCTGATCCTCTGTGGCTCCTCCCGCACGAAATCGCCGAGGACCCATTCCACCGGTTCCTCTCTCTGCCATCCGCTTGCATCGAGCCTTTGGTGAAAATAACCGCTGCGGTACAGGAGTGTCACCGCCACCATCGGCACCTTGAGGTCTGCGGCGGCCCGGATGGTGTCCCCCGCCAGCACTCCGAGACCGCCGCTGTAGGTGGGCATCCTGGCGTCAAGCCCTATTTCCATTGAAAAATACGCGATTATCCGATGATCTTTCATTTTGCTCCCTTTGTCCTTGCCCTGCTGTTTTCTCAATCAGCACACCTGAGGGTTATGACCTTCAGGGAATCGATCGCATCCGGTTGCTCCGAGGATGTCATCTCGGTCAGGACGACCTTGGCGTCGTTCCGACAAAGGCCCGCATCGCTTATAAATTGTATGGCCGCCTCCTGCCCCGGGCCGGCTTCGTGCTCCATCAATACGGGTGAAACGCCATACGACAGTGCCAGAAAATTTCTCTCCTTCTCCGTGCCGCACAGGGCGATTATCCAGCAATCCGGCTTGAATCTGGAAATGCGGCGCGGTGCATGACCGCTTTGTGTGGGTGACAGGACATAGCGGATATTCAGGGCGCCCACCGTATCGAGTATATTCAGCGCCAGAACATCCTCCACTGCGATATTCTCCCGACCGCCGCCGGCTCTGAAATACCCGGCCAGATCGGCAAGGGACTTTATCGCTTTTCGCTCCCGCTCCGTGGCCGCAGCGATTTTTGCCAGCATGGCCACCGTTTCCACCGGATACCTGCCGATGGCCGTTTCCTCGGAGAGCATCACCGCATCGGTGCCATCGAGGATGGCATTGGCGACATCGGACACCTCCGCCCTGGTGGGACGGATATTGGCGGTCATGGAAACAAGCACCTGTGTTGCCGTGATGACCGGCCGGCCCATGAGGTTGGCCTTGTGGATCAGTTTTTTCTGGGCCGCCGGCACGTCTTCCAGCGGTATCTGCACCCCCAGGTCTCCCCGGGCAATCATGACCGCATCGGCGGCCGCCAGTATCCCGTCAATGTTCTCCAGGGCCTCGGCCCGTTCAATTTTTGCCACCACATAGACATACCTGCCCCTTGCCGCGGCAAACTCCCTGACTTTCAGGATATCGGCCGCCTTTTCCGCAAACGACACGCTCAGGGCATCAAGACCCTCATGCAGGGCAAAATCCACAAACGCAAGATCCGTCTCCGTCACCGCATCGACATATAATCTGGCTCCCGGCAGGTTCAGTCCTTTATGGGAAAGCAGCTCCCCTCCGATCAGGACCGTGCATCGGGCGGCCGCATCAGATACATCCTGAACCCGCAGTTGGATGAAACCGTCGTTCAGGTAGATAATGCTCCCGGCGGAAATGCTGTCGGTAAACTTGTCGTAGATGACCGGAATGTCCGTGGCCGAATCCGGTGCCGGGTCGGTGGTCAGCATGATATGCTGCCCCTTCTCCAGCAGGAGAGGCTCGTGCTGCAGTTTGCCGATGCGGATTTTTGCACCGGGGAGGTCGCCGAGAATCATGCAGGGGCGGTTCAGCCGCGCGGCGGCGGCCCGGATATCCCTGATGATCTGCCGATGGCTGTCGAAGGTGCCGTGGGCAAAGTTGAGCCGGGCCACGTTCATCCCCCGCCGCAAAAGCTCTTCGATGACCTCTGCCGAACAGGACGCCGGGCCGAGAGTACACACAATTTTTGTCTTCTGCTCCGGCAGCTCCATCATTATTGCTTCTCTCCATCGTTTTCCAGGGTTGCATGGCAGGTGGTACAGCTGTCATCGCTCCAGCCGGCATGATCATCGGGATAGGGATGACCGGCGTCAAAACTGTGGCATGCGCCGCACTCTTCCATCCCCTGCACAGGGTGCGGCAGAGGCGGAGCTGTCCCTGCTTTTTCATCGATCGAAGCCGCCGGCGCGACAATTTCCGCTGCGACGGCGGCGGCCGGCCTGTGGCACTGCATGCAGCTCCCGATGCTCCAGCCGGTATGTTTGGCAGGATACGGTTTTGCTCCCTTTACGCCGTGACAACCTGCGCAGTCACGCCGTCCCTCTATCCGGTGCGGGACCTCTCCGGCAGACTTCGCAGCGGCCGTTTCAGAAAAGTCCAGCAGCCCGGGTGACTGGATAAAAGCAAAGACAGCCGTGACAATCAGAGTGAGCACCCCGGCTGTCATCGCCAATTGCGTTGAGTACTGTTCTCTCACAGTTCCTGCCTCCGGGCGTTATACAAAGTTAAAGCTCTCCGACTGCACGTGTTCCATCGGCAGGCCGAGTCTGTCCAAGGCTCCTCTGACCGCCTTTTGCATCGGTTCCGGTCCGCAGATGAAATAATCCTGCTCCATCCTGTTTTCCGGAAGATACCTGGCCAGGAGTTCCGCCGTTACCCACCCCTGTTCGCCGCGCCAACCGGCAGGCGGCTGCTCAAGAACATGAACGACCCGCAGATTCAATCCCGCCTTGATTTCTTCGAGTTCTTCTCGAAAGGTGACATCTTCCCACGTCTTGCTGCCGAATATCAACAGGACGGGTCGTGCGTCATGCCTGTCGGCCATTGTGCGCAGGATGCTCATGACGGGAGTAACGCCGACGCCGCCGGCGATAAAGACATAACCGACCGCCGCATGGCGGTCGATGGTGAAACTCCCGTACGGGCCGTCAAGATATGCGCGGGTTCCCGGGACCGTCTCCCCGATCCGGGCGGTAAAATCTCCCAGTTCCTTGATCGTCATCCGGATCCTGTCCGGTTCCATGGCGCTCGAGGAAAAGGAAAAAGGGTGTTCCCGTATGGAAAACGGCGACTTGCCTATGGTCAGCCAGGCGAATTGCCCGGGATTGAACTGCATGCCCTTGTGACCCTCCGGGAGCAGGGTCAGCGACCAGGAATTGCCGTGCTCTCTCTCAACCTTTTCAATTATATAAGGCCGCCGGAACATCTTCCACGGCTTAATCACGCGCACATTAACCAGGGCAAGCACCCATGCGATTGTCAGGGCTATCCACAGCCCCCGTCCCGCAGGTCCCTGCGCATAGTAGCCGACGCCGATGACGTGCGCCATGGCCAGCGCCACGGCCGCAACAGAGACATAGCCGTGAATGACCCGCCAGCGTTCATAGTGCAGGCCGAGTTGAATACGATAGAGCGAGGTTGTTATGACGACGGCGAAGGCCAGCAGTCCCGCCGCTCCGGCCGCCATCCACCATGGGGCCGAAACGGGATGCAGCAGAATCAGGGTCTCGGGACTTGAGACGGGAATGATAACCGCGTGCAGCAGAATGAAGGAAAATGCTATCAGCGAGATTGCCCGGTGGAAATGATAAACCACATCGATTCCGTACGGGGCGGTGATATTCTTGAATCTCCCCGTCAGGAAGAATTGCAGGCCCATCATCGACAGACCGGCAAAACCGATCCCCACGGAAAATTCCCGCCAGAATCCGCGGCCCGGCGGTATCGGACCGATGAGCATGGCAAGGAGCGGCGCCATTGCCACGGCAAAATACACCCCGATCCAGAAGGCGCTCCGAAAAAATAATCGTATGATCACAACTCCCTCTCGTCTTCCATGTCCGTACCGATGGGCAAATTTACGGTTATTGTTGTCCCTCTTCCGGGATGGCTGTCGACGGTGATCCTGCCGTCATGGCTTTCGATAATCTTCCTGGCGATGGACATGCCGAGGCCGGTCCCGCCTTTTTTCCTGGTGTAGAAGGGTTTAAAGGCGGCCTCGACCGTCTCCCTGTCCATTCCAGCCCCCTGGTCCCGGATGACGATGCGCAGGGAGTCCGTTTCCGGAACAACGGCAACTTCGACCCGCTGTCCGCTGTTCGACGCCTCCACGGCATTATTGATAAAATTCACCAGGGCTCTCTGCACCTGGACACGATCCAAATCGATGCAGGACGACTGCTCCGGCAATTCGGTCGTCAGGGTCACTCCCGCCTCTTCCGCCCTTGCCCGGCAATAATCAACGGCCTTCCGGACAATGGTGTTCACTTCCTCGGTATTGCGGGAAAGCTGCATCGGCTTGGCAAAGTCGAGCACATCGCCCACAATCCGCTGCATGGTTTCCGCCGACTCGATGATGATCCCGGCCGCCTGAACGGGATCCCCCTTGTTTTCCCGGATTCTTCCCGCATATCCGAGGATCGTGATCAGCGGGTTCTTCAGGTCGTGCACAATTGCCGTGGCCGCCTGGCCTATCCCCTTGAGGGACCGGTCCTGCTGGGCCTGCTTCTCCTGTCGCCGCTCCCGGTCGATAAGAAAACCGGCAATGAGCGCAAACAGGCCGGAGAAGAGCAAATGCAGGGTCCTGTCGACTACATCAAGGTACGTCAAAGACCACTCTCCGAAAAAAAAGGGCAGATAGAGCAGGGTGGCAAACAGGTAGGTCAACAGGGCGCCTTGCAGGCCGAAACGCAACGCGGCCAGAAAGATCGGGATGTAGTACAGTTCTTCCAGAACGACAAGGGGAGACAGCTTCCTGAAAATCAGAACATGCGCCATGGTAATGACAACAAGGATCAAACCGATGGCGACTATGAAATATCTTTTCTTGAACATTATCGCCACGCCCCATCCAGGTCCGAATGCCACCTCATATACGCCTTTTTTCCAATTCAGTTGCTCCCACTGACAATAAACCGGCCGACCGGCATGCGGTTTATTGATCTATGATCCGGCCTGTCGTCTTTTCAACCTGCTGCCGGTCCGGCAACATTGCCGGCTTTTCTTCTTCGCAGGAATTTGTCGATCTCCACCGCCACGATGACGGAAGAAGCAACCATCAGTATCTTCAGCCATTCGCCCCCTGAAATCGGCTCTGTTCTGAATATCCACTGCAGAGGGGGTACATATATCACGGCGAGCTGGGCGAGGAACGCGGCGATCATGCTGAAAAACAGAAAAGGGTTGCCCATTGGATTTAATCTGAATATGGACTCAAGTTCGGAGCGGCTGTTCCATGCCTGAAAAAACTGGAAAAAAACCATGGTGGTGACGGCGACGGTCCGCGCCTTCTCCAGGGAATTCCCGGCATTGAGGGCGGAAACGAAATTGTAGACAACGCCTGCGGAGATAAGCAACCCCACCATCAGGGTCCGCTCTATCAGGATTCTGGACATGATGCCTTCCTTCGGGTCCCTGGGCGGCCGGTCGATTATTCCTTTTTCTCCCGGCTCAAAGGCAAGGGCCACGTCCTGGAGGCCGTTGGTGACCAGGTTGACCCAGAGGAGTTGGGCCGGCACGTACGGAATGGGCATGCCCATGACCACCGTTCCCAGGATGGACAGGATGGCGGCCGCACCGGTGGGAATGAGAAAAAAGGTGACCTTGCGGATGTTGTCAAAGACGATCCTGCCTTCCTTCACCGCATTGAAGATGGAGGCGAAATTATCATCGGTCAGGACCATGTCGGATGCCTCCCTGGCCACATCCGTGCCGGACCTGCCCATGGCAATGCCTATATGGGCCGCTTTCAGGGCCGGAGCGTCATTCACCCCGTCCCCCGTTACCGCCACAATATGTCCCTGTTTTTTGAACTGCTCCGTTATCCGCAGTTTATGCTGAGGCGATACCCTGGCGTAGACATTCACCGTTTTTGTCTTTTCCAGGAGCTCGTCGTCGGCCATCTCCTCCATTTCATTGCCGATAACTGCTTCCGCGTTTTCATCCGCCAGACCAAGTTTTCCGGCGATAGCCCTGGCGGTGACGGCATGATCCCCGGTAATCATGACCACCCGGATGCCCGCCTTCTTGCACCCCTCTATGGCCGCTACCGCCTCTGGTCTCGGCGGATCGATCATCCCCTGAAGCCCGGCAAAAACCAGACCGGATGCAGCGTCCCGGTGGGACAATTCCGTCATGTCATCGGGCGCCTCCTTGAAGGCAAAGGCCAGCACCCGCAAACCATCCTGGGCAAATCCCGTCGCCACGTCCATGATCTCCTTCCTGGCGACCTCCCGGTCCCCCATGCCGCGAACACACATATCCAGGACCTTTTCCGGGGCACCCTTGACAAAAATCAGTTTTTTGGACCCATGGTTGTGCAGGGTCGCCATATAGCCCCTGTCGGACTCAAAGGGGACGATCGCTGCCTGCGGATACTTTTTCTTCTCCTCTTCCAGACTGAATTCCCCTTTCATGGCGGAAACGATGAGTGCTCCTTCCGTGGGATCCCCATCGATCTTATGAAGGCCGTCCTCTTCATAGATTTCCGATTCATTGCACAAAAGACCTATCCTGAGGATCTGTTCGAGTTCCGCAAAGTCTTTTATCCTGATGCCCCTGCCTTCATGAACGACTTCCCCCTTCGGTTCATAGCCGCTGCCGGTAATCTCGTAAACATGTGTTCCATCGTAGACCAGCTTGACGGTCATCTCGTTCTTGGTCAGCGTCCCTGTTTTATCGGAGCCGATTACCATCGTGCTGCCGAGGGTTTCCACAGCCGGCAGTTTTCTCACAATGGCGTTCTGCCTCGCCATCCTTGCCACCCCCACCGCCATGGCAATCGTCACCACGATGGGCAGGCCCTCGGGTATGGTTGCCACTGCAGCCGCAACAGCGACCATGAACATATTCTTGGCACTCTCACCAAGGAGATAACCAGTAAAAAACAGAAGGACGGAGGACCCGAGCACAATCAGGCCTATGGCCTTGGCGAAACCATGTATTTTTTCCTGCAGAGGCGCCTTGACAATGCCGATTTCCCTGACATCCCGTGCAATTCCGCCCAGGACAGTCCCGGCGCCCGTTGCCGTAACCAGACCCCTGGCCCTGCCGTTGACCACGACCGTCCCCATGAACGCCATGTTCCTCTGGTCGCCGGGAGTAAGATTTTCCTCCTTGATCGGGCCGGTCGTTTTTTCGGCGGGAACGGACTCGCCGGTGAGCATCGCCTCATCAACCCGCAGTTCGAGGGAATGAATCAGGCGGAGGTCGGCCGGGACCTTTGCCCCTGATGCCAGCAGCACGATATCGCCGGGCACAAGCTCTTCGCTGTTTATTTCCTTTTCCTTGCCGCTCCGGATTACCCGGGCCTTCGGCACAACCATCCGCTTGAGGGCCCGAACGCTCTCTTCCGCCTTGAACTCCTGAATGAAGCCGATGACCGCGTTGAGGACCACCACAGCAAAAATAACGCCGGAGTCAATGTACTCCTCCAACAGCAAGGTAACAGTGCCGGCGATGAGCAGGATATAAATAAGGGGGCTGGTAAACTGATGCAGGAGTATCTTCAGCTTGCTTATCTGCTCTTCATCGACAAGCTTGTTCGGTCCGTACTTCGCAAGATGTTTTGTTGCCTTTTCAGGAGAAAGGCCATTCTCGGAAGTGCCAAGGCTGTTCAGCGCTTCTTTGACACCAAGCTGGTACCAGTTCATATTCTTCATCTCCGACATCCAGTTCCATCAATATGCGGGGCAGACGAACGCTCTCCGCCCGGATACATTAAGCATAACAGGTGCCATGTTAAGCGATTGCGGCTGGTTGGGCAAGGATTTGTGTCCGGTTGTCGTGAAAATCGATCAAGCAATATTCCCGGTTATGCGAAAAAAATCGCTTCCGCAGTGGGTGCGTTGCGTCCGGAAAACAGAGAAATTGATCAACTGCGCCGGGTGGAGTTCGAGGGTCCGCCTTCCCGGCATACAGCTTCAATGCTGAAAGCTGGCCGCTGTCGTTTTGCCGGCTAAAACAGCTCGTTGTCGAGAATCAATGAGGTAAGTGAAATCATGCCGATGAGTTCGCCGCCATGCTCGACCGGCGCCCTGCGTATGCCGGCCCGGAATATGAGCCGGGCGACATAGCGGATGTCCATGTCCGCCGGTACGGTAATGACGGGCTTGGTCATGATTTCATAGACATTCACCTCCGCCGGGGAACGGCCCGGGATGATCACTTCCCTGACAAAATCCTGTACGACCACGATGCCCCAGGCATCGTCAGGGTGGCGCTTGCTGACCAGCAGGGACGATACCTTTTCCGCCCGCATTTTGGCGGCGGCCTCCTTGGCCGTGGCCATGCCGTCAATGTCGACTACCCGTCTGCTCATCACGTCCCTGGCCCGAATTATCGAAGTGGTGTCATGACCCATATTCCTTCCTCCCGCAAAAAATTCGATCCGCCTGGTTAAAAATAGCTTTCCCGCACTTCTTCCCTGAATTTTTCCATCTGGCTTTCCAGTCCCACCACATGCTCAACCGGAACCACGAAGGCGATCCCGGTTCCCGGCTTGTGGAACTGTCCGGTTTCCTTGATCCTGTCAAGAATCTTGCCCACCAGATGTTCTTCGACCAGAAGAAGGATAATATCGGTCTGGGCCTCCAGGGTAAGGCCAAAAAAGGTTTTCGCTTCCTTGATGCCTGTCCCCCTGGCAGGAATAATCGTTGCGCCCGTCGCGCCCCCCTCTTTCGCCGCATCAACGATCTTGTCGGTGATATCCGTTTTTACCGAGGATAATATGAGTTTAAAGCGCATTCCTTTTCTCCCTTAACGAGTCTTTAACCAGACGAGCAGCTGCAGGATCTGAGCATAACCCAGAACGGCTATAATTGGAAACAGGCTGGCAAAGGCAATCAGGCCGAAACCGTCCAAGGCGGGATTCCGGCCGGGCACGGTGGAGGACAGGCCGAGTCCCAGTGCCGCCACCAGCGGAACCGTTACCGTCGAGGTTGTGACCCCGCCCGAATCATACGCCAAGGGGATGATACTCCGGGGGGCCATGAGGGTTTGAAGCGTGACGATCATATAGCCGATGAGGATATACAGATACAGAGGGGTTCCTGTGACAATGCGATAGGTTCCGAGGCTTATCCCCACGGCAACGCCCACGGCGACCGTTATCCTCAGACCCCATTGACTGATCGTTCCGGCCGACACTTCGTGGGCTTTGTAGGCAACGGCAATGAGAGACGGTTCGGCAATGGTTGTTGCAAACCCGATCATGGCCGCAAAAAAATAGATCCAGCCGTACGCCCTCCATTCGGCGTGAATGGCAATTTCCCCTCCCCTGTAAATAAAGGTCGGGTCGGAAAGCTGATTTGCCATTATTTTTCCCAGGGGAAAGAGCGCTTTTTCCAGCCCCGCCAGAAACAGGGCGAGACCGATGACAACGTAGACGCCGCCGACAACCACCCGGCGCAGGTTGGGAATCGGCTGCCGCAGGACCAGGAGCTGAAACCCCGCCACCAGAATAATGATCGGCAGCACATCCCGGCAGGTGGAAAGCAGAATTTTGCTGAAATCCTGAATAAAATCCAAGAATAAACCTCTGTCAGCCGAAAATAATGATGCCGTATACCATGACAAAGATCATGGGCAGCAGAGAAGCGAAAGCGATGAGACCGAAACCGTCGATAAGCGGACTCCGTCCCCTGATGGTTGATGCCAGTCCGACCCCCAGCGCCGCGACAAGGGGCACGGTGATGGTGGAGGTGGTAACCCCGCCGGCATCATAGGCTATGCCGATGATCTCCTGCGGAGCGATGACGGTTGTCAGCATGACGACAACATAGCCGCCGATGATCAGATAATGAACCGGCCACCCCTTGAGAATGCGCAGCACGCCGATCAGGATGGAAAGACCGACGGAAACGGCCACTGTCAGGCGCAGGCCGAGGGCATAGTGATCGAGAGTGGAACGGTCCGGGGCAATCAATCCCCCCTGGCCGGCTATTTCCGCCGCTTCCGCAGCAACGGCGATGAGCGCCGGCTCCGCCACGGTGGTGGAAAAGCCCAGGGCAAAAGCGAAACAGAGCAGCCAGAAAAGGCTCCCTTTCCTGGCCAGTGCCTGGGCCATGGCTTCGCCAATGGGGAACAGGCCCATTTCCAGGCCCTGGACAAAGAGGGTAAGACCGGCGACCACGAAAAGAGCGCCGGTCAGGACCTCCCCAAACTGCGGTAGCGGCTGATGAAGAACAACTATCTGAAAAAAGGCGATAACCAGAATAATGGGCAGCAGGTCGGTAAGGGCATCTTTGCCTTTTTTCAGTATGAAGGCGAAAATCATCGCTCCTCCCGAATAGCTGCCCTCAAGGGCCGGAGAAAAACCATTCCCTTGCGGCCCGGCCGCCTCCGCAACCACTTTTATTAAAAAATACCACTATTTTTCCCCTGGGGCATCCAAATTCACAACCGGTCCGCACAGAGGCCGATGTTTCTGGTCTGCGTTGCTGCAATTGATCCGGAACATCGATTGATGGTATAGTGAAGGTTGGGGACCGACGACGAATACCTCCCCATACAAACAACGGCAACCTCCGGCATCCTCATGGAACAGACCACCCATCGTCGTGTAACCTTTGTCCTGCAGGCAATTCTGTTCGCCGGCGCCGCGGCCGCGGTCTGGGAACAGCAATGGCTCAACGCGGTGATCACCGTCGGCATCATGGTGATTACCCTTCTCCCCCTGTTTCTCAAAAAGGGACTCCTTGTCTTCATTCCCCCCGAATTCGAACTGCTGGCCATCGGTTTCATCTTCGCCTCTCTGTTTTTGGGCGAGGTCCGCGGCTATTATGTCCGCTTCTGGTGGTGGGACATCGCCCTGCATACCGCCTCCGGATTTCTGCTGGGAATCATCGGATTTCTCCTGGTTCACGTTCTTAACGAAATGAAAGAAATCGACGTCCATATGAAACCCGGCTTTGTCGCCTTCTTCGCATTTCTGTTCGCCGTGGGGATGGGGGCCATATGGGAGATTTTCGAGTTCGGCATGGATCATTTCCTGGGGACCAACATGCAAAAGGAGATGCTGGGAGATCCTTCCGGCCTGACCGACACCATGTTTGATCTCATCGTCGACGCCCTGGGCGCCCTGATCATATCCGTGCTCGGCTACGGGTATCTGAAAACCTCCGGCAACACGTCTTTCCTGGAGCGCTGGATACGCGCGTTCATTGACAGCAATCCCCAGATGTTCGGCCGGCGGCGGAAAAAACCATAAGTCGCTGCGCCCTGGCATTCGGGGGCGATCCTCTGACCGGGTTCGCCCCGGCCGCCGGGAAGCACCGGCCCGGAGAGCACCGTTAACCCCGGCCGGGCCTACCCACTCCTTCCGGGGAACCGCCCCGGTCCGGCGCATCCCCTTTTCCCAAGGCCGGAAAAAGCACTGTTCAGGGCTCGGCGAACAGGGCGCGCACGGTCTCGACAATCTTCCCCTTGGGGGTCAGCCGATTGCCATCGCCCACCTCATAGAGGCCGAACCATTCCTCAGGGTCATCGGCTTCATGGCGGCTCGAGTCGGCGGGATACTCGCCGCTTTTCCACCACTCGTCGTGCAGTTCGAAAAAGACCAGGCCCGAGAATTTTTCCCTCCCCTCTGCGGTGCGCACATCATGCCAGACCGCCCGGAGAACGGCCGGGACATCTTCCATTCGGTGGCCGCCGAATCCCGGCACCCAGGGCTTGGGCGCAATGGGCGAAGTCGAGAGACCGACCTGGGTGATGAGGACCGGCTTGTCGACTCCAGCGGCCAGCTCTTCCAGATAGCCCTGATAGGCGGTGCCGGTCACGGAGCCTGGCGGTGAGGTCCTGACGCCCCGGGCATAGGTATAGACGTTGAGGCAGAGGAGATCGCCCAGGTCCGGGACCAGGACATTCTCCCGGGCGACCTCCAGATCCGGCCGTTCGGCCAGGGGACCGATGTGTGTCCAGCTGGTGTGGCAATAGAGGTGCCGCCGGCCATAACGGGTCAACTCGTAGTCCATGGCCCCATCGATGAGGCGGGCCAGGGCGACCTCGGTGGGGGTGCGGCCGGCCACCGTCACATGCCGGCCGGTGAAGCCCCGCACCTCGGGATGGCGGGCATCGGTCCGGGTCACCGCTTCCGCCTGCAGTTCATCGCCGATGGAAAAGAGAACCAGGCGATCCGGCCGGCCCACCGCATAGGTATGATCGACAACCTCACGGATCCGGGCGAGGGTTTCCGCCTGAAAGACGGGATCGAGAAAATCTTCGGCATACCCCCAGACCCAGATATCCTGGCCGTAGGCCAGGTTCGCCCGATCAAGCTCCCTGAAGAAGCCGGGCGGCATGAGGAGCGGAAAGACGTGCAGGTAATTGACGCCAAGCTCGGCAAAACTGGCGAAGTGCTCCTCGTAGCGCTTGTCGTCGCCCGGACTTGCCCCGTAAAGCGGGGTTTCGCCGGGCAGATAAGGTGAATAGCCGATGCCGCGGAAGAACACCGGACTCCCGCCGCGGCTGAGATCGATGATCGCCGTTCCACGTACGGTGAATCTCTCAGGTTCGGGAGTTCCCGGGATGATTGCGGCACTCTTGCCCGCCGGAGAGCAGCCGGTGGTCTGGACGAAAAAAACAAGAACCAGGACGATCAGGACCCGAAGGCGCCCTGTCGGGATCTTCAAAGGGGGTAACCGATAATTTATGAAGAACATAACGAAAGACCAGGCAGATGGAATGCAGAAATTACAGCACGCTAAAAGATTCCTTGGCAAACCCCCCTCATCCGCCCCTCCGGGGCACCTTCTCCCCCAGGAGAAGGGGTTGCAACGCCGACAAGCCGACAGGCTTCAACCTCCAAATTGCCAACTTTCACGGCGTCAACCGGGTGTTCCTGAATCCATATACCCCTCTTTTCCGGAAAATTACAAGCACTCAAACACCCCTCCGCAGACAGAATTTTTCTCCTGCAAACCTCGCGAGAAATGAATTGCACAACTCTCCTTTTTGCAGGTATCATGCAGTCCTGGAAAAAACGGGACCGGGCGAACCGCAGTACCGCTCCCCAAAGGAAGAAGGCTTTTCAGCCGGGTCCATGAAATCAATATCTGCATCACCTCTGACAGGTCGCATTATGAATCCCCTTTTCGTCAGTCTCCTTGTTGTTGTTCTGGCTGCGCAAACTGCTTGGGCAGGGCGTGCTGCCATTGAGGAAATTGCCGCTGATCCCTATGTCTCCGCCTTGCTGATCAACGCTGACACCGGCGAGGAGCTTTTTGCCGAGAATGGTGACGCCGTCGTCTATCCGGCCAGCGCCCTGAAACTGATGGTCCTCCTGGTTGTCCTCGAACAGGTGGAACAGGGCTCCCTGCGGCTGGACGATATGGTCCAGGTGACCGATGAAGCGCACAGAATGGGCGGATCGCAGGTATACCTCGACCCGAAGGAACAATTTCCGGTGGAGGAAATGCTCTATGCCCTGATGGTGCAGTCGGCCAACGATGCGGCCGTTGCCCTGGCAACGCATGTGGCGGGGTCAAAGGAAAACTTTGTCGCCCTGATGAACCGGAGGGCGGAGGAACTGGGCATGAAGAGCACCCGCTTTTATTCGGTGCACGGCCTGCCCCCGTCTGAAGGACAGGAGGTGGATGTCACCACGGCCCGGGATTTCGCCATCCTCTGCCGGGAACTGGCCGGCCGGCCGGAAGTCTTTACCTATACCGGTACAGCGGTCAGGGAGTTCCGGGATGGAACGTTTATCATGCGCAACCACAATCACCTGCTCAACAGCGTAGGCGGTTGCGACGGTTTCAAAACCGGATATTTCCGGGCTGCCGGATTTTCCATCGCCGCCACCGCCAAGCGGAACGGCACGCGAATGATTGCCCTGATCATGGGCAGCGCGGATCGCAAGGTCCGCGATGCCAAGGCAACCGAGCTGCTGGCCAGGGGTTTTGCAATGATTCCCCCGAAGCCGGCGGTCGCCGCCCCGGTGAAGCCCGAACCCGCCATGGCGGACGATGCCCCAGGGGCCGCCGCTCCGGCCACGGGACAGGGAGGAACGCAACCTCCCCCGGTCGAAGAGGGATGGAGCAAATTCCTGGCCGGGCTGGGGATCGGTTTTGCCCTTTTCGCCGTCCTCGCTTTTCTGATCCTGAAAAAACGGTCCAGGCGCAAGGGCTCCTACCTGCACCGTTCCTGATCCGGCCATTCATTCCTTCCAGCCGGGAAGGCCGCCGACCCTCTCCGGCCGGCCATAAAACCACTCCGTCACGCTGAGCCGGCAAGGACGGCCGTACGTTTCCTCCGCCCTGAGACCCGCCGGGGAAACATCCTTTTCTTTCCCTTGAACCCCTACACATTGTATGCTTTTCCTCGGCCGAACTCCGTGTATTCTTGACTGCATGTATAATTGTGTGTATCCTTCATGAAACAGGTCCCGTTGATCAGTAACCTCATTTATACACAGCAGAATTGAACAATTTCAAATTGTCAGCAGCTATACACCCCGAAATTGTCACCCCGGCGGCAGGACTTCCCGATTTCGGGAGATAAATCAAGCCTTCAATTCGAGGGGCTATCATGCGATTTCAATGGCACATGGAAATGGATTCAACGAAATACAGATATCTGTTTTATCTGATGATCCTCGTCCTGGTGGGAAATCTCAGCTCCCTGACGGGCCTGATTCTCCGTCCGGATATCCACTATTTTGCCGTGGAGCATTTCATTGTCGGCGGCACCACCTGTTTCTTCATCCTCGCTCTTTTCATCGTCATCGAGTTCTTTCTGCGCAGAAATCAGGAAGTCAAGGTTGAAAAAAAGATCACCCACGAGAAGGTCTTTGGTTACGGCTGGCAATTGGCCGGCATCTGGACAATTATTGTCTTTGCCTCCCTGGCGTGGAATATCACCCTGCACAAACAGAGGACGACCAAGATCGCCTTGACCCAGGCCTCAACGGTCTTCGACGAAAGCATGATCTTGTATGAATGGGCCAAAAACCATCGCGGCATTTTCGTGCCGGTGAGCGAACACACACGCCCGAGCCCCTATCTGGAGGACAAAGCCGACCACCGGGGCACAACGGACTCCGGCAGATCCCTGACCCTGGTCACGCCCGAGCAGTTGATCCGCAAGGTCTATTTCAAAAGCTCCAACGGCATCAACCCGTACATCCACATGACAAGCCTCGAACCCCTGCGTCCGGAGAATGCTCCCGATCCATGGGAAGCAACCGCCCTGCAAACCTTTGCCGAAGGCAATGACGAACTGCATTCCGTCGAGGAGATTTTCGGAAAAAAATACCTGCGCCTCATGCGTCCCATTCCGGCCGAGCAGGGCTGTCTGGAGTGCCACCCCGCTCCCTCGGGTTCACAGAATACGCCCATCAGGGGCGGAATCAGCGTTTCCATACCCCTGGCGCCGCTCTTTGCCATGACCAAAATGGACATCTTCACCTTCTGCATGGCCCATGGAACTCTCCTGCTCCTCGGCCTCATGGGGACCTTTCTCGGCGTCACCCGGCTGTCGGAATCCATTCGCGAGCGGGAGCAGGCCGAGTTCACGGTGCGGTCCATCATCGAAAACATGTTCGAAGGAGTTATTACCTTGAACGAAAGATGGCGGATCGAGTCGTGCAACCCCGCCGCATCAAGAATGTTCGGATATTCCAGGGTAGAGATGCTGGGCAGGCGGATCGGCACCCTGGTGAAAACCCTGCCAGATGATCAGCAAACGGAAAATCTCGAACAGGTCGACGGTCCTCTGCTCATCAAAGCCATGGGTTCGCCCATCGAGCTGACGGGGGAAAGAAAGGACGGAACCCTTTTCGCCCTGGAGATTTCCTTGAGCGAAATGTACCGCGGGCCCCAGCATCTCTTTATCGCCATGGTCAGGGACATTACCGAACGCAATCTGGCCAACCAGGCCCTGCTGGAAAGCCAGGCCCGGATCATCAAGCAGGAGAAACTCGCCTCCCTGGGCACCATGGTCGCGGGCATCGCCCATGAAATCAACAACCCCTCCCAGGCCATCAGCTTTTCCATGGACGGGTTGAAGATGAATATTGAATACGTGAAGAAGCTGATCATGGAGCTGAACCGATACATGTCCGTCGAACCGCCCCGGCTGGAGGAGGAAAGAGAACGTATCCGGCGGGTGATGGAGGAGGCCGACATGGATCTGGTCCTCGAGTCCATCGATGATATCGCCAGCCGCAACATCAAATCCGTGGAACGGATCGACCACATCGTCAAAAGCACCAAACGCATGACCCACAGCGATGAGGTTTTCAGCCCCTGCGATCTGAATACCATCGTCAACGATGCCGTGGTCCTCACCCATAACCAGGTCAAATACGACCTCGAAGTCGTCCTGGATCTTGTCCCTCACCTGCCCCGCTTCCAGGGTCTGCCCCAGGAAATGGGTCAGGTGTTCATCAATCTCATCATGAATGCCCGGGACGCCATACGGGAAAAGGGATTGTCGCGGAAGGACGGCCGGATCAAGATAACCACTTCGTATAACGGGAAGAGAAAGTGTCTCGAGGCACGCTTCGAGGATAACGGCACCGGCATCAAAAAAGAAATCATCGACCGGATTTTCGATCCGTTCTTCACCACCAAGGAAGTCGGCACCGGCACCGGCCTCGGGCTCAATCTGTGCCACCGGATCGTTGACACCCATGGCGGGGAGATTTTTGTGGAAAGTGAAGAAGGGAAGGGCTCCTGTTTTACCGTGCGGCTCTTCCTGTAGCAGCCGGGACGGTTGACCGGAACGGGAACGCCCCGTCAGGCTGGATGCCAATGATTATATAATTGAATTTCCAGTCATTCCCCTAACCGGCAGAACCATCTTCCGGTAGCAGGCCGTCATTCCAGGGCCAGCTCAATCAGCCTGTCGAGCAGGGCGGAAAAGCTCAGGCCGTATTCCCTGGCGGCCTGGGGCAGGAGACTTGTCGGAGTCATTCCGGGAATGGTGTTGGTTTCCAGCAGAAAAACCTCCTCTCCCCGGACAATCATGTCGGTCCGGCTGTAGCCGCGGAGCTGCAGGGCCCAATGAGCGCGCAGGCCGTATTCCTGCGCTTTCTCCCTGAGCGGATCATCGACCGGGGCCGGGCAGATTTCCCGGGTGGCCCCGGGTTTGTATTTTGCCTCGTAATCAAAAAATTCATACTGCTCGCCGGGAATAATCTCGACCAGCGGCAGGGCGGCAAGATCATCGTTGCCGATGACCCCCACGGTAATCTCCCGGCCGGCGATGAATTCCTCGACCATTACCGAGCTGTCGTGCTCAAACGCCCTGGCCAGGGCCGGGGCAAGACGGTCCGGCTCCCTGACAATGGACATGCCGATGCTCGATCCCTGCCGCACCGGCTTGACGACCAGGGGCAGATGCAGTCTGTCCAGGAGCCGCCCCGGCCCAGAGACATCCCCCGGCTCCGCCATTTCCCATGCCGCCACCGGCAGACCGTGCAGGCGATACATGGTCTTGGCCAGGTTTTTGTCCATGGCCAGGGCGCTGCCGAGCACCCCGGAGCCCTGGTAGGGGATCCCCAGCAGTTCGAGGAAACCCTGCACGGTTCCGTCTTCGCCATGGATTCCATGCAGCAGTATGAACGCCGCATCAATTTCGCCGGCATGGGCCGCCATCAGCGCCAGATCGGTGGCCGGGTCATAGCGCACGACCTCATATTTATCCGGATCGAGGGCTCTTTCCACTTCCCCGGCGCCCTTGAGCGAAACCTCCCTTTCACCCGATGTGCCGCCGGCAATCAATGCCAATCGCAATCTTCCCATATTCACCTCGCTCAACAATTGTGCACAAAAAATCAGGCCGCCCTTGCAGGCGGTTATCCCAACCCGGAAAAACGACTCTTCCTATACACCATGTCGCGGTCCCGGACAATGACAACTATTTTCTGAAAGTTCTGGTGAATCGGCTTCATATTCATTATTCTCCGCCCATGCAACGCGCGATTATCAAGGAACTCGCAACCATCGTCGGCCGGGCCAATCTCCTGACCGCACCGGAAGACCTGAGCTGTTACAGCTATGACGGCACGGGCCGCATTTTCCTGCCGGAAGCTGTCGCCCTGCCCGGAAGCGCCGGAGAGATCGCCGCCATTCTCCGCCTCGCCAACCGCCACGGTTTTGCCGTCGTACCCCGGGGCGCGGGCACGGGCATGACCGGCGGCAGCCTGCCGACAGCCGGGGGCCTCGTCCTGGCGACCGCCAGAATGAACCGCATCCTGGAGATTGACCCTGAAAACATGATCGCCGTGGTCGAGCCCGGCGTCGTGACCGGTGACCTGCAGGCGGCCCTGAAAAAACACAACCTCATGTATCCGCCCGATCCGGCCAGCCTGAAATTCTGCACCATCGGCGGTAATGCCGCCGAATGCGCCGGCGGACCCAGCGCCGTCAAGTACGGCGTCACCCGTGATTATGTCATCGGTCTTGAAATAGTCCTCCCCACCGGCGAGATCATGCGCACCGGGGTCCGCACCGAAAAGGGCGTGGTCGGCTACGACCTGATCCGCCTCTTCGTCGGCTCCGAGGGAACGCTGGGCATATTCACCCGGCTGGTTCTCCGGACCCTTCCCCTGCCCGAGCGCAAGGAGACCTACCTGCTCATCTTCGACTCCCTTGACCGGGCAACCGGGCTGGTGGCCGGCATCCTTGCCGCCGGCATCAGGCCCTGCACCCTGGAATACATGGACCGGACCGCCATCCGGGTGGTCCGGGACCACATCCCCCTCCCCCTGCCACAGGAGACCGAGGCCCTGCTGCTGGTGGAGATCGACGGCAGCGGGGTTGAAGTGGCCGGCCAGCAGGACCTGCTTGTCCGGTATCTGCGCGAGCGGAATGTTGACTTCCGGCATGCGGCCGATGACCGGGAACGCGCTGAAATCTGGCTGGCGCGCCGCTCCGTTTCCCCGGCCACCTTTTCCTTAAAGCCGGATAAAATAAGCGAAGACGTGGTTGTACCGCGCTCCCGGATACCGGACCTTGTCCGTTTTACCGAAGGACTGGCCGCGGGCCTGAACCTCACCATCCTCACCTTCGGCCATGCCGGCGACGGCAATATTCATGTCAACATCATGCTTGACCGGACAGACCAAAGGGAAGCGGAGAGAGGAGCCGCCGCCAGGGCGGAACTTTTTCAATTCGTTGTGGGCCTGGGCGGCAGCCTTTCCGGCGAACACGGCATCGGCCTCACCAAGGCGGAATTCGTCCCCCTGGAAATCGATGCCAACGCCCTGAAGGTCATGAAAAACATCAAACGGATGCTTGACCCCAACAATATCCTCAACCCCGGCAAGATCTTTCCCGGCGGCGGCTGAGCCTCGGTTGTTAATCCCGTTGACATGGCAATTATTTTGGAATATAGTAATTTTTTTAACTCTCCAAACAGACGGGAAATCCCGTCCCCAGCAACACAAAGGATGTGATTTGTATGATTGAGGTTGAAGTCAGAGGCGATGTTGAGTACGCGATCCGGCAGTTGAAGAAAAAACTGCAGATAGACGGAATCAAGCGCGAACTCAAGCGGCGTGAATTTTACGAGAAACCCAGCGTGAAAAAGCGCCGTAAAAGTGCCGAAGCCCTGCGCAAGTTGCGCAAGTACAACCGCATGAAAAGCAGGGTGTAGTCCGGCGGCGGGCCGGCGCCCCGCGCCGGCCCGCCGTCCCTGTTCAGATCACCAACCCACCGGAGCCGCTCCACCCTGAAACAGCAGCAGCTTTCCGATTACCTGGACCCCTTTCTCCACTATCTCCTGGCCGAACGAAGGCTTTCCGGCAACACCGTCGCCTCGTACGGATCCGACCTCCGTTTTTTTCTTGACCGGATGCATGAACTGGGTGTCCGGCAGCCGGCCGGTGTCAGGAGTGAGCATATCCGCGACTTCTTCCTTCACAGCCACCGGCGCCGGATAGGTTCCCGGAGCAACGCCAGGCGGCTGGCAGCTCTCCGGGCATTTTTCGATTACCTCGCCGGCGGCGGCGCGATCACGGCCAACCCGGTTGTCGACATCGACCCCCCCAAATCAGGGTCCAGCCTGCCCAAGGCCCTCAACCGCGGCGACGTCGACCGGCTGCTCACCATTCCCCCGCAGAAGACACCGTTCATCCTGCGCGACTATGCCATGCTCTACATGTTGTACGCCACGGGTATGCGGGTTTCGGAACTGGTCCGGCTCCCGGTCAACAGCGTAAGCCTGACCGGCGGCCATGTACGGGTCCTCGGCAAGGGATCCAAGGAGCGTCTTGTGCCGTTCGGAGAAATTGCCGCCGAACGGTTGAGGGAATATCTTGAATCGGGCCGGCCGGGTTTGTTGAAAAAAAACTCAAGCCCGTATCTGTTTCTGAGCAATCGCGGCACCGCCATGACCAGAACGCGGTTCTGGCAGATCGTCAACGCCCTTGCCGCCAACGCCGGAATCCGCCGGCAAATCAGTCCGCACATGCTGCGCCACTCATTCGCCTCCCATCTGCTGGCCGGGGGGGCCGACCTCCGGGCCGTGCAGATGATGCTCGGCCATTCCGACATCGCCACGACACAGATCTACACCAAGGTGGAAGGCAGCCGCCTCAAGGCCACCCACCAGCGCTTTCATCCCAGGGGCTGACACCTCTTTCCGGCCCCGTGAAAGGCCCCGTTTTTCAGATTTTTTTGACCGTCGACATGTATGTATAGTCCTTCAGGGCCTTTTCGTAGGCGTTCAACAGTTTTATCCCGGCGCTGGGCTTGATGACGTCCGCCTTGATGGCCTTGTCGACCTGCTTTTTCATGTCCTTGACCAACTGCTTTTGGTCGTACTGGTTCATCTCCAGCACTTCCTGGATGCTGCTGCCCTTGATCTTCTCCTCGATGTACCATCCCTGCTCCTCGTCGGGATCGAGATAGACATGGACTTCGTTGATCCGCCCGAACAGGTTGTGCAGGTCGCCCATCACGTCCTGGTAGGCCCCGGTCATGAACATGCCGATGAAATAGGATTCGTCGGTGAGCGTATGCAGCGGCAGGCTCTCCTTGACATCCTCAAGGTCTATGAATTTCGCCACTTTGCCGTCGGAGTCGCAGGTAATATCGACGATGGTCGCCTCGTGGGTCGGCTCCTCGGTGAGGCGATGGATGGGGACAATGGGAAAAAGCTGGCCCAGGGCCCAGTAGTCGGGCAGGGACTGGAAAACGGAAAAGTTGCAGATATACTGTTCCGCCAGCATGGTGCGCATCTCGGTGATTTCCTCTGGGATGTAGGGCTCATGCTGATACTTGGCGACGATTGCCGCCGCGATTTTCCAGAACAGGGTCTCCACCGCCGCCTTGCTTTCCAGGTCAAAGAGGCCGAGGAGAAACATCGACTGGGCCCGCTCCTGGATGGAGAGGAGATCGTGGTAGCACTCGGTCAGGGTCTCGCGGTTGAGCCGTTTCTCTATGTCCTGCATGCGCCTGACCAGCTTGTGGCTTTCCTTGTCTATTTTGGGCGCCGGGGCGTTCAGCTTTTCTATGGTTCCCAGGGCGTCCACCACGATCATCGAGTGATGCGCGACCAGGGCCCGGCCGCTTTCGCTGATGATATTCGGGTGGGGCACCTTCTCTTCATCGCACACGTCCATGACCGAGGAGACAATGGCATTGGCGTATTCCTGCAGGCTGTAGTTGGTGGAAGAGGAAAACACGCTGGCGGACCCGTCATAGTCGACCCCCAGTCCACCGCCGACATCAAGATATTCCACCTGGCAGCCATACTGATACAGTTTGGCGTAATACCGGGCGCCCTCCCGCACCGCCCGGCTGATGTCGCGAATTTCAGGGATCTGGGAACCGATATGGAAATGGAGAACCTTGAAGGAGGATTCAAAACCGGATTCCCGGAGAAGGTTGACCGCCTCGATGATTTCGGCGGTGGTCAGACCGAATTTCGCCGAACTGCCGCCCGAAGCTCCCCACTGTCCCGAAGCTTTCGCGTTCAACCGGATCCGCATGCCGATCATGGGCTCAACCTCCATAGCCGCGGCCATTTCGATTATCTTGAGGATTTCCCCCATTTTCTCTGCGACCAGCACCACTTTTTTCCCCAGGCGCCGGCCATGCAGGGCGTGACGGATGAAATATTCGTCCTTATAGCCGTTGCAGATAACCAACGACTCGTAATTGGTGTGCATGGAGAGGACCGCCAGCAGTTCCGGTTTGCTGCCGGCTTCCAGGCCGAAATTATACGGTTCGCCGGCATCGATGATTTCCTCGACCACTTCGCGCAGCTGGTTGACCTTGACCGGAAAAACCCCGGAATACCTGCCCTTGAAGCCGAATTGGGCGGACGCCGCTATAAACGCCTCGTTCAGGCTGAAAACCCGGTGGCGCAGCAGATCCTGGAAACGGATCTGCAGGGGCAAACGCAGCCCCTCTTCCTGGGCCTCCCGGACTATATCGTAAATTCTGATGGACTGGCCCGCCTCCTTGAGGGGACTGGCGGTCATGTAGCCCTCGGCATCGATGTCGAAATAGCCGATGCCCCATCCTTCAATATTGTAGATGCTGTGGGCAAGATTCCTGCTTTTCTTGCGGCCGGCGGGCCCGGTCTTCCGTTTCATGCTGTCTGCTCCTGACGATTGACTGTTACTGCCCCAAAACCATGCTCAGGGTCCGATAGATCAACTTGGCGGCCAGAAAGTCCGGGGCCGGGTTGGATCGGTCGGGCAGCAGTTCGACCACGTCCATGCCGATGATCGTTCTTTCGCCGGCCGCGCGCCGGATCAATCCGGTGAGGGTATACCAGTCCAGCCCCCCGGGTTCGGGAGTTCCGGTGGAGGGCATGACGGAAGGATCAAGCACGTCGAGATCAACGGTTATGTATACCGTATCCGTCAACAATTCCAGGGCCTCGGCGGCGGCGTTCATGCCGTATTTGTGCAGGTCGTGGGCAAACACGATGCGGTCCCGGTCTGCCGCGTCCCATTCGGCCTTGTCCATGCTGCGTATTCCCACCTGCACGATGCCGCATATCTCGCTGACCCTTGACATGACACAGGCATGATTGTACGGGCTGTCCTCGTATTCCGGCCGCAGGTCGCTGTGGGCATCGAACTGCAGCACACTCAGATTGCCGAACTTTCTGGCGGCGGCGCGGACCAGGCCGACGCTGACCGAATGTTCGCCGCCAAGGCCGACGACAAATTTTCCGTTGCGGAAATGGTGCAGGGCCTGCTTCTCGACTTCATCAACCATGGCTGCCGGATCGGGCGGGCAGTCCACCGGCGGCAGGGTGCAGATTCCCGTGCGGTACACCTCGGACCCCGTCTCAATGTCAAACAGCTCCATGTTGGCCGAGGCGGCCAGCAGCGCCTGGGGACCCAGGTCAGCGCCCTTCCGCCAGGTGGAGGTTTTGTCGTACGGAATCGGCAGAATAACGGTCCTTGCCTGCTCATAGCCTGTGTACGCCCCCGGTAGATCTGCAAACTTCATCATGTCCCGTCCTGTTTCATTTCTCTTTTCCGCCTGGCGCCGTGTTCTTCTTCCTGGACCTTCAGCCGGACCGGCTGCAGGGCCTGAATAACGTATTCGGCGCCGCACTCGCCGCAACTGACGGCATCCCCTCTGTCGATGAAATGTTCCAGCGGAATATCCGCGTCGCACATGTCGCAGCGCCCGTAACGGACTGCATTTTCATACCGTCTGTTTCTTTTGCCCATGCACCACCCCTCCTGAATCGCCGGCGGACCGCATCCGCCCCCATATTCAGACTTCGCCGCGGCCGGATTGCGCAAAAGCCGGAAGAAAACGGGCCTGTCCAGCAGCTCTGCTTTTCCGGGCAAATCGGGTTGAACAATCAAATATACCTGTTTTCCGCAAGATGCAAATACCATTGAAGGACAATGAATGCATCAAAAAAAAATACCGGCCTTGTCCCCTGGTTGCGGACATGGACCGTCAGATACCCGCTGCCGCTTATTTCCGGCGAAGGTCGATGAGCCGGCAGGGTGCTCCCTGGCAGGCCTGGACAATCTCTATGTGCACCCCCTTTTCACCCAGCCCGTTTCTGGCGGCGCGCAGGGCCAGCTCCGGCAGATTGTTAATTTCGCTCAGATGGGCAAGGACCACATGTTGCAGAACGCCTCCGGCCAGCCTGTGCAGGAGGCTTCCGGCATCTTCATTGGCCAGATGCCCCTGGCCGGACAGCACCCGCTGCTGCAGTCTGAGGGGGTAGGGACCTTCACGCAGCATGCGCGGATCGTGATTGCTTTCCAGGATCAGCGCATGGCATTGCCTGAGGTGGTGCTCAATGAGCCTGGTGATCCTGCCGGTGTCCGTGCAGTATCCAAGCCGGAATTCACCGTCGGAAATGACGAATCCGACCGGATCCGCGGTGTCGTGAGATATGGCAAATGGATGGATCTGCAGACCGCCGAGCTCGAAGCGCTCCCCGGTGCAGAATTCGCGGACCGCGAAAAGTTTGCCGAGCTTTCCGGCCGCAGCCGCGAGGGTGGCGGGATTGGCATGCACCGGAACCTTTGCCTGCCGGGAGACCACTCCCACTCCGGAAATGTGGTCGTTATGCTCGTGGGTGACCAGTATGGCCGCGAGCTTTTCCGGCTGTCTGCCGGCAAGGCCCAGGCGCCGCTTGATCTCCACTCCTGAAAACCCGGCATCGATGAGCAGCGCGGTCCCGCCGCTTTCCACCAGGGTAGCGTTTCCCCGGCTGCCGCTGCCGAGCACACAGAATTTCATAACGGCGGATGAAGCCCTCCCTGCCTTCCGGCAATCAGATGCCGGTATGACCGAATCCGCCGGCACCGCGATCGGTCCGGCCGAGCTGCGCCACGACCCGCAGCCGGGCATGGCTGACCGGGGCCAGGACAAGCTGGGCTATCCGGTCGCCGCGGGAGATGGTATACGGTTTGCGGCCCAGATTGATCAGCCCGATTTGTACCTCGCCCCGATAGTCGGCGTCAATGGTTCCCGGCGCATTGACTACGGTGATGCCGTGGCGGATGGCCAGACCGGACCGCGGCCGTACCTGCAGTTCGTAACCGGGAGGAAGGGCGACGGCAAAACCGGAGGGCACCAGGGAAATGTCCCCCGGCTCCAGGGTCAGCGGCGCACCAACCGCAGCGGCGACGTCCATGCCCGAGGCCAGGTCGGACTGATAGGTCGGCAGGGGCAGGTCGGCGCTCCGCTCAGGGTCAAGCCAGGTTATCCCCACCTCCACTCTGGTCATGCTCTTCCCTTCCATGATCAGCTCCGGACAAAAAAAAGCCGGTTCTCCAGGGGGAGGGAACCGGCCGGTATGTTCAATGCGAGATCAGCAGCCGTCCTACTCGTTCTCGAGGGCTGCCTTGCGGCTTAAACGGATGCGGCCGCGGCTGTCGATCTCAATGACCTTGACCCGCACCGTATCGCCCTCCTTGAGGATATCGGTAACCTTCTCAACCCGTTTCGGGGCAAGTTCGGAAATATGGACCATACCATCGGTCCCCGGAAGAATCTGGACAAAGGCGCCGAAATCCTTGATGGTCCTGACCACGCCCTCATATATCCTGCCCACCTCGGGAACCGCGGCAATTTCCTCGATTCTGGTCTTGAGGGCCTGGGCCGAGGTCTCGTTGCTGCAGAATATCTTGATGGTGCCGTCGTCATCGACATCAATCTTGGCATCGTATTCGCTGCTCAATTCCTTGATGATCTTGCCGCCGGGGCCGATGATTTCCCTAATCTTGTCCGGATGGATCTTGATGGTGATAAATTTGGGCGCATATTCGGAAACTTCCTGCCTGGGCTCCCCGATCGCCTCCTCCATCCTGTCCAGAATGTGAAAACGGCCGTCGCGGGCCTGGGCCAGGGCCTTGTACATGATTTCCCGGTCAACGCCGACGATTTTGATGTCCATCTGCAGGGAGGTTATGCCCTGCCGGGTGCCGACCACCTTGAAATCCATGTCGCCGAGATGATCCTCGTCACCGAGAATATCGGTCAGCACCACAACCTGATCACCCTCCTTGATCAGTCCCATGGCCACGCCCGAAACCGGTGCCTTGAGCGGGACGCCGGCATCCATGAGGGCCATGCTGGCGCCGCAGACCGTCGCCATCGAGGAAGAGCCGTTGGATTCCAGCACTTCGGAAACCACCCGCAGGGTATAGGGAAAGACCGAGGCGTCGGGCAGGACCGCCTGGACGCCGCGCCGGGCGAGGTTGCCATGGCCGATATCGCGCCTGCTCGGACCCCGAAGGAAACGAACTTCACCGACACAGAACGGCGGAAAATTATAGTGCAGCATGAATCGGCGGTATACGTCCCCCTGCAGGCCCTCCAGATGCTGCTCGTCCCGTTCGCTGCCCAGGGTGCCGATGACCATGGCCTGTGTCTCGCCGCGGGTAAAGAGCGCCGAACCGTGGGCCCGGGGCAGAATGCCGACCTCGCAGCTGATGGGCCTGACCTGGTCAAAGGTGCGGCCGTCTATCCGCTCGCCTCTGGTGACGATCCGCTCGCGCATGATGCGCTTCTTGTAGCTGTCGAGCAATTCGTAGACTTCCGCTTCGTTCTCATACAGCTCTGCTTCCAGGCTGCCGAGCACGGTAGCCTTGAGGTCATCGTACAGGGCGTACCGCTCCATCTTGTCCCTGGTCGTGACCACCGCTTCAATACCGGCGGCCGCCAGTTCTTCCACCCTGGTCCGCAGCTCCTCGTTGACCGCCGGAGGCTCGACCGCCCGTTTCGGCTTACCGATTTCCTCCCGCAGCCGGTTCTGCATCTCGATCAGCGGCTGGATGCCCCGGTGGGCGAAAAAGATGGCGTCAAGCACCACGTCTTCACTCAATTCCCCGGCCCGGCCCTCAACCATGACCACCGCCGAGCCCGTTCCGGCGACGACAAGGTCCATGGCCGATTGTTCCAGCTGCGTCTGGGTGGGATTGAGCACATACCCGCCATCCACGTAGCCGACCCTGGCCGCGGCGATCGGACCGTTCCAGGGAATATCGGAAATGGTCAGGACGAACGAGGCACCGTTCATGGCCAGGATATCGGGATCAATCTCGGGATCGGCCGAAAAAACCGTGGCGATGAGCTGCGTCTCGCTCATGAAGCCGTCGGGAAACAGGGGCCGCAGCGGCCGGTCAATGAGACGGCAGGTGAGCACCTCTTTTTCACTCGGGCGGCCGATCTCGCGCCGGAAATAACTGCCCGGTATCCGGCCGGCCGCGTACATCTTTTCCTGATATTCGATGGTGAGCGGCAGAAACCCCATGTCCTTCTTTGATTTTTCGGCCACCACCGTGGCCAGAACAATGCTGTCGCCGCAGGAAACAACGACGGAACCATCCGTCTGTTTTGCCAGCTTGCCGGTTTCGAAGGAAATGGTCTGTCCCCCGATCTCGACGTCTATTTTCTTATACATGCATACTCCTTGCTATTCTCCACGTTCAGAGCGTCACGCTTCTTTCGTCAATGAAAAAAGCTTATTATCAACCCGCCTGTCGGGTTCTGTTTCAATTCCTCCGCCTCACTCACCGCTCTTTGACCGAACGCCGGGCTGTCCACCCGCACTTCACCAGCCAGGGAGCAATACCGATCGAAAGTAAAAAACAGCTTTGTTCCGTCGTCAACCAGCCGCCGCCGTTACTTGCGGATGCCGAGCTCTTTGATAATCCTGCGATACCGGTCGATGTCCTTGGACTTCAGGTAGTTCAGCAGGTTGCGGCGCTGGCCGACCAGCTTCAACAACCCCCGCCGTGAATGGTGATCCTTGGCGTGGGTCTGAAAATGATCGGTCAGATAGGTAATTCTGTTCGAAAGCAGCGCGATCTGCACCTCCGAAGAACCGGTGTCCGTATCATGGGTTTTGAATTTTTCGATTATCTGCTTTTTCTTATTAGCGTCCTGTGCCACTCTGCACCTCCATGTTGTCCCTGTCTCAGAAAAATTTTTTATCCACTCTATACCATCGAATGAAAAACAAGCAACTGAAACAATTCCTTCCAGCCACCCGTTCCATCAATTTTCCGGCGTTGTCCCCACCGCCGTCCCGTCTTTGCCGTCAAGCCGGGATTGCGCAGCATCGAGCATGGCCACAGCCCGCTCCACCGGCAGCATCCCCGCCAGCAGCAGGGAGAGCCCGTCCGGTCCTGCCAGGGCGTCACCCGGAACCGACCGGGCCGCAGCAAACGGCCCGCTGCTCAGGCGCCGGAGCCGGAGCAGAAAGGCGCCGCAGCCCAGTTCCTTTCCCATCTCGGCCGCCAGCACCCTGATATATGTCCCCCGGCTGCAGCAGACATCGACGGCGAGGCGGTGCGTGCGGGGATCGTAGCCGTTGAAGCAGATGGAATGGATCTCCACCTCCCGCGGCTCCTTCTCGATCGCTATACCCTTTCTGGCATAATGATACAGCGGTCTGCCCTTATGCTTGACCGCCGAATACATCGGCGGGACCTGCTGCCGGCGGCCGGTGAAAAGAGCCAGGCAATCCCGGAGCCGTTCTTCCGTCAGCACGGGAACCGGGTTGATCCCGGTAATCTTTCCCTCCGGGTCAAGGGTTTCGGTTTCGATTCCCAGCTGCAGCAGGGCCCGGTACCGTTTCCTTCCGGCCATGAACCTGTCGATCAGGCGGGTGGCCGGACGGCCGGCACAGACGATGAGCAGTCCGGTGGCAAAGGGATCCAGGGTGCCGGCATGGCCCACTTTCTTTATGCCGAGCAGCCGGCGTACCTGCCTGACAATGCTGAAAGAAGTGGCCCCGGCCGGCTTGTCCACCAGAAAAACCCCTGCCGCAAACCCGCTGCGGCTTTCTGCCATGGCCAAACCCTCTTTCATGCCCCTCAGCAGCCGAGCCATCTGTCCAGTTCCTCCAGCAGGCGGCTGCGTACCTCTGCAACGGTGACTTCCGCGGCCCTGAACCCGGCGGCATTCCGATGACCTCCACCGCCGAAGCGGGCGGCGACCTCGGCCACGTCACAGGTATCCTTAGCCCGCAGGCTGACCGAAACCCGCCCTTCACCGATCTCCTTGAGAAAAACGGCGACCTCCACCGTCATGACCGACCGGGGCAGATTGATAAAATTTTCCGTATCGCCCAGGGTGCATCCCGTGGCGGCAAGCATGTCCCCGGTCACCCTGATTATCGCCACCCGGCCGCGGCAATGCACTTCCAGCGATGCCAGCACCTTCTGCAGGAGGCGCAGCCGGTTGACCGTGTAGTTGTCAAAAAGATTTTGCGCCACCTCGTGCGGCCGGGCGCCGAAATTCACCAGCTGCCGGGCGACATCGAAGGTATGGGCATTGGTCGATTCATACCGGAAGGAACCGGTATCGGTCACCATTGCCGCATACAGGGCCGTCGCCGCCTTAACCGAAAGGTTTTGCCCCAGAGCCATGGCCAGATCAAAGATCATCTCTCCGGTTGACGACCTGTACGGGTCAACCCATGTCAGGTCGCCGAAGCCGTCGTTCCCCTTGTGATGGTCGATGACGATGAAAGGCCGTATCCGCAGGAATTCGTCGCCGTGCCTGCCCAGCCGCTGCCGGTCGCCGCAGTCAAGGGACACACACAGCACGTCGTCCCCCGCCCGGCGGACAAATTTCCGCAGGTCATCCATATCGGTGCGGAGCAGATCGGTGTCCGGCAGAAAGGCGTACAGATGCGACACCGGCTCCTCGAGGTAACGGAAGACCTGCTTGCCCATGGCGGCCAGGATATCGGCAAGACCTATCAATGATCCCAGGGCGTCGCCGTCCGGGTTGATGTGCGTCGTCAGGACAATATTGGCCGTCGAACGGAACGCATCCGGCAAGGTCTCAGGCAGGGTCGTCATCCGTTTTTCTTTCCTCGGCTATCTGGCGGAACAGTTTTTCCAACCGCTCGGTTTCCTCGTAGGTTGCATCATAATAAAACATCAGCTCGGGGGTATAGCGAAGGTTCAGCACCCTGGCGATCTGGGTGCGGAAAAAGCCTCTGGCCCCGGCCAGCCCCTTTTCCGCCTGGGCCGCTTCACCGGGCCCGGCGACTGTATAATAAATTCTGGCCAGCTTGATATCCGCGGTCACCTCCACCCTGGTCACCGTCACCCCCCGCAGCCGCGGGTCCCTGACCCTCTGCAGCAGCAGGATCGACATCTCGTGCCTGATGGCCTCGGCAACCCGTTTCGGCCTTGAACTTTCCGGCTTTCCCAGCCCCGGCAGCGTAAAATCAAATCCCATGTTCTTCACAACGGCCTCTTGCCGCCCGTACACCGGACGGCCGGTCACAGGGAAGCAGCCACCTCTTCCATGACAAAGGCCTCGAGCAGATCGCCGACCTTGATGTCATTGAAATTTTCAACGGAAACACCGCATTCGTACCCGGTCTGGACTTCCTTGACATCATCCTTGAACCGCTTGAGGGAGGAAATGTTGCCGGTATAGATGACAACACCGTCACGCATGACCCGCACCCTGGCATTCCGCTCCAGCTTACCGTCGATAACGGAGCAGCCGGCTACGGTTCCCACTTTGGGGACATGAAAGGTCTGCCTGACCTCGGCGGTGCCGATGACCTTTTCCTCGAAGGTCGGCTCCAGCATGCCGACCATGGCCTTCTCTATATCTTCGAGGGCATGGTAAATGACATCGTAAAACCGGATGTCCACCTGCTCCTTTTCCGCCAGTTCCTTGACCTTGATCGACGGCCGCACGTTGAAGCCGATGATGATCGCATCCGATGCCGCCGCCAGGTGCACGTCGCTTTCCGTAATGGAACCGGCGCCTTCGTGCAGCACCCGGACGCGGATCGCCTCGGTGGACAGCTTTTCCGCCGCCTGGCCGAACGCCTCCAGGGTACCCTGAACGTCGGCGCGCAACACGACTCGCAGCTCCTTCAGGTCCTGTTCCGCCATCTTCTCGAACAGGTTGTCGAGGGACACCTTGGAGGCGGAAGCCAGTTCATGTTCCCGCGCCTTGAGCTGACGGGCTTCGCTGACGCTCTTGGCCATCTTTTCATCGGTGACCACGACAAACTCATCGCCGGCCTGGGGCACACCGGAAAGGCCCTGCACCTCGACGGGCATGGACGGACCTGCCTCATTGACCTGGACGCCCTTGTCGTTGGTCAGGCTGCGGACCTTGCCGGAAAACTGACCGGCAACAAAATAATCCCCCGGCCGCAGGGTCCCTTCCTGGACCAGAACCGTGGCCACCGGCCCCCGCCCTTTATGCAGCTGGGCCTCGATAACCGTCCCCCGGGCTTTCCGCTTCGGATCAGCCTTGAGTTCGAGGATTTCGGCCTGCAACTGAATGCTTTCCAGCAGTTCGTCAATGCCGAGGTTGCGTTTGGCCGAGGTCTCGCAGAAGATGGTATCGCCGCCCCATTCCTCGGGAATCAAAGCGTAATCGCCCAGTTCCCGCTTGACCCGGTCCGGGTTGGCGTTTTCCTTGTCAATCTTGTTGATCGCGACGACGATGGGCACCTCCGCCGCCTTGGCATGGGCGATGGCCTCCCTCGTCTGCTCCATGACGCCGTCATCCGCCGCGACCACAAGGACAACGATGTCCGTCACCTTGGCGCCCCGGGACCGCATCTCCGTAAACGCCGCATGGCCGGGGGTATCGACAAAGACAATATCGCCGGACGCGGCCTGAACGTGATAGGCGCCGATATGCTGCGTGATGCCGCCCGCTTCGCCGACGGCCACATCAGTCTTGCGGATGGCGTCCAGAATCGAGGTCTTGCCGTGATCGACATGCCCCATGACCGTGACCACCGGCGGCCGCGGCTTTTCCTCTCCGCCCTGCTCCTGCTCCTCGAGGCTTATTACCCCCAGTTCCTCGGTCATGCCCTGCTCGACCTCAAAACCGAAATCGGAGGCCACCAGCCCCGCCGTCTCCACATCCAGCGCCTGATTCAGGGTGGCCAGCACTCCCAGCGACATCAGTTTGGCAATGATTTCACTGGATTTGACGCCCATCCGTTTGGCCAGATCGCCCACGGATATCGTCTCATAGACTTTGATCCGTTTTTTGATGGCTTTGGTTTCCGCTGCGAGCATAGGCGCCTCTTGTTCCCTCCGGCTCACTTCCTTCTTTCTGCGGGCCTTCCGCGGACGCATGAATTCGGCGTCTCCTCCGGCGGTGAAATCAATCCGCTGGCGGCCTTTACGCGGCCCCTTGCCCGGTTTGCGTACCCGCTCCTCTTCGTCCATTATGGAAACAACCCGCTTGGCCTTCTTTTTTCCCTTGCCGAGCGCCCGATCTTCTTCACTGACGGCTCCCGCACCCGCTGCTTTAGCAATTTCAACCGTCCTTGTCGGACGCCGGAGCGGTTTCGGCTTCTTTTCCGGCTGGATGTCGATCTCAACCATGCCGACAACCTTAACCAGTTTTCTGCCTTTCTTCTTTTCCTTTTTGACCGGCTTCTCCTGGTCGGATTCCGCGACCGCCGCCTCTCCTTCCAACCCGGGCTCAACCCCTTCCGTTTCCTCAGACTGCGCCGCCTCTTCCGCAACCGCTTCCTCCGAGGCCTCTTCCGTTTCAATTTCCTGGACTGCCCCCGTCTCAGGGACCATGGCCTCTGCTTCGCCGGCCGCCTCCGCCTCGGCCTCCGCCTCGGCCTCCGCCTCTTTGGCCGCTTCCTCCGCCGCCAGACCGGCTTCCTCTTCCTCCGCCTTGCGGGCAAGTTCTTCCTTGTCGGCCTTGGAACGACGACGGATCACCGTGGCGGCCTGCCTGTCGGCTCCGGGCCGCTTCCTTACCTCGATCCTCTGCTCGGTCACTTCGACGGTGGTTTTTCCCAAAACCGTCCGGCGAATTTCAGCGGCAGTATCCTCGTCGACCGTCGAACTGTGGCTTTTGATCGGATATCCCATCTCCATCAGCTTGTCAGCCAGCTCCTTGCTTTTGAGCCCGACCTCTTTAGCCAGTTCATAGATGCGAACTTTGCTCATTGATTACTCCCGTCCTCTTTACGTTTCTGCACAGAAAAGGCGATCCTTTTTTTTCGTTTCCCCGTCCTGGCGATCAGCCGTTCCCGGCAGGCTGTGTTCCTGCAGCAATATATGCCGCGCCCGGTTTGGTCCCGGCTTTCGTCAACCGTCAACCGGTCCTCCCTCATGACCAGTCGATCGAGTTCCGCCCGGGACGCTTTTCGTCCGCACGCCCTGCATGTCCGTATGGGGATGTGGCCCCGTTTCATTCCTCTTCGTTGTCGATGGGCTCCACGATGCCCGCCGATGGATCCTCGGGGGCCTGCTCCTCAATCGATTGGCTTTCCTCTTCAACGGCTGCCGCATTGGCGACCTCTATCGCCGCCGCATCCCTGATCTTTTCGGCCCGATCCTCATCCACCTTTGCCGCTTCGCAAATCTGGTCAATATCCGCGGCGGCAAGTTTGGCCGCCGAGGTTATCTGCGCGGCAAACAGTTTGTCGGCCAGGTTTTCATCAACGCCCTCCACGGTGATCAGGCTCCGGTAGCCCGGATCCTCAAGATTGGCATACCGTGATTCGCTCTTGACGTCAATGCGCCAGTTCATGAGCCGGGAGGCAAGACGGACGTTCTGCCCCTGGCGGCCGATGGCCAGCGACAACTGGTCATCGGGGACGACCACCAGGAGCTGATGGTTTTCCTCGTCGACGATCACCATGGAAACCTCGGCCGGGGCCAGGGCATTGTACACATATTTTGCCGGATCCGGGCTCCAGGGAACGATGTCGATGCGTTCACCCTGCAGTTCCTGGACAACATTCTGCACCCGCGACCCTTTCAGGCCGACGCAGGCCCCGACCGGATCGACGTCCGATTCGGTTGAGGAGACGGCGATCTTGGCCCGGAAGCCGGGCTCCCTGGCCGCCCCCATGATCTTGACTATGCCTTCGGCGATTTCGGGCACTTCCATCTCAAACAGCTTGATGAGAAATTCATTGCAGGTCCGGCTCAGGATCAGCTGTGAATCGCGGCTGTCCTGGCGGACCTCCAGCAGGTAGGCCCTGATCCTGTCCCCCTGCTTGAAGGAGCGTTTCGGGATCTGACCATCCCGGGGCAGAACGGCGTCGGTCCGGCCCAGATTGACGATCATGTTGCCCCGCTCGAAGCGCTGGACAATACCGTTGACTATCGATCCCTGACGGTCGCGGAACATCTCGTAGATGACATCCCGCTCCGCGTCCCGCATGCGGTGAATGATGACCTGCTTGGCCGACTGGGCGGCTATGCGCCCCAGGCCGGAAATATCGAGGATCTTTTCCCCCAGATCGTCTTCCAGTTCCACCTCCGGGTCAAGCCGCCTGGCTTCTTCCAGGGAAATTTCCGTTTCCTCGTCCTCGACCTTGTCGACAACCGTCCGGTACTGGAATACTTCTATTTCGCCCGTTTCTTCGTTGAACTGCACCTCGATATCACGGCGGCTTCCATATTTTTTCCGGGCGGCGGACCGGACAGCCTCTTCAATGGCCTCCACCAGCAAAGCCCTGTCAATGCCCTTGTCTCTGCTGATCTGGTCGATAATCCGTTTCAAGTTTTCCGTATTCATTTTTCTGCTCCAAATGACTCAATGGCCGCGGACGGCTTTACGTATTGTCCACTCCCCTGTTCCCGGCGTCACCCCGGCGGCCGCTGCATCCCGTTGGTTAGAGGGTCAGCCTGGCCCTGGCGATTTCCTCGAACATAATCTGTACCGACCTGCCGTCGGCGACAACGGTGATACAGTCCCCGGCGACTCCCTCCAGGGTGCCGGTGAACACCCGCTGCCCGTCCTTCGGCTCCCTGAGCTTGATCCGAGCCTTCCGTCCGGTGAACCGCCTGAAATCGTCAATCTTCGTCAACGGCCGCTCCAGCCCCGGCGAGGACACCTCCAGATGATAGGGGTGATCGATCATGTCCTCGACGTCAAGCCAGGCGCTTATCTCCCGGCTGACGGCGGCGCAGTCGTCAAGGGTGACTCCCGTTTCGCTGTCTATGAAGAGGCGGAGCACCCAGCCGTGACCTTCCCGCCTGAACTGGACCTCGACGAGTTCAAGTCCCATGTCCCCAAGCAGGGGATCTGCATATTCGGCTATGTCCGACACAATCTTTTCCATTTCCATGCCCACTCGCCCGGCATCCTGCAATTCCGTCCGAAGCCAATAAAAAAAGCGGGCAGAGCCCACTTTTCACACCACGGCGGCAACCGCGTATGATCCAGCCTTTTCTCCTCCAGAAGAAAAGACCGGCGAGCCGACCAGTGTTTGCTGGAGCGGGCAACGGGGCTCGAACCCGCGACCCCAAGCTTGGGAAGCTTGTGCTCTACCAACTGAGCTACACCCGCATGTCGCCTCGTTAGAAAATTATCATATTAAACAATTCATTTTGCCTTGTCAATATCCATTATCGTAGCGACAGGCGGGACTGGAGCGGCCCCCGGCAGCTTTGCACGGTTATCGCGCCAGTTTCTCCCGGACGCTGGGGAAAAGGCTCATATCGGTGTGGGGGAGAAACAGGGATGCCATATAATAGGTCATGAACTCGGGATTTTCCGATAGCTCCATATTGGTGATCAGCTGCCGCACCTTCACCCGCTCCCTGAACCGCTGCACATCGGTCAGACTGATCTGACAACCCAGCAGAGAGGCGTTGCCGAGGTAAAAAAAGCGGTCCCGGGCGATATCCGGGAGCAGGCCAATGCAGATCGCCCGTTCCAGGTCGATGAACGCTCCGAAGTTACCGGTCAGAATGACCCGCTCCAGATCGTCAAACCCGAGTCCCACCGAGCTCAGCAGGGTCTGATAGCCGGCATACATCGCCCCCTTGGCGCGCATCAGGTTGTCGAGGTCCACCTCGGTGATGGCGATGTCCTCGCCGATCAGGGAGTCCTGGCTCCAAGCCAGGACGTACTCCCAGCCATCGTCCCCTTCACGGATGCGGGGATGGTCCAGGTTGCGGTTGAACTTGCCCTGCTGGTCGATAACCTTTGCCTCCAGCAGTTCCGAGACAATGGAAATCAGGCCGGAGCCGCATATGCCGCTCGGTTTGATCCGGCCGATGGTGATGATCATGGGGTCATAGGTCTCGGGATGGATATGAAAATTTTCGATGGCACCGCTGGAGGCCCGCATGCCGTACCTGATGCCTCCGCCCTCGAAGGCCGGACCGGCCGAGCAGGCGGCGCACACCATCCAGTCCCTGTTGCCGACGACGATTTCCCCGTTGGTGCCGATATCGATAAAGAGGCTGATTTCCTCCGACTTGGCCATCTGGCAGGCATGCACCCCGGAGACGATGTCGCCGCCGACATAGCTGGAAATGCAGGGGTAGAGAAAAAGACGGACGCTCGGGTGGGCGTGGATTCCCAATGCCGCAACCTTGGTCAGCGGGAACTGGCTGACGCTTGGCACATAGGGCGCCTCCCGTATATACCTGGGATCGAGCCCCAGCAGGAGGTGGGACATGACCGTGTTGCCGGCGGCCATGATATAACTGATATCGGCCGGACTGATGATCATGTTGCGGCAGATGTCCTCGATGATCCCGTTGATGGTGGCGACGACCTTGTCCTGCATAGCCCGCAACCCCCCGGGGCGGGCGGCATAGATGATGCGGGAGATGACATCCTCGCCGTACCGGATCTGGGCATTGTAGCCCGATGACTCGGCGATGATTTCGCCGGTGTTCAGATCGATCAGCACCCCGCTGCAGGTCGTGGTGCCGATGTCCACCGCCAGTCCGTACAGGCGGGCCGTTGTATCTCCCGGCTCGACATCGATGATGCGGTCGGGCTCCTCTTCCCGCTTGCCGTGCAGGAGGAGCAGGGTTACCTTCCAGTCAGATTCGCGCAGCACCTCGGGCAGAACCCGGATCAGTTCCGGGTGGTCGTAGGTCGGTTCAAGCTCCCCGGGTCTGGCCAGCTTGAATCCCCGCATCACCCTCTGCATGTCGGAAATATTGTCCTGCAGGGTCGGCGGGTTCAGTTCCAGGTACAGCTTGGTCACCGGCGGATCGACATTCCAGGTGCCGATCAGCTTCTCCAGGGACCGGGCGGATATGGTCCTGGTGGTCTTGGGCTTGCGCTTGAGGGCCGCGCGGCCCTCCGCCGTCCTTTCCGGCACGGTGACCATCAGGTCCGTCTGAACGGCGGACTGGCAGGCGAGACGCATTCCCCGGTCCCATTCCTCCTTTTTCAATGTTGAACGGTCCGAAAAGACCTCACCTTCGTCGATGTGAACCCTGCATTTGCCGCAGACGCCATCGCCCCCGCAGTAGGCGGAAATATACACACCGGCGGCGGCGGCGGCGCTCAATAAATTGTCGCCCTGGTCAACGGTTACGGTTATATTGTCGGGCAGAAACCGGACTGTCCGCTTCATGGCCGCCCGCCCCGGGAAAGGTTGCAGCGGCGGGCCGGGGCGGCTGCCGCTTGTGTCATCTTCGTGTACAGCAACTGTCTTCCCCTTCACCGGACTGGGACCTGCCCATGCCCGGACTGTTTTCGAGTTGCGGCAAAAAGCGTCTTGCCGCTGGTATCATGAACTGCATAGTGTATAGCATATAACCGAAATTGATTCAACGTGGGAGGAAAAACGCATCCGATGAACACCACCGCCCGCTGGCTGAAAATAACCGTTGCCTGCCCGGCTGCCGCAACAGAAGCGGTTTCCGACCTGATCGGCCTGCTGAGCGGGGTCGGGGTCGATATCCGCCCTCTTCCTGACCAGGGTGTCAATGCGATCACCGGTTTCTTCGCCCTGGAGAGCGAGGCGGCCGCTGATGAATGGCTCAAGCGCGTCATCCCCGAGCTCAACCGCCTGTACGGTCTCTACGACCTGCCCCCTCCCTCCCCGAACACTGAAATAATCGATGATCAGGACTGGGCAACCAGCTGGCGGCAATTTTTTTCCGCCTTCGAGGTCATACCGGGGCTGGTCATCAAACCCTCCTGGGAGGATGACCGGCCCGGAGAAAACCGGCGGGTGATCATCATGGACCCGGGCATGGCCTTCGGCACCGGTCAGCACGCCTCCACCAGGATGGCCCTGTCGCTCATTGCCGCCTGTTTCCGCAACCCGACCGGCAGCCCCCCGAAAACGGTACTGGACGTGGGAACCGGCACCGGCATCCTGGCCATGGCCGCCGCGGTATTCGGCGCCGAGCGGGTCACGGCCGTCGACAATGATCCCGAGGCCGTCGGCATCGCCACGGACAATATCCGCGCCAACGGCCTGGAAGGGATCATCGACGTTTCCGGCCGCTCTCCGTCGGACCTGCCTGGGCCCTGTGATCTCATCTGCGCCAATATCGTCCACGACGTCCTGGCCGAAATGGCGCCCGAACTCGGACGCCTGCTGGGCCGCAACGGACGGCTCGTTCTGTCCGGGATACTGCGGGGCGAACAGGAACAGCATCTTGCCCGACTGTACGGTGCCAACAGCATGAAAACCCTGTCCGTCGAATATCAGGGGGAGTGGGCCGCTATGCTGCTGGCCGGTGCCTGACAAAAATGCATCGTCCGCTCCCTGGACCCGTTCCGCCGGCAGGTGTTCACCGGCCGCTGAATCAGTACAGCCGGTGGCGGAAGAACCGGACAGCCGTTCCCAGGGTGACCACGGCAATGACCGTCATCGGCCAGATCTCCCGCCAGAAATAGCCGAGCCCCGCCCCCTCAAGAAAAACCCGCCGGACGATGATCAGAAAGTAGCGCATGGGATCAAGATAGGTCAGGGCCTGCATGAAGGGAGGCATGTTGGCGATGGGCGTGGAAAAGCCGGAGAGGATCACCGCCGGGACGATGAAGAGGAAGGCGCCGAGCAGGGCCTGCTGCTGGGTTGCCGAGATGGATGAGATCATCAGCCCGACCCCGACGATCGACAGGACATAGATGGCCAGCGCCGGGTAGAGGGACAGCAGGCTGCCCTGAAGCGGAATCTTGAACCAGACCACGGCCAGCAGCAGGATAACCGAGGCCTCGCCGACACCGATGAGGATGCCGGGAACGGCCTTGCCGATCATGATTTCCCAGGGATGCAGCGGCGTCACCAGCAGCTGATCGAAGGTGCCGTCCTCCCGTTCCCTGGCCACCGACAGGGCAATGACCACCAGGGTGACCACCATCGAAATCAGGGCGATGATCCCCGGGATAAAAAACCACCTGCTCTCCAGGTTGGGGTTGAACCAGGGCCGGACCGAGAGCCGGGCCGGCATGACCCGGCCGTCCTGGTCTTCGATCCAATCCCGGTTGAATTCCATGACGATGTTACGGACATAATTGAGGGCCAGCATGGCGGTATTGGAATTGCGGCCGTCGATGAGCACCTGGAGCACGCATTCCTTTCCCCGGGCCAGATCGGCCGAACAGCGCGGACCGATGTGCAGCACCGCCAGGACATTTCTGGAGTCGATAAGCGGGGCGATTTCGGCCTCGCTGTGAATGATTTCCGCCAGCTCGAACGCGGGTGATCCGCTGAAGCGCGCCGCCAGTTCGCGTGAGGAAGCGGCGCCGTCCTCGTTGAACAGGGCGAACCGGACGTGATTGAGATCAAATGTCGCCGCATAGCCGAAGACCAGCAGCTGGATAACGGGCGGGACGATGATCGTCAGGCGGCTCTTTTTGTCCCGGAAGAGGGCCAGGAATTCCTTGCGGATCAGGGCCAGGATGCGTACGACCATCTGCTTCCCCTATTCCAGCCGCTTGACGGTTTTTTTAAAGACAACGCCGAGGAAAAGCAGGGCCATGGCCAGCAGGGCCAGCATGTTGGGAAGAATGACGGCCCAGACGTCGCCGACCAGAAACAGGGTCTGGAGGATGGCCACGTAGTACCTGGCGGCGATCAGGTGGGTTATGCCCTGGACCACGGGCGGCATGCTGCTGATGTCGAAAATGAACCCCGACAGGAGAAAGGCCGGCAGAAAAGTGACGAGGATGGCGGCCTGGGCGGCCACGAACTGCGACCTGGCGACCGTGGAGATGAGCAGTCCCATGCCCAGGGCCGTCAGGAGGAACAGGGACGAGGCGGCCACCAGGACCCACAGCGACCCCCGCAGGGGCACGTCAAAGAGAAAAACCGCCATCAGGGTGGAAAGGGTGAAACCGCCCATGCCGAGAAAAAAGTAGGGAAGCAGCTTGCCGGCCAGGATGTCGCGCACCGTGACCGGGGTGACGAGCATGGCCTCCATGGTCCCCCGTTCCCATTCCCTGGCGATGATCAGGGCGGTCAACAGGGCGCCGATCAGGGTCATGACCACCGCGATAATGCCCGGGACCAGGAAATCGGTGGAGCGGACTTCAGGGTTGTACCAGATGCGCTGCTCCAGCCTGACCGGCACCGACGCCGCAATGCCCTCCTCCTCGGCCTGCCGGTCAATCCATCCCGCCCACACCCCCTGCACGTATCCCTCCACCAGCCTGGCTGTGTTGGCGTCAAGCCCGTTAATGATGATGCCGATGGGCGGTTCACTCCGCCGCAGATAGCCGCGGTCGAAATTTTCCCGCAGCCAGATGATGCCGTCCACTTTCGCTTCCCGGAGGGCCTGTTCCGCCTCCTGGATGGTCGGCATGGGCAGCGGCACGAAATAGGGGGAGTGATAAAACCCGGCGGCAAAACTGCCGGCCTTCGGGCCGGGATGCTCGACCACGATGGCCAGCGGAATATCCCGGGCGTCCAGGGAAACACCGTAGCCGAAAACGATCAGCAGCAGGACCGGCAGAACAAAGGCGATGCCGATGCTGGAGGGGTCGCGGACGATCTGGAGCCACTCCTTGCGGACAAATCCCCGCAGCCGCATGAAGGTGACGGAACTCATATGCCGGCCTCCGCCCCCTGCCGGGACTCCAGCAGGCCGATAAAAGCCTGTTCCATGTCGACATCCTCTCCCTCGCCGCCCCGGACCATGGCCTTGATATCCTCCGGGGTCCCCTGGGCCAGCGCCTCCCCCTCGGCCATGATCAGCAGGCGGTCGCAGTATTCCGCCTCTTCCATGAAATGGGTGGTCACCAGGACGGTGACCCCCTGTTCGGCCAGGGAATTGATGTGGGCCCAGAACTCCCGCCGGGCCAGGGGATCGATGCCGGAGGTGGGCTCGTCCAGAAAGAGGATGGCCGGTTCGTGCATCAGGGCGACGGCCAGGGCCAGCCGCTGTTTGTAGCCCTGGGGCAGCATCCGGCTTTCGGTCCCCGCGTAGCGGTCAAGATCAAAGGTGTCCAGGGCCCATCGAATCTGCTCCCGGCGGCGCGCGGCGCGCAGCCCGTAGGCGCTGCTGAAAAACTGCAGATTCTGGAGCACGGTCAGGCTGCCGTACAGGGAAAATTTCTGGGCCATGTAGCCGATTTTCCCCCGGGCCTCGGCCGCCGCCTCACGCAGATCCATGCCGGCCACCTCGCATTGCCCGGAGGTGATGGGCAGCAGGCCGCACAGCATACGGAAGGTCGTGGTCTTTCCCGCGCCATTGGCGCCCAGCAGGCCGAAAATTTCACCCCGCCCGACCCGGAAGCTTACGCCCTTCACCGCCCGGAAGGCCCCGAACCTGCGTTCAAGCTCATCGGCGACAATAACGCTGTCATCATCTCCCCCCTCTGCCGGCGGGGGATTGCGGAGAATGATCTTCCCGCGGGCGTCTTCGCTCCCGGTGTCCGTCTTAAGCCGGGCGATGAAGTAATCTTCAAAACGGGGCGGGGCCGGACTGATGTCGATGTTATCCGCTGCCCCCCTCTTTTCCAGGTCCGGAGCCCGGCTTTCCCGGGTGATGATTCTGATCCGGCGGCCGGTGGCCAGGGCGTCCAGCACCTCCGGCCCGGCTTCGATCTTGCTTTGGAGCCTCCGTCTGCCCATGCCGGAAGCCGCGGCCAGAAAGGTCCGGCCCTCCATGCTGCGGCCCAGGACGGCCGGGTCATCCTGGCCGATCACCCGCCCTTTGTGGAGCAGCAGGACCTCGGCGCAGCGCTGGGCCTCGTCGAGGTAGGCGGTGCTGAGGAGCACGGCCACCCTCCACCGGTCGACCAGCCGGTAGACGATGTTCCACAGTTCGCGCCTGGATACGGGATCCACTCCAACCGTCGGTTCGTCCAGCAGCAGCAGGTCCGGCTGCCGCACCAGGGCGCAGACCAGTCCCAGCTTCTGCTTCATCCCGCCCGACAGCTTGCCGGCCAGACGGCCGGTAAACCGCTCCAGACCGGCCATCTTCAGCAGCTCCTCATAACGGCCGGCCCGCTCGGCCGGCGGGACGCCCTGCAGGTCCGCGTACAGCTCCATATTTTCCCGGACCGTCAGGTCCTCGTACAGGCCGAAACGCTGGGGCATATAGCCGATGCGCGACTGGACGCGCATGGGCTCCCGCCGGACATCGATCCCCAGAACCGTAATTTCGCCCCTGTCAGCGACCAGGAGGCCGGCGCACAGGCGCATGAAGGTTGACTTACCCGCCCCGTCGGGTCCGATGAGGCCGGTGACCATGCCGGGACGGATAACGGCGTCAATGTCCTCCAGGGCCACCACGGTCTGCCCCGGGACGGCAAAAGTCCTGGTGACCTTGCGCACCACGATGGCCGGTAGGTCGTTCACGGTTTCTTCCCCGTGCCGTTCGATCTCATGCCGCCGCCGGGACCGGCCCGCTTATCGGCCAGCCGCCGGTTCATCGCAGGGCGAGGAGGGCAGCGGCCGGTCCCCGCTGCCCCGCAGCAGCGTCACCGTAACCGGCATGCCGAGACGGAGTTCACCCTCCGGGTTGCAGACGAAAATGCGGGCCCTGTACACCAGCCTGGTCCGCAATTCCGGCGTCTCCACACTTTTGGGGGTAAATTCCGCCGTCGGCGACACAAACCCGAGCCAGCCGGGGTACACCTTGTCGGGGTAGCTGTCGGTCCTGATTTCCGCCCGCATGCCCTGCTCCACCCTGCCCAGATCCGGCTCGGTGATATAGGCCCTGACCCAGAGGGGCTCGGTCAGGGCAAGGGTCAGCACCGGGCTGCCCGGGGCGGCCATGGCTCCAGGTTCAAGAATGCGGTTGTGGATGACGCCCTCAGCCGGCGCATACAGCCTGGTATCCTCATATTTCTGCCGGGCCAGGTCCAGGCCCGCCTCCAGCGCCCGCAGCCCGGCCTCGGCCTGGGCAATGTCCTCGCGCCGGGGCCCCTCCAGGGCCAGGGACAGCTCCTGCCGCGCTGTCTCCATTCCCGCTTCGGCCTCGGCCAGGGCGGACAGGGCGGTGTCGACCTGCTGCCGGGAAATCTTGTTCAGGACAAACAGTTTTTCCGTTCTCGCGTAATTGTTCCCGGCGTCGGCCAAAATCGTCTCGGCGGCTTTTTCCGCCGCCCGGGCTTTTTCAATTTCCTGGGGCCGGCTGCCCTTCCGCAAGCGTTCGACCAGCTGCTTCTGGGCCTCGACTTCTCCCTCCAGGCGTTGAACTTCCAGGCGGTAGCGGGCCGGGTCGATTTCCGCCAGCAGCATGCCCCCGTGCACCAACGCCCCCTCGTCAACCGCTATGTGTTGAATACGGCCGGCATCCTGGAAGGCGAGCTGCACTTCCCGTATTTCCACGTTGCCGTACAGGGTGATCGCGTTTTCCGCCCTCTGGTCCCGCTCCGTGAAAAAGTACAGGGCCGCAGCCACTGACCCGGCAAGCACAACAGCCACCGGGATGAAAAGCAGGAATCCTTTTTTCATACGATTTCACCCCCCTCGATCCCGATTTCGATTTCGGACAGCTTGAATAAACCTACAGCGAAGCGGCAAGCTCCTTCCGGGCTTCTGACTTCTGGTCTGCTCATGAATGACATAACGGTAAATCAAGCGGATGCACGGCAAGAACTCAATAATGACAAAATCTCCTCTGCCACTCTGCAATCAAGGATTCGATCCCGATACCGATGAGTGCAAATTTATCAGCATAGTCGCCGGAAATATCTCATCGGAATCGAAAAACCCTGCCGTTCCCCGGAGCTACGAGGCCATTGACCGACGGGCGTAAATGGCAAGGATCAGCAGCAACAGGGTCACCAGCCACACAGCGGTATAGACGACCATGGCCCGTTTTGCCTTTTCCTTTTCCAGCCATGTCCGCGGGCGGATGTCCTTGATGAAGAAAACGATCTTGCCGGCCAGGTTGATGCACACGATGTTGATCCCGAGCAGTAAACCCGCGCCGACTGCCAGATCGAAGCGGGCCTGGCCCAGCATCAGCCCCAGTGCCGCCGCCGGCGGCAGCAAGGCGACCGCGACCATGACCCCGACCAGCACGCTGGACAGGCCAGTGGTCAGGGACAGGGCGGCGGCGGCGCCTGAAGCCAGCGCCAGGGCAACGGAATCAAGACCGGCCTCGGTGCGCAGCAGCAGCTCCCGGCTGGTGATGTCGGACTGCCACAGCATGCCGAGGCCAACGGACAAGGCCACGGCCAGCAGAATTCCCGCGAAAAGGGTCTGAACCGCTTTCCGCATCAGGACAATGTCACCCAGGGCCGTACCGAGACTGAGGGCAAGGTTCGGCCCGAGCAGAGGCGCGATGACCATGGCGCCGATCACAACGGCGACATTGTTTTCGATCAGGCCGATCGCCGCCACCACCGTGGACAGGGCAACCAGCACCAGGAAACCGCTGTCAAGCTGGGCGTTTTTTTCCACCCCCTCGTACAGGGACTCGCGGGCCGCTGTCGCCTGGTCCTCCTGCTTTCGTGTATCTTCGTCCGGCTTCGGCAGGTACGCCTCCAAGGCCAGCACCGCGATACGCGCCGTCGGCTGAGCGCCGAGGGTGTTCTGCAGGCTGTCCAGCGCCACCTGCAGATGATCGTCGCTGACCAGCATGCGCATCTGCCGCATGCCGTCTTCCCCCACCGCGCCAAGCCGGAAATCGGCCGCCTTCGCCTTTTCCGCCACCGCCTGGACGGTGTTCGAACTGCTCGCTTCGGCTATAACTTCGACATATTTCATTCTCTCACCCTGCCGGCATCCAAAGGCCCAGGTCATGCCGGGGATTGTTTCCCGTCCGGCGCAGGCCGGCCCGCCGACCCCATCGAACTCCCGGCGCAGGCCGGCAAGAAATTTGCGATACCGAAAGCTTCCTCGAAGTATTATATACTGCAACCGTCATCCTTTCCCAGGAGTTTTCATCCTTCCTTCCCTCCCGGCGGACAGGAGCACCGGGTTTGCGCCTGGCCGCCAGGACTTCCATCAGGGTTACGCTACGAGACCAGACCGGCCAGCCAGTACAGCAGCATGCCTGCCAGAACCGTTCCCCCCAGACTCCTGGTTTTGATGGCGAACAGAAAGGTGGGCACCGCAACGAGCAGCTCCAGCCTGCCGAA
>DSAE01000048.1 GCA_011372855.1 Desulfobacteraceae bacterium
AACACAATCGAATAAGGGCTCTTTCTCGGCATACTCTCCTCCTTTTGTTAAGAAGAGTATGCCACAATGACTTTCAAAAGGCAAAATAATACGTCATCGTATTTATGAAATTACTTACTTAGTCAATAGCGTCCCTGTGAAGCTTTGCGATGATGATCCGGCTTGATATTATTTGGGCAGGGTAAAGTGAAATGACGTGCCGGCGTTCTCCGAACTGTTGACCCAGATTCGCCCCCCATGGGCTTCGATGATTGTCTTGACGATGGCCAGGCCAAGGCCTGACCCGGTGGAATCCTGGCTCACCCTGAAGAAGGCATCAAAAATGTGCGGCAGATGTTGTTCCGGAATACCGGTACCGTTGTCCTCTACATCTACCTGAATACTTTTTTTTCTGTCGGACAGTTCGATTCTGACCGTTCCGTTGGCATTGGTGTATTTGAGAGCGTTATCCAGAAGATTGTTCATGACCCTGCGCAGCATTTTGGGATCCGCATGGAGCATGACCGGCCCGGTTTCCGGCTGTGTCTGTTCAAAGTCGATGGAGATGTTTTTTTTATCGGCCTCGAACCGCAACGATTCAATGATTTCCTGTATTTCTTTTTTCAGGTCAAAATATTCGATAATGGGTTTATATTCCTTGGCTTCTATTCTCGAGAAGTCAAGAAATTCCATGATCAGGTTTTCAACCCGGTGCAGGTTGTCCTGCATCAGGATGAGATATTCCTGCTGCTTGAGGGTAAGCTTCCCGGTCTTGCCGGAAAGCAGGCGGGAAATGAGGCCGCCCGAGGTCAGAACAGGATTTTTCATGTCGTGGGCGAACATGGAAAGGATATTTTTCCGTTCCCTTTCCAGTTTTTTCATTGCGGTCACATCGCGAAAGAGTTCAACGCCGCCCAGAAACGTTCCCTGTTCATCAATCAGGGGAAAGCTTGTAACGGTAAGAACCGCACTGTCACCGTTTTTCCTGGTGATGGTGGATTCTGTTGCAACAGCTTCCTTGCGGTGGGGGATTGAAAAGTGCAGAAGGGGGCAGGCCTGAGTGTCCGATGTGCCGTGGAGAATCTCGTAATGGGATTTTCCTATGACTTCATTTCTGGAATATCCTGTTATTTTCTCGGCCGTGGTGTTGAAATCAACTATGATTCCTTCGACATCCACAATCGAGAACCCCACGGGAAGTTTATTTTTGATGAGTTCGTAAATTTGGGATGGATCAAGGCTTAGAGGCATTATTCAACCTTCCGGGGTTTTTCGATGTCCGCAAAACAGCCCTGAATCACTCAAATGACACAGGCAATTTCGCAAGCCCTCAATTTCTGTACGTGTTTTCATAGTTCAATTATAAGGATTCAGGCGCAGGAAAGTCAATCGGGGCACATGTTGTTTTCTCCTATAATCCCGCAAGGGCACGGCAAAGGTTCCATGTGCGGGCGGTACACCGGCGCGGGAGGTGCCGGGAGAACAGCCGGGGTGGAACCTGCCTGCCGAATCGCGGGGTGCGCAGAATTTGCGCATCTACCGGGATTCCCCGGAGAGGTCGGTGCCCCGGCGCAGAGTGATGAGGCTGATTTCACCGGGACAGTTAAAGCGGAGAGGGACCCCTGATGCCCCGACTCCGCGGCTTGTATACCCCACCATGCCGCGGTGCCGCCATCTGCCTGATGCGGTAAAACGAGGGGCGCGGCTGTTGGTAAAAATCGGGCCCCGGCCGGGCAGGCAGATCTGACCGCCGTGGGTGTGGCCGCAGAGGTAGAGCTGGACCTGAAAATCGGCCGCCTCCCTGTATGCTTCCGGTGAATGGGCCAGCAGTATTTTGAATTCATCGGCCGGGACGTTGCGGAGAGCCTGGCGCACGTCGTGCACTTTATAATAATGCGGATCATCGACCCCGGCAATCCAGATCTGGGCACCGTTTTGGTGAATGTCCCAGGCTTCGTTAATGAGCATGATCAGGCCTGTTTCCTCAAAGTCCGGAGACATCTCTATACAGTCATGGTTGCCCAGAACGCCGAGAATACCGTGGCGGGATCCGACGTGGGGCAGAAGGCATCGAAGATTCCGAAGGCAGGGAGCCATGGGACCGTAGGTTTCCATGCGGATATCGCCGCCGATAAGGCACAGGTCGACATCGAGACTGCGAATATGGCTGACGATCCTGGCGGTCAGGCCCGGCTGGCCGTCCAGGTGAAGATCGGTGAGCAGCAGAATGCGAAAGCCGTCGAATTGCTCCGGCAGATCGGGGAAACGGAAAGTTTCCTCGACCACCTGAATATCCAGGGCGTTCCGGATGCCTTTTTTACGGAGACCGGCCACTCGGAAAATCCAGTAATACAGTATCCGGTAGGAGAGAAAACTGGTCAGGTTGAACAACACCTGCCAGCGGGCGAGGGGAACATGGCAGGAGCGCCATGCACGGAAACGGACAGTTGACCGGACCAGCCGGGGGCAATTTTTCGGCGAGGGGCGATAGGTGATAAAGCTCCATATGGCTGCCCCCAGCAAAGCGAACGGAATGAAACAGACGAGAACGGCAAGCAGCTGCCAGAGGGCCAGATCCAGGTAGGCAGCGAAGAAACACGTGGGAAAAAACGCCTCGAAAAACTGGTCGAGGACCACGACGTTGCTGCCGCTGCCCAAGCTGAAGCGGCGCTTGATAAAGCTTGAGAGGAGGTCGCCGGCCATGGCGAGAAGCGCCCCGATGCCCGCCGCCCACCATGGAACATTGAGGAGCGGGAATACCGCCATACCGCCCAGGATGCTTGTCAGGATGCCCCTGACGGTTTTGTGCGGCCCGAATACCGGACGGCCGTCAAACCAGACCTTGCCCCCGTCCAGGGGCCGATCGAAACGGTCTTTCCAGATCAGACTGGCAAGCGGGGGAAGCAGGTTGACCCAGACGACGAACGCCGTCAGTTGAAGAACAATATGCACCGGTTCCTCACTTGATCAGGGTTGTACCAAGGTTATGATCTCCATCGAAACGGCTGCGGATAAAATTGCCCCCGGTCCTGGAACTACCGGGAAGACTACTGCATTCAGGCCGGTTGGAGGCAGCCTCACTGTCGATTCCTTGCAACCACTTGAGACGGGGAAATACATGGTGTCCGAAACCCGGGGGGCGGCCGGGAATGGATCAGGTGTTCCGTCAATGGATTGTTTTCCGGTCGTAGCCGCCGTAGCCTTTCTTCCGGTTATTGGTGATTTCCGGTTCCTTCGTGCGAACGACAAGCGCCGGATAGCCAAGGGTGGTATCGACCTGGCGAAAAAATTCCGTGGAAGGCCTGATCTTCAGGTCTTTCAGTATCTCGACGTCGACCTCGCCCCGGCCGTCAAATTGCAGGGTCAGGCGCACCGGACAGGTGCCGTGGTGGTTGTACAGCATTTCCTTGAGCTGCTCCAGGTGGTGCCGGGACGTCTGCAGGGCCCGCACGTGGATAATCACTTCCCGGGTATACTTTTCCAGGGCGTCGGGCAGCAGTTCAATGGATTCGGCAATGATCTTGGCCCCGCGCTCGCCGTGCTGCACCCGGCCGAGGACGACAACCGGCTCCTCCGTGTCGAGCAGGTGGGAGCAAAGGGCAAAGACGCCGGGGAAGATGATGATTTCGACGCTCGAGGTCATGTCTTCGAGCACGGCAAAGGCCATCCGTTCGCCGTTTTTTGACTTGAGTTCCCGATAATTCTGGATAAGGCCGCCCAGCCGGACAGCCTGTCCCTCGTTGCATTGGTCGAGCCGTTCAATGTCCGTGTCGGCCACGATCCGCAGATCCTTGATGATCCCTTCCAGCGGGTGCCCGGTCAGGAAGAAGCCGAGGGTTTCCTTTTCCAGGGAGAGTTTTTTCAATTTCGGCCATTCGGGGATATCGGGGAGTTCCACATCGCCTGGAGAAAAACCCTCCTCACCGGTGCCGAGGGCAAACAGGCTCATCTGGCCGCTCAGCCTGTCCCGCTGGGCCGCCTTTGCTTTCTCCAGCGCCTCGTCCAACGCCATCATGAGCTGGGACCGGCGGCAGTTCATGGAATCGAAGGCGCCGGCCTTGATCAGGCTCTCTATGACCTTGCGGTTGACGCGGCTGGCATCGATGCGGTTGCAGAAGTCGCTCAGGGACGTGTACTGGCCGTTGCTTTCCCGCTCCTCGATGATGGAAGCCAGGGTCGAGGCACCGACGTTTTTCACTGCGGCCAGGCCGAAGCGGATGCGGTCGTTGACGACCGTGAAATCCTGAAACGATTCGTTGATGTCCGGCGGCAGCACGGCGATGTTGTGCTGCCTGCATTCATTGATGTATTTGACGACCTTGTCGGTATTGTCTTTGTCGCAGGAAAGCAGGGCCGCCATGTACTGGGCGGGGTAGTGCGCCTTCAGGTAGGCGGTCTGGTAGGAGACCAGGGCGTAGGCGGCGCTGTGGGACTTGTTGAAGCCGTAGCCCGCGAATTTGGCCATGAGGTCGAAGATAGAGGTCGCCTTCTTCTCGGGGATGCCGTTGCGCAGCGCCCCGGCCATGAATTTTTCCCGCTCCTTTTCCATGACCTCGGGAATCTTCTTGCCCATGGCCCTGCGCAGGATGTCGGCGTCACCGAGGCTGTAGCCGGCCAGGACATTGGCTATTTTCATGACCTGCTCCTGGTAGACGATGACGCCGTACGTTTCCTCCAGGATCTCCTTGAGCTGCGGAAGCGGGTACTCGGGCGGCCGGCGTCCGTGCTTGGTTTCGACAAAGGTGTCCACCATGCCGCTGTCCAGCGGGCCGGGCCGATAGAGGGCCACCAGCGCGATGAGGTCGGTGAACAGCTCCGGCTGCATTTTCTTGAGCAGGTTGCGCATGCCGTCGCTTTCGAGCTGAAAGACGCCGAGACTGTCTGCCCGGCACAGCAGGTCGTAGGTCCTGGGGTCATCCATGGGAATGGCGTCCAGCTGAATGTCCGCACCGATGTCCTGACGGATGAGCTTCAGGGCACGGTCGATGACGGTCAGTGTTTTGAGGCCGAGAAAATCGAATTTGATCAATCCGGTTTTTTCGGTGTACTTCATGTCGTACTGGGTCAGCACCTCTCTGTTCTGCCCGATGCAGAGCGGCAGGTAGTCGATCATCGGCGTCGGGGAGATGACCACCCCGGCCGCGTGGATGGTCTTATGGCGGCTCAGGCCTTCCAGGGTCCGGGCGATTTTCAGCAGCTGCCCGATGTCATCCTCCTTCATGGCTTCGCGCAGGCGCGGCTCCTTGTCAATGGCCATGTCGAGGGTGATTTTCAGCTCTTCCGGAACGAGCTTGGCGATGCGGTCGACCTTGGGCAGCGGTATTTCGAGCACCCGCCCGACGTCGCGGATGGCGGCCCTGGCCTTCATCGAACCGTAGGCGACGATCTGGGCGACATATTCATCGCCGCCGTACTTCGTCCGGACATAGCTGATGACTTCATCCCGGCGGTCTTTGCAGAAATCGACGTCAAAGTCGGGCATGGACATGCGCTCGACATTGAGAAACCGTTCGAACAGCAGCCCGTAGGGGATGGGATCGATATCGGTGATCTGCATGCAGTAGGCGGCCAGGCTGCCGGCCCCCGAGCCGCGCCCGGGCCCGACCGGTATCTGCTGTTCCTTTGCCCAGTTGATGAAATCGGCGACAATCAGGAAGTAGCCGGCGAAACCCATTTTCTGGATAATGTCGATTTCCAGGGTCAGGCGGTCGCGGTAGACCTGCCGGTCGCCGGGGTTGAGGGCGCCGAGTTGCTGTTTATGCGCCAGTCTGCGGGCCAGTCCCTCCTCGCAGGTCTTGGCGAACAGTGATTCCAGCGTTTCCCCCGCGGGAATGGGGAAATTGGGAAAGTAGTGTCGGCCGAATTCCAGCTCCAGGTTGCAGCGGTCGGCAACCTCGAGGGTGTTGGCCAGGGCCTCGGGGCAGTAGTTGAACTGCCGCGCCATATCCGCCGGCGATTTGAAATAGAGTTCGTCCGTTGAAAAGCGGAACCGTCTGGTGTCCGAGATGGTTTTGCCGGTCTGGATGCAGAGGAGCACCTCGTGGGCAAAGGATTCATCCCGGTTCAGGTAATGGCAGTCGTTGGTGCCGACGACCTTGATGCCCAGTTCCTTGCCCAGTTCGAGAAGGCCCTGGTTGACAATTTTCTGCTCGGCAATGCCGTTTTCCTGGAGTTCGAGATAGAGCCGGTCGCCGAAAATCCCGCGAAGTTCCAGGGCTTTTTTCGCGGCTCCTTCCCGGTCGTTATGGGCCAGCCGCCAGGGGATTTCGCCATGCAGGCAGGCGGTCAGGACGATCAGTCCCTCCTGATGTTCGGCGAGCAGCTGATAGTCGATGCGGGGCCGGTAATAAAAGCCCTCGGTCTGGGCGGCCGAGGCCAGCTTCAGCAGGTTGCGGTAGCCGGTCGAGTTCATGGCCAGCAGAACAATATGGAAATTATGGCCGGCGTTCTGGTCCTTTTTGAACCTGCTTTTGGCCGCCACGTAAAATTCGCAGCCGATAATCGGCTTGATGCCGGCTTTTCTGGCCTTGTCATAAAATTCAAGGGCACCGAACATGGCTCCATGGTCGGTCAGCGCCACGGCGCCCATATTGAACTCCCGGCAGCGGGCAAGCAGGTCGTCTATGCGAATGGCGCCGTCAAGCATGGAATAGTGGGAATGCACATGAAGGTGCACCATCGGCGCGGCGGTCGGTTCAGTCATTGTTCTCGGTCTGTGTCGCAAGGGTTGCGGAAAGGTTCATTGCGCCAGCCCCCGGGTCCCTTCCAGCAGGGCCTCATCGAGGTTGGCGCCCTGCAGGTCGGCCCCCGTCAGATCAGCCTGGATCAGGTTGGCGCCCTTGAGATTGGCGTTTCTGAGATTGCAGTTGCGCAGGTCAGCGCCGGGCAGATTGGCATAGGACAGGTCGGCGCCGGAAAGATTGGCGCCCTGCAGGTCGGCCCGTCTCAGGTTCGCCATGCTGAGGTCGGCGCCGGCAAGGTTGGCGCCCTGGAGCCTGGCCCCGACCAAGTCGGCCTTTTTGAGGTTTGTGCCGGCGAGATTGCAGCCGGGGCAGTCCCTGGCCATCCATTTGACGGTCGATTTCAGCTCGCCTTCGGAGGCGCCCGCCGGCTGCTTTTCCTCGGTGAGCACGGGTCCGTCCCCGGGGGAGAGGGTCGGAGCGCGGTCCTCTTCGGCGGGCCGGCTTGAGGCGGTCTGCGGCTCCACCGGTGAACGCCGGATGCTTTTCCGCTCTTTTTTCGGCAGGGCGACGTATTGCTTCTTGTGGTCGCCGGGGAAGAAGTCGGCCTTGAAGTCGATGACCCCGGCCGAGTTGGCCAGATAGTACCGCTGATCGTCGGCATACATCGCAAAGCAGCGCAGATCGCCGCGCCAGCCCCATTTGAGCCGCATACAGAGTTCTCCGGTATCGGCCACGTCCCACCTTCCGTTATCCCTGTTGCCGGCGATATCGTGCCCGAACAGGGTGCCGGAAGGGTCGTAGTAGTAATAGGTTTCTTCAGTGAAGGATCGGAGAAAGAGGGTGTTGGATTCGACAAGCTCGAGCACCTCGGTTGGTTCCATCAGCCTGGCATTCCTTTTCCGTTCGATCTGCTTGACGGTGAGCGGACCGCAGGACGTCAGGAGCAGAAGGGTCAAGAGAACCGCGCCGGCGCTGCAATAGATGGCCCGACGTTCAAATCTACGATGATTCATTTGTTAAATCAAGGGGTTGTCAGTGTCTGGGGATGTCTTGTTTTCGGCGCATTGTAGCACGAACAGAACAAGATTCATATATCCTTTTTCCCGGTCGGCCGGCGGACGGCTGTCCCGCGATCCTTCTTAATCCAGTCCCTCAAAAAGTTTCATTTCCCCGATATTGCGCAGGGAAAGCCAGAGGTCATTTTCACTGTGCGGTTCCAGGGTGATGAGCGGCGATATCCGTTGACGGCGGAGAAAATCAAAAAATTCCTTGAAGTTGAATATTCCCAGGCCGATGGCGATATGCTCGTCCCGCCGGCCTCTGTTGTCATGGAGGTGGACCTGACGGAGACGGGGAAGCAGCGCATCCGTCCAGGTCTGCCAGGAAGATCCGGCATAGGCCGTCAGATGACCGACGTCGAGACAGAAACCGGGTCCGTGAGACTGCAGCCGTTCGAACAGCAGTTGATGGACGCGGGGTTCGGTTTCATAGGTGTTTTCAAACATGACCGGCGTGTTGTTCCGCCGGGCGATTTCCAGGAGCCCGGTCCAGGTTTCCTCCGAAATACGCAGCCATTCCTCGAACTTGTACGAGTGTTTGTTGTCATCATAGCCGAGATGACAGACAATCGAGCGGGGCTGGAAAATTGCGCTCAACGCAAAGGCTCGGTGCAATTTTTCCCGTGTCACCGCCAGTATTTTCGGATCCAGGCCGCCCGGCGCCAGGTCAAAGAACGGGGCATGGAGCGTGCACTGGAGCCCCGCGGCCCGCAGCGAATCGGCAGTCGCCTGAAATTCATTCTCTCCGGTGGTCCACAGACAGTCGCCTTCCAGGCTGATCTCCGGGCGGAACCTGTTGTTGATGAACAGGTCCAGCAACCCCTGGCGCAACAGTCCGAAAGGGGCGTTGATGAAGCATCGGTTGATGATGTGGGCATATGTTTCAGCGGGGTTGTCGTTCATGTGCTTCCCGGGGTCCGGAAGGATGCAGCCGGCCCGTCATGTCTTTGCCGGCGGCGAGTGCGGTCCGTCAATTCAGGCACTGCCAGATCATATCATCGGTTTCCAGGGCGAAAAAAGTTTTCATGACCTGGAATAGGTGCCAGCCGTCATCCCGCCCGGCGAGTTCCCTGATCGAATGCATCGCCAGGGTGGCAATGCCGACGTCCACGGTCTGCACCCCTATCTCTCCCGCGGTTACCGGGCCCAGGGTCGAACCGCCGGCCAGGTCGCTGCGCATGACAAACTCCTGCACAGGCACACCGGCCCTGCCGGACAGTATCCTGAAAAAGGAGGCGGACCTGCTTGTTGTGGCGTAGCGGTGGTTGGCACTGTATTTGATAACCGGGCCGCCGTTCATCGCCGGGAGGTGCCCCTTGTCATGGCGGTCGGCGAAATTGGGATGCACGGCATGGGCATTGTCCGCCGAGATGAACAGCGACCGGCTGACGCAGCGGTGCCTCCTTTCGTGGTCAGGGATCAGCCGCTCCAGTACGGACCGGAGAAAAGGGCCCCGGGCGCCGCCGGAGGACAGGCTACCGATCTCTTCATGGTCGTTGAGGACGACCAGACAGTTGCGGTCGCTTTCCGCTTCGATCAACCCACGGATCAGGGTGTAGCAGGAGAGCAGGTTGTCAAGCCGCGCCCCGGTTATGAACTCGTTGTCAAGGCCGAGACGCGAGGGGGGCTGCCAGTCGTACAGGAACAGTTCATGGCCGAGGATCTCCGGCCCGGTGATCCCTTCATGCTCGCGGATCAGCTGCTGCGCAAGAATACCCCTCCAGTCGGGGGGTTCCTCGCCGGTGGCCAGTCCCAGGACCGGCATCATGTCGGTCTGCCGGTTGACCGGTTTCCGGTCATTGGCCTCCTTGTCCAGGTGGATTGCCAGGCTGGGAATAACGGCCACCGGCCTGCCGAAATCGATGAGGGTGTTGTGGACCAGGCCGTCGGGAGCTCGCCAGGTAAGCATTCCGGCCATGGAGAGATCACGGTCGAACCAGGGCGTAAGCAGGGCGCCGCCGTAGGTCTCGACCCCAAGCTGGAGGAGAGAACTGTTGACCTGGACGGGGCTGGGTTTGATTTTCAGGGCCGGGCTGTCCGTGTGCGCGCCCGCCAGGCGCAGGATCGTGTCGTTGAGCCCCTCGCCGCTGAGCCGGAAGGCGATGAGGCTGGAATCATTGCTGCCGACAAAGTAGCCGCCGGGAGACAGGGGGCCCCAATTCTGCTGATAACGGAGTTCGCGAAAACCCCGGGCCCGAAGAAGATCTGAAATGTTTCTGGCGGCGTGAAAGGCGGTCGGTGAGGAACCGATGAAACCGAGAAGATTGTCGATGAATTCCGATTGCTTCATGATGTCTCCTGCTGTCGATTTCCGGCCCGGGAGGCCGGGGTTATCCGCCCTAATCGGGATCGGCGGGCATTGACGGCCGCCCCTGCCGGCGGCAACCCCAAGCAGTCGGGGCAATCGGCCGTCTGGGGAAGGGACGGCTTGGTTTTGCGGGCCCGGAAATTTCGGGTCAAAGATTACTTTTTTCATTTGTCTTTGTAAAGAAGAGCCTGTTTATTGTAGCTGTTTTCAAGTCCGGGATTCTTTGCGCAGCCAACGAGACCAGCCATGCCGACCAAGCAGCCATTGTTGCCGCGAATTCTCTTACTGGAACCCTATTACGGCGGTTCCCACCGTGCCTTTCTGCAGGGCGTCCGGAAACATCTGGCCGGTGAATTCACCGCCATCACCCTGCCGGCGCGGAAATGGAAGATGCGCATGCAGCTCGCCGCTCCCTGGATGGCGGAAAAAACAGCCGAGTTCCTGCGGGGCGGCCGCTCGTTTGATGTGATTCTGTGCTCTTCCCTGCTGGACGTGGCCACATTCAGAACCCTGCTGCACCGGGCCGGTTTCGATCCGCCGCTGGGTCTTTATTTTCATGAAAACCAGTTCGCCTATCCCAGCCGTGATGACGACCGGCTGTCCCACCAGTTTACCGCCCTGAACTTCACCTCGGCCCTGGCGGCGGACGGGATTGCCTTCAACAGCGAATACAACCGCGACACTTTTCTCGGCGGGGTGGCGCGCTATCTGCGCAAGGCGGCGGACATGGACCTCACGCACCTGGTGGAGGCGCTGCGAAAAAAAACGACGATCCTCTATCCCGGGCTGGACTATCGCCTGATAGACGGTATGGGTGAGCGGGCTGCGGCGAGGGTGCCGGTGATCGTCTGGAATCACAGGTGGGAGCACGACAAGGACCCGGAAACATTTTTTCAGACCCTGTTTGAACTGGACAGGAAAGGGGTGGAATTCCACCTCATTGTCCTGGGCCAGAGTTTTGCCCTCTGTCCCGCTGTTTTTTCGGAGGCGCGCGAGAGGCTCGCAGACCGGATTCTCTATTTCGGCTATGCCAGGAAACGGCAGGAGTACGTCTACTGGCTGAGCCGGGGCAATATCGCGGTTTCCACCGCCCGGCACGAATTCTTCGGCCTGGCCATGCTCGAGGCGGTGCGCGCCGGCTGCCGCCCCGTTGTCCCGGACGGTCTTGCCTACAGGGAGCTGTTCCCGGAACAGTACAGATACCGGGAAGGCGGATTGCAGGAGGCACTGGCCAGGGCTTTTCGATCCCCCGCCCCATTGGACTCCTCCGCCATAGGCCTCCTGACGGACAGGTATGCCTGGCCCCGCCTGGCGGATACGTATCATCAATGGTTTTCCCTGCTGACCGGCCGGGGGTGAAATATTCGCGGTTCCGGGAAGATGGTGCTGTGTGATCCATCGCTTGCTTCATGGCCGTGATCCATGGTACATTTGCATAAGTTCCGGGGCGACCCGGAGAAGCGTTCGCTTCCCGCGGGAACGCAGGGGAGAGGAGGGCCATTTGCGCGGCTGCCGCGGCGGCCTGAAAAGAGATCGAGGGCGGCAGAGTATGGCTGGAAATATACTGCTCATCGGATTCATGGGGGTCGGCAAGGGAAGGGTTGCCCGGGCCCTTGCCCGGAAATCAGGTCTCTATGCGGTTGATACCGATGATTTGATCGAATCGATGACCAATCGCAAGATCAGGTCGATTTTTACCGAAGAGGGCGAATCGTTTTTCAGGCAGCTTGAGCAGCGGACCGCCGAATGGCTGCGCCGCGATGTGCGCAACACCATCGTTGCCACCGGAGGCGGATTTTTCCACGCCATCCAACCGGGAGAGGGGGACGCGGTGGTGTTCCTGCACGCGCCCCTTGAAGTCATATTGCAGACCTTTCACGATCATCCCCGCGGGCGGAAGAAAATAAAAAAACGGCCGCTGCTGGGGGACATGGACAAGGCCCGTGAACTGTATGCCAGGCGTCTCCCCCTGTACAGGCAGGCGGCGGATGTTGAGATCGGTGTCGAGGGTCTGGAGGAGGAGGCGATTGCCGAAAGGATCATGCTGAAGCTGGGACTTGCTCCAGGGGGAGAATCGTCGGGAGCGTAGCCGGGGGCAATCCCCTGCCCGGGATGGATCAGGCCGACAAAGGGCCGAAGAATTCCTTCACAGGGGCTTGTCCTTGGAGAAGATGCGTCGGAAGCGCAGCCGGACGGAGGGATCAACCTTCAAAAACGGGCGAAGAATTCCATCACAGGGACAACCGGTCGAAATAGTACAATAATCAGCATATCCCGACCGCCGTCGCCGTCGGTCCTCCTTGACAGAGATATGCGCTCCTGGTATCAAGAATGTAATTCATGTCCCGTCTCCGTCCGGCGATGCGCATATATTCAGGTCGACGTCGGAAGCGGCGGGAGCATGGGTTGAGCGTGTCGGGGGGACAATCCTCATTTGCAAAGGTACTCTATGAAAAAATTTGTCGTGGGCCTGGCCGCCGGATTGGCGCTGATCCTGCGCTGTCCGTCTCTTTTTGCCGAGGACGAGGTGCTGACGATCATCGAACAGGCCGTCAGTCAGTACAAGAACAATGATCTCGCCGCGGCGACCAGCAATCTGGAATACGCCTCGCAGCTGATCAGGCAGAAGAAAAGCGAGGCAATGAAAAGTCTGCTGCCCGAACCGCTTGCCGGCTGGGAGGCTGAGCCGGCGACCGCCCAGGCCCTTGGAGCGGCGGTGTTCGGCGGGGGCATAACAGTGAGCCGGACCTATTCAAAAAAACCCGCCGTTATCACCATTGACATCGTTTCCGACTCGCCGCTGCTCCAGTCGCTGGTGATGATGATCAACAATCCGATGATAGCCGGGGCCAGCGGGGGCAAGCTTGAAAACGTCAACGGCCAGCGGGCCATAGTCCAGTACGACGAAGCCAACCGCAAGGGTGAAGTCAATATCGTGGTTGAGAACCGGTTCATGGTCACCCTCAAGGGAAAGAAGGTGGAGAGAAGCCAGCTCATTTCCTATGCCGCGGCGGTGGATTATGCTTCTCTCGCCGAGCACTGATTGAACGGTTGACCGGCGGACGCAATGATCATTTTCCCGGGGAGTGCCGAGGAGGTTTTTCCCGTGGAGCATGGAAACCCCTGTTGCAATGGTAAAGAATTGGCCTTCTTCCCGCAGCAGGGGTTTTTCAATGGAGCAGCACTATGAGCGGTGAAAGGAAGGAATCGGTCCAGCCCAACCGTCCGGTAACGGATGAGGCGGTGTTCAAGGTGACCAAGCAAGGTGACCAAGGAAATCGTGGTCAAGTTTATCGAGGTCGGACGGCTCACCCCGGCCAATTTCGAGGAGACCTATACCAGGATTTTCGAGACGGTCAGGAAGTCGGTGCGTTCGGAGTGAAAGCGGCGGCGGTTCTCGATCCGGCATTGAATGGTGTTCCCGCGAATGTGCGCCGCGTTCACCTCATGGGGGTCTGCGGCACGGGAATGGCCGCTTTGGCCGGCATGCTCAAGGAACACGGCTTCATGGTGACCGGTTCGGATCAGAACGTCTATCCGCCGATGTCCGACTTTCTCAAGGCCGCCGGCATAGAGGTCAGGGAGGGATACAGGGCGGAAAACCTCGAACCCGGGCCTGATCTTGTCATCGTCGGCAACGTCATTCGCGCGGTCAATCCCGAGGCGGTGCGGCTGGCCGAACTGAAGATCCCCTATGTGTCCATGCCCCAGGCCCTGGGCCACTTCTTTCTCAACGATCAGGTATCGCTGGTGGTCGCCGGCACCCACGGCAAGACCACCACTTCGTCCCTGCTTGCTTCCGTTCTCCATGCGGCCGGCGCTTCGCCCGGCTTCATGATCGGGGGGATCGTCGAGGCGTTCGGGCGCAATTTCAATCTGGGCCGGGGCCGTTACTTTGTTGTCGAGGGGGATGAATATGACACGGCTTTTTTTGACAAGGGCTCCAAGTTTCTCCATTACCGCCCCGATTACGCCATTGTCACCTCCATCGAATTTGATCATGCAGATATTTTCCGCGACCTGGGAATGATCAAGGATGCCTTTGCCCGCTTCGTCCGGCTTGTCCCGGCAGAAGGGGCCATTTTCGCCTGCCTGGACGATCCGGTTGTCCGGGAGGTTTGCAGCCAGGCCGCCTGTCAGGTCGTCGGCTACGGGAACGGGCCGGATTGTGCCTGGCGGGTGGATACGTACACCTCCAAGGGGCTGGCGTCGGATTTTGAGGTGTACCGCCGGGGGGCACTCTACGGCCGCTTCCGCCTGCCCATGCCGGGCATGCATAATGTTCTCAATGCCACCGCGGTCATCGCCCTGCTGGACCATCTCGGGTATCAACCGGAAACTGTCCGAACAGGCCTCGCTTCTTTTCAAGGGGTAAAGCGGCGGCAGCAGGTCCGGGGGGAGGTCAATTCCATCACCGTGGTGGACGATTTTGCCCATCACCCCACCGCCGTCCGGGAAACCACCGCGGCCCTGAAATCGGCGTGGCCGGAAAGGCGGCTGATAGTCGTGTTTGAACCGCGCACCAATTCGAGCCGGCGCTCGGTGTTTCAGCAGGAGTATGCCGGCGCCTTTCCCTGCGGGGAAATAATCGTTGTCCGGCAGCATGTTCCCCTGGACGATGTCCCCCGGGCACTGCAGTTTTCGGCCGCCAGGCTCGTTGACGATCTCAGGGCCGGGGGCAGGGAGGCGTTCTGTTTCGATCAGACTGAGGAAATTATCGATTTCATCGTCGATCACGCCGTGCCCGGAGATGTGATAGCCATTCTGTCCAACGGCGGATTCGACAACATCCATGATCGGCTGCTGGCACGACTGGCCGGGAGTTCCCCCCAATAAGGGTTTTGACGGCTGCGGATGGCGCCTTTGCGGGCTTTCGTGAGCCGGAGCGGAATCGGGCGGTCTTTGCGGCTCCCGGCGGATTCCGGGGGAAACATCTTCAATCCGCCGCTTCAGGTTCGGCCGGAGCCGACCCCGTACCGGGGCTGTTTCAAGTCGGCCCGTCAGCGAGGAGGTTGTATGCAGAATTGGAGAAAAAATCAAAGCAGATCGGTCTGGTTCCTGGTCTGTTTCATACTGTGGCTGATTATCAACGTTCGGGTTGAAGCCGGGATAGGGACCTCGTTCGAGCGGGCCGTCGACGGGCTCGTCGGCGGCGCTGTTCTTCTTGCTGCCGTATTTCTGACCATCAGGTATTTCAGGTGCCTGGGAGACGCATGCCCGAAGGAAGGAGACTGCGGCGGGGAAAAGACCGGGTGATGGCGGACATCAGATGATTCCGGCCATTTCTTCTTTCAGTTCGGCGATCAGCGGGGAATAATCTTCCGCCTCTCCCGCGGCCTTGCAGGCCTGTTCAACGGCAAGCGCCTTGTCCGCCGGCGCGGTCAGGCCGAGGCTCAGCAGCGCCCCTTTCAGGGCATGGCCGGCCCGGCCGGTTTCCTCGCGGGAGCCTGTCGCCGCAGCATGTTCCAGCCTCGTCAGCAGTTCCCGCAATGACGCCAGGTAGCGCGGCAGCAAGGCATCTATCCTGTCGTCCGGCAAAAGGTAGGCGGTGCGCAGATGGTTCCTGATGACCTGTTCGCAGGCGATTCGTTGCTGTTCTGACATGTCCTCCGCCGGAGAATTGCCAATTCGGTTGGTTTTATGATATATATTCAGCCATGAAGGCGGGGCTCCCCACCGGAACGCCCGGCCGGGAAAAGGCGATCCCGGCCTGACCGGCGCTGGTGCCCGTTCTCCTGTCTTCTTTTTTCAATGGTATCAGAACGCAACATGTTGTGCACGGATAATTGCAATGCATGCCCTTGAGCGGGATACCCTGAAAAACGTGCGACGGGAGGGCCTGCTCCGGGCCGCCGACAAATCGGTGCTGGTCGGGGTGTCCGGCGGGCCCGACTCGGTGGCGCTGCTGCACGTGCTGGCCGCCCTGCGTTCTCCCCTGGACATCACCCTTGCGGCGTTGTATGTGGATCACGGTCTGCGCCCCGAAGAATCAACGGCCGAGAAGGATTATGTCCGGGCCCTGGCGGAAAAACTGGAGACCGGGTTTGCCTCAATCCGGGTGGAGGTCAGGCGGCTGGCCGGGGAAAAGAAGCTTTCCCTGGAACATGCGGCCCGGGATCTCAGGTATGCGGCATTGCGCCAAACAGCAGCGGAATTTGACGCGGGCTGCATCGCCGTGGCGCATACCGCCGATGATCAGGCCGAGGAAGTCCTTCTTCGTCTTCTGCGAGGGTCGGGAAGGAAAGGTCTGTCTGGTATGCGCTCCCGCAGCAGGGATATCATCCGGCCGTTCCTCAGGTTCGGGAAGGCGCGGATACTCGATTACCTCCGGGAGCGGCAGATTCATTTTTTTGACGATTCGACCAATGTCGATCTGCGCTACCTGCGGAACCGGGTCCGTCATCAACTCCTGCCCTATCTCGAAACGAACTTTGACCGCGGTATCCGCCGCGCCCTGTGCAAGACCGCCGACAGCCTTGCCGAAGACGAAAATTTGCTTGAACGGATGACCAGTCAGGCGCTGGAGGTCGTCGTTGCCCGGGTGTTCCGGAACAGGGAAACATCGTCCTGGAGAATCGTGCTCAACAGGGCCGGACTGCTTAACCATCCGGTTGCCATCCAGCGGCGGATCATCGAAAAATTGTTGTGGGAAGTGGGCGGTACGGCTTCGTATCACCATATCGTGAAAATAACCGAGGCCGCCGCGGGTGCCCGGTCCGGAAGCGAACTCCATCTCGCCGGGGGACTGCGGGTCGGCATCCGGAAGGATTTTCTGGAGTTTCTTTTTCCCCGGGGGAGCGGTCCGTGGCGGGGAAGGCTCTATCCGGACAGACGGAGCCGGACGGCGGACTGATTTCCGGACCGCCCCGGAACAGAGGAGGATCAGCGGATGAACAGAATGACTGCAATCGGCTTGGCCCTGGTGTTCGGCCTGGTCTGTTCCGCGGGACAGGCCATGGATTACGGCAACATGACCAATGAAGAACTGGCGGAACTGCGCGGCGCCATTCTCAATGCTCCGGAAGCGGAACGCAGGGCCTTTGAGAATGAGTGGGAAAAACGGCTCCCGGACATGTCCGAGGAGGAGAAAGAGCGATTTGCGGACCGTGAGGGAGCCGATCCCGGCAAGGAGCGGCAGGGCAAGCAGCCCCACATCCAGGGACGCGGATATGATGAACAGGGGATGGGTACGGTAATCCACGGCGGCGGCGGCCCGCTGCCGCCGGATGTCCTTCCCGGCGCGGGCAGATAACCGGCTGATTGACTCCGGGTGCCGAGCGGGGAAGGGTTGCCGGATGTTTCCGCATCCCCCGTTCCTTGCAGGCGGTTGCGGCGCAGGCGGCAGTGACGGGCGAAAGGCGCCGAGAAAAATTTTTCTGTATTTTTCTCCCGTCGTCCTTATAGTTTTCCGAACCTGGCAGGGAGACGCCGGAAAATGTTCTGCCGGGCCGCTGGAATCGCAACGGTGCGGTCATCCATGGGCTTGTGATCAGGGGGTTTGCCCCCCTTTTTTTTTCCTTCTGGATAATAAGGAGTCTTTTTCTTATGACAAACGGTTCGCAAACTGCCGGTTGGGGATGGGGGATCCTGTTTCTGTGCTGGCTCGCAGCCTCCGTATCAACCCTGGGAAGTTTATTCTTCAGCTGGGTGATGGAGTTCCCTCCCTGTGTCCTGTGCTGGTACCAGCGGATTTGCCTGTTTCCCCTGGTCGTCATCCTGGCCGCGGGGCTTTTCCCCCTCGACCGGGGCGTGATCAGATATTCGCTCCCCCTGGCCGTTCTCGGCTGGGTGACGGCCTTTTATCATAACCTGCTGTACGCGGGGATAGTTCCGGAGACTATCCAGCCGTGCGCCCGGGGTGTTTCCTGCAAGGAAGAATATATCGACCTTTTCGGGTTCATATCCATCCCGATGCTTTCCCTGTTTTCATTTTCAATCATCATAGCCCTGCTGCTTCTTTTTAAATGGAGGATATCCCGATGAAATATGTTCTTTTCACCCTTGCCGCCCTTGCGTTGATTGCGGGCTTCATGTTCGCCGGTTCCTATTATAAGGAAAAACAGGCGGAAAAGTTCGGTTTCCTGGCCCAGGAGAACGTGTCGGTTTTTATCAGAGACCATTCTCCTACCCTGGGCAGCGACGAGGCGAAAGTGTATCTGATCGAGTTCATGGACCCGGCCTGTGAAACGTGCGCGGCATTTTCGCCCTTTGTCAAGCATCTCATGAATACCCATCCCGGCCGGATCAAACTTGTCCTCCGCTACGCTCCTTTTCATGAAGGTGCCGACTATTTCGTCAAAATTCTCGAGGCGGCCGGCAGACAGGGAAAATACTGGGAAACCCTCGACGTCATGTACAGGTCGCAACCGCACTGGGCCAGTCACCATAATCCCCAGCCTGAAAAAATATGGCAGTTCCTCCCCTATGCCGGCGTCGATCTCGATCAAATCAGAAAAGACATGAATGATCCTGAGTTTGTCCGCCTGATCGAGCAGGACCTTGCCGATGCCGCCGCCCTTGATGTCCGCAAGACACCCGGTTTCTTTGTCAACGGCAAACCGCTGCAGACATTCGGCTACGAGCAGCTGCAGGAACTGGTCCAGGCGGAAATCCGGGCGACTTATCCGGAATAACCTCAGCCGTTTGGGCAGCGGGCAGTCAGGGATTTTCTGCCTGGTCTCCCGTTTGACTTTTGAATACCGGTCCCCTATACTGATTGTATGGGTTCTGGCTGGGCGCGGGCGGGGTGACTGCCTGCGCGAGGGCAATCCCGGGTGAGCCGGCGCAGAGCATGGAATCGCCCCGGCCGCTCCTCCGGTGAATCGCTTCCGCCCGGGCAGCCGGTGTAAAAAATTCAAAAGGAGAAATGTCTATGGCGAAAGAGGTCAAAGTCGGATGCGCAAGACCCACCGGAGGTCCTGTGGGAGAAAAAGTTCCGGAAAAGGCTCAGGGAGAGGAAAAGCAGCAAAAGGAGGTATCGACAATGATTCAGGTTGGCAGGAAGGCTCCGGACTTCACCGCACCGGGCTACCGGCAGGGTAAATTCATCAGTGTACAGCTGTCTGATTATCTTGGGAAATGGGTCCTCCTTTGTTTTTACCCCGGTGACTTCACTTTTGTCTGAGCAACGGAGATTTCGGCAGTTGCCGAAAAACATAAGGATTTCAAAAAACTCGGGGTGGAAATTCTCTCCATGAGCATCGACAGCGTCTTTGTCCACAAAATGTGGGATGACCACGAGCTGTCCAAAATGGTGAAGGGAGGAGTTCCTTTTCCCATGCTGTCAGATGCCGGCGGCAGGGTCGGCAGGGTGTTCGGCGTCTATGACGAGGACGCCGGGGTCGAAACCCGCGGGAGATTCATCATCGATCCGGACGGGGTGATCCAGGGGTACGAAGTCCTGACCCCGCCGGTGGGAAGAAATGTGAATGAATCCATCCGGCAGGTCCAGGCCTTTCAGCTGATAAGGGAGACAAAGGGAGCGGAAGCGACGCCCTCCGGCTGGCGGCCGGGCAAAATGACCCTGCAGCCGGGCCCGGACCTGGTCGGCAACGTCTGGAAGGTCTGGAAAACCGACATGGCATTTGACTGAACCCGGCCAGCCCGCCGGCCTCATCTCCTGCCGCGGGCAGTTGACCATATCCGGAGGCGCGTTTTATGCAGAAGCGGGGTCGAAGCGGCCCCGCTTCCCAGTTTTGAGGCAGTTTGAGCCTGATCCGGACGGACCGCCGCCCGTGGCGGCAAAACAATCCCGCCGCCGCCCTTCCTCCGCCGCAAAGCGGAATCGCAGGGGGAATCGCGGAACCCTTCAGCCTTTGCGCAGCACCCGCTTGTCGCCGATGCGGATGGTCAGCTTGATCTTGTCGAGATATTCAAGCAGGGGAATGGAGTATTTGCGGGTGAGCCCGGTCAGATCCTTGAACCGGGGGGCGTCGATTTCGCCATGGTGCTGAATGTAGGACGAGACCTTTTTGCCCAGTTCCTCTATGCTGGACGTTTCAAAATAGAGGGATTTCGTCACCTTGATCAGTTTTTTCTCCTGCAGCAGCAGGTTCAGGACCTGCAGGATCTGTTTTTCGGGAAAATCGACCAGCGAGCCGATGACCTCCTGGAGGTTCGGCGGAGTGAGCCCGCTGTCCCGGTAGACCTTGAGGATCCGGTCCTTCATGTCCTGTTCGTCGACCTGCAGCGTCACCTTGAAGTCGGCCAAACGAAGATCCGCCTGGTCCTGGACGATGGTGTTTCGTTTTACCAGGCTGTTGATGACGTATTGGAAGAGCTTCGGGTCCACCGGCGGCCTGAGACTGAGACCCGAGCGCAGCTCTTCCCTGGCCAGGCCGCTTTTCAGGGGATTCTCCCGGTGATACTGTTTGAGGATATCGAGGATTTTCGCGGCGAGGTTGTCGACCACGGAGCCGGCCACCATCCACTGCCGCTCCGAATCGACCACCACAATTTCTCCGCTGGAAACCGGCAGTTGGAGAAGCTTTTTCAGGCGGTTGCCGAAAACGCCCAGCCGGGTTGAGAGCTGCTGCTGCGTCAATCCTTTCGGCCCCGCTTCTTCAAGGAACAGCTGGAGCCGTTCGATGTCCGTTCCCTCGGTATAGAGGGTGAAAATTTTTCGATTTTTCTCGCGGTCGACGGGGGTGGCCCGCTTACGTTTGGGCGGGGCGTTGTTGAGGATCGTTCCGCCGCCGATGGTCCGTATGGGTGAATAACTGCGGATAACGTAGCGGTCGCCCGGCCAGACGGCAGCCGGCTCCTGCAATATGAGCTGGACGGAAACCGTGTCGCCCGGCTGGACCTCCTCCGTATCCATGAAGACGATCCTGCCGGTTATTTCCCTGGTGCCGACGTGAACCCGTACCAGGGACCTGTTTTTCAGCTTGGCCGGATTGGATTCCAGGTAATGAAAGCGGGCGTCAAGCAAGGTGGAATTGACCAGGCTGCCGGGCGCCGCGGCCATGTCGCCCCGATTGATCTGTTCTTTTTCCACACCTTGGAGATTAATGGCGGTCCGGTGGCCGGCCTCGACCAGCCCCACATCCTTGCCGTGCACCTGGATGCCCCGTATTTTCGCCTTGACCAGGGAGGGATAAAATTCGATTTCCTCGCCGACGCCAATTCTGCCGTCCATGGAGGACCCCGTGATGACGGTGCCGAAGCCCTTCATGGAAAAGACCCGGTCGACGGCCAGCCGGAACGGACCGAATTCTTCATGCACGGGAATGGCGCGGACCTTGTCGTCGATGAGCTGCACCACCCGGTCGATGCCTTCACCGGTCACCGATGAGACAGCGACCATCGGCGCGCTTTCCAGGAACGTGTTCATGAAGTGCTCCCGGATGTCTTCTTCGACCATTTCCAGCCATTCCTCGTTGACCATATCCTTTTTGGTCAGCACAATGATGCCCTCGTTAATGCCGAGCAGCTGGCAGATTTCGAAATGCTCCCGGGTCTGGGGCATGATGCCCTCGTCGGCGGCGATGACAAAGACGACCAGATCCATGCCGGCGGCGCCGGCGACCATGTTGCGGACGAACTTTTCGTGGCCGGGCACATCGACGATGCCGATGCGGCGGCCGCTGGGCAGGTCAAGGTAGGCGAAGCCCAGTTCAATGGTGATTCCCCGTTCTTTTTCCTCCTTGAGGCGATCGGTGTCGATGCCGGTCAGGGCGCGGATCAGGCTGGTTTTGCCGTGATCCACATGTCCCGCGGTGCCAAGTATGATTTCACGCATGGTTCAGTGCTCTCTGCCTGATATGAAAGGAGTGACGGAGCGGTACTCTTATGGAAAACCGTTGTGCAGAAAGGGATTTGCCCTGGCCTCATCACCAATGGTCGATCGGTTGCCTTCGTAGCCGTGCCCCGGCCAGACGATGGTGTCGTCGGGCAGGACAAGCAGCCGGGTGCGGATCGAGTTCAGCAGTTCCCCGGTCGATCCCCCGGGAAAGTCGGTCCGTCCGACTCCGCCGGTAAAGAGGGTGTCCCCGGTAAAGCAGTGCGGTTTGCTGTAGAGGCAGATGCCGCCGGGCGTATGGCCCGGGGTGTGGATCACCTGCAACTGCTCCCGGCCGAACTGAATGACGTCCCCGTGGTCAACCAGCCTGTCGGGCCGGGGCGACTCGGGCAGCCCGAGAATGGAAAAGTATTCCCGCACCTCAGGCTGCCAGAAGAAGGCCGCGTCCTCTCTGTGCATGATGATCTCGGCGCCGGTTTTCTCCTGCAGGGGGCCATTGCCGCAAACATGATCGGGATGGCCGTGGGTGGCGACAAGATAACGGACGGAGGCGTTGAGTCGGGCGCACCGGTCCAGTATCCGCTCCTCTTCGCCGCCGGGATCGATTATCACCGCCTGTCTGGTTTCCTCGCAGGCGACGATATAACAGCACACCTGCATCATTCCCACGGTCAGTTGTTCTATTCGCATGCGATCATTTTCCCGGCTGTGTGCAAGGCACGTTTGAGGCGGACGGACATGGTATTGAATCGGGTTGTGCTTAACAGTCGCATTTGTTGGGGTCGCAGCCGCCGGGTCCACAGGCGCAGTCTGACCCCAGGGGATTGATTGTTTTCAGATGGGCGGGGGTGGTGGCCGGCAAACGCAGGGCCACGGCCTCGATGATAGCGCTGAACGCGCTGGTCGCCGGAGTGGCGGCGCCGGACGAGAGATAGGGCTCGCCCGTATCGCCCGCGGTGACGACCCGGGGGTCCATGGGCACGCGTCCCAGGAAGGGGAGATCAAACTCGCGGGCAACCTGTTCGCCGCCGCCGGAGCTGAAAATATTCACTGTTTTTTCGCAGTGCGGGCAGACGAAGCCGGACATGTTTTCCACCACTCCGAGGACCGGCATATTGAGCGTCCGGCAGAAATTGATGGACTTCCTGACATCGGCCAGGGCAACGGATTGGGGCGTGGTGACAATCAGGGCATGGACGTTTTTTATGGTCTGCGCGACGGAGAGCGGTTCGTCTCCCGTGCCGGGCGGCGCGTCGACAATGAGATAATCGAGCTCGCCCCAGTCCATGTCGGCCACAAACTGCCGTATGGCCTGTATTTTCAGGGGGCCGCGCCAGATTATGGCTTCATCCCGGTTTTTCATCATATATTCAAGAGATACAACCTTGAGCTTATCGTTGTACATGAGGGTCGGAACAAGATCGCTTGGATTTTTCGGGGGTACCAGGGGATCGGTGAGGTTGAGCATTCTGATGACATCCGGTCCGTGCAGGTCGACATCCATCAGGCCCACCATGAATCCCCTGTCTGCAAGGCCCAGGGCCAGGTTGACCGCGACGGTGGATTTGCCGACCCCGCCCTTGCCGCTCATGACCAGGATTTTGTTTTTGATTTTGCCAAGGGATCTGGTGATGGCGATCTCCTGTTGCGCGAGGGCGGCCTGCGCCCCGGTGTCGCTGCCTTTCTGCGAGGACCCGCAGGAAGATTTCTGTTCGGAACTGCATGATTTGCATGATTCAGACATGGGAATTTCTCCGTATATGAGGCAAATGAATGTAAGGATGGCTGAGTATCAAAGCATACTCTAATTCCGGGAGGCTGAAAAGCAAAGAAAAAATGTCCCGGCCTGTGATCCTGGACCGATTCCCCGGAAAAAGCGGGCGATGCCGGGGAAAATCAGGCAAATATTTTGACAATTATTGGAAATCATGTCAATAATTCAGACGGTCGTGTCTTTTCATGTTCTTCCGTGCCGGGTCAGGCTTAACCACTCAATATTTATCGCCAAGCGGGCATGCTGCAACCGAAATCCCTTCCCTTTCTGGTCATTGTCGCCATTGCTGCGGTCGTCTTTCTACCCGTGTATATTCTCACCTACCTGTATCCTTCCATTGATAAACTGCTGATACAGGATGCGGAAAATCATGCCCGGAACGTGGCCAGTCATTTTCCTTTCATCTGGATGCAGCCGGGGAACATCTTCGCTACCGGGATATTACCCCGGAACTGAAGCAGGAGATAGCCCTGACGGTCAGCAATTTTTCCCTGGAGAAGCTCAAGGTGTTTTCCGCAAACGGGGAGATACTTTTTTCAACGGATTCCGAGGAAATCGGTCAGGTCAACGATCAGGACTATTTCAGAAGTGTCGTCATGCGCGGCAAGAATTTCACCAAGATGGTCCGCAGGGATACCAGAACCCTGGAAGGCCGGACGGTGACGCGGGACGTCATCGAAACGTATGTGCCGATTTTCGGCCGGGACCGGGTGGTCGGGGCCTTTGAAATATATTATGACATTACCGAACTCAGAGAAATGTTCGGCAATATTATCCATCGCTCAACCTTCGTCATATACGGAGTTTCCATTCTGCTGACCACGTCCCTGCTGATCAGCCTGTTTATCCTGTCCAAGAACATATCTGCACGCCTCCGGACCGAGAAGGTCCTTGCCGAACGGGAAGAGGAACTGGAGGACCTGATCGGGCAGCGGACGGCCCAGCTCTCCGCCGCCAACCTGCAGATGGAGGAGGACAGCAGAAAAAGACGAGAAATTGAGCAGGACCTTCGCGTTGCCGAGGAAAGATATCGGGCACTGGTTGAAATGGCCTGGGACGCGATTATTATCGCCGATGCCGACTCAGGCCTCATTACCGACGTCAACAGAAAAGCGACCGAACTTATCGGCCGCAGAGCGCCGGAAATCGTCGGCCGACACCTGCTGTCCCTGCATCCTGTTGATGAAGGGGGCCTGTACGCAGGACTGGTGAAAAACCATTATTCTTCTCCGCCCTCCGATACCCTGCTGTATGTCCAGCACAGCAGCGGGCGCAGAATTCCCGTTGAAATTTCCGCCGCCATCCTCGCCCACGGAGGCCGCAGGATACTCCTGGGCATTTTCCGCGATATGACCCGGAGGATGAAAATCGAGAAGGAACTGCAGAAAGCGGAGCAGCTCAGGACAGCCTCGCTCCTTGCCGGGGGAATAGCACATGATTTTAATAACCTGTTAACCGCAATACAGGCTAATGTTTCCATGGCTCATCAGGAAGCGGCCGGCAGCGGGACCATTGCGAAGCGGCTGGAGGGAATCGAAGAGGCGGTCAATCGGGCCAGGGGAATGACTCGACAGCTGCTGAGCTTCGCCAGGGGAGGGCGGCCGGTCACGAAGCCCGTCCGCCTTGACGCGATTATCAGGGACTCGGCGGCATTCGTTCTGCAAGGCTCCGGGGTCAAGTGTGACTGCGAGATCGCGCCGGATCTGTGGCCGGTCAATGGTGATGCGGATCAGCTCAGCCAGGTGGTCAACAACATTGTCATCAACGCGTCCCAGGCCCTGCAGGGAAGGGGCGTATGCCGGATCCGGGGAGAAAACGTCACAATCCGGGAAGACGACCGGCCGGGCTTGCCCCCGGGCAGATACATCCGGATAGACATCAGGGACGAGGGACCGGGGATACCTGAAGATAAGCTTGACAGGATTTTTGAACCATTTTATACCACCAAACCACAGGGCACCGGACTGGGATTGAGTTCGGCCCATGCCATTGTCCAGCAGCACGGGGGGGGGCAAATCCGGGTCGAGACCAGAGCAGGGGAGGGAACGACCTTTTCCGTTTTTCTCCCCGCGGTTCCCGGCCCGTTTGGGGAAAGCGGAACCGCGAGTGGGGAGGTGGACCTGAAGGGCGCCGGCAGGGTACTGGTCATGGACGATGAGGCCATGATCCGGGACACGGCCGCCAACCAGCTGAATTTTTTCGGGTATGAAGTCGATACCGCCGCAGACGGCGAGACGGCGGTGCGGATGTACAAGGAAGCCCTTGCCGGGCCAAGGCCCTATGCAGCAGTGATCCTGGACCTGACGGTGTCGGGCGGCATGGGAGGGAAAGAAGCGGCCGGGATCCTGCGGGGGATCGATCCGGACGTCCGGATCATCGTCACCAGCGGCTATCATGCCGATCCCGTCATGACCAGTCCCCGGGAGTACGGTTTTGACGGGGCGGTGGCCAAACCGTACCGGATGGACGAACTGGAAAAGGCTGTCAAGGCGGTCCTGGCCGGGAGGGTATGACATTTTTCTCCCTCTGTCTGCAACAACCGGCGGAGAACACATCATGAAAGAAACGAGTGGCCTCGATATGAAAACTGAATGCGACCGGTGCGGGACCTGTTGCGCCAAAGGCGGACCGGCCCTCCATGTCGAAGATATATCCCTGATCAGAAGCGGCTTCCTCTCCATTGACGATCTGGTGACAATCCGGGTGGGAGAAATCGTTCTCCTGTCCGATACGGGAAAGCCGGAGACAACGGAAGTGGAACTGATCAAGATACAGGGACGGGGCGGAGACTGGTGCTGCCGCTTCCTGGATCCGGGCACGCGGACATGTACCGTTTATGAAAACCGGCCTCTGGCCTGCCGCCTTCTGGAATGCTGGAATCCCGATGCCGTTTTGGAGATAAGCGGGAAAAAACTTCTCGACCGTTTTGACATCATTGCCGGGGACGACCCACTGCTTTCGCTGCTCAGGCTCCATGATCAACAGCTTCCCCTGCCGGACATGGTTGAAGTCAGGGTACGGCTGAGTTCCGAAGAGCAGAGGGAAAGTGCGCTTGCCGAACTGCGGCAACAGGTTGAACGGGACCTGCTGTTCAGAGTGCTGGCGGTGGACAAGTTCGCCCTGCCGGTGGAAAGGGAGCTGTTTTATTTCGGCCGGCCGCTTTTTCACCTGCTTGCCCCCCTGGGCGTGGCCGTGACGGAATCGCCCGAAGGGATCACCCTGCACTGTGAGGAGCAGTAGGTTCAGCCTGTTGCCGCAACCTCCGTCCGGCCTGAAATCCTTTCCCTTGCCAATCCGGCGGGGGGGGGGTGCTCCGCGCTGGACAGCGTCAAGCGCCCGGCTGCCATATTTCTCCCCGGGCGGAGCCTGAAAATGTGCATTGCACCCCCGGCGCTGTGGTAATTCGTTGAATATTCCTTTCTTTTTATTATAAGGTATATTTTGTCCGCCGGTGGCGGAATGATGGCCTGCGGTCATCAGCAGGAAATAAACGGCAGAGTCCGGCCCGGTCATGGATGGAATGACGGCCGGAAAGCATCCTGAATGGAGGGCGTCGTGGATCCGTTAAGCCGAAAATTATTGAAGGAACTTGAGGAAATGCAGGAGCGGACCGGTCGTATGCTCAGGAACATGTCCATGTCACGGCTGGTGTCGCTGCAGTCCGGAGGCTGGCAGCCTCCGGCAGACATTTATGAGTCCGAGGCTGAATATTATGTCTACTTTGACCTTGCCGGGGTGGATCCCCAGTCCTTTTCGGTCATCGTTGACGGGCATCAGTTGCGGATCCATGGAAAAAGACAGCTGCCGCCGCACAGATCCATTGCCTGCATTCATCAGCTTGAAATCGAGCTGGGCCCGTTCGACCGAACCGTCACCCTGCCGGGAACCGTGGATATTGATGCTGTCACCTCGTCCTACACCAACGGCATTCTGACGGTCACCCTGCCGAAAAAGGTCAGCAGAGACAAAATCAATATCGAAATCTCCATGGGAGAAAAATAATGGAACAACAGCAGCAGAAGGAAAAACGGATCGATCCGCAAACCCTGCCGATTCCTGACGTTCTGCCTATCCTCCCCTTGCACGGATTCGTCTTTTTCCCCGGCATGGGGTTCCCCCTGCAGATCGCAAGCGTATCTTCCAAACAGCTCATCGATGACGCATTGCTGGCCGACCGGATAATCGCCCTCGTCGCTCACCGGGACGAGAACGCATCAAAGGACAGGCCTGCGGTCGAGGGTGATCTGTACAAGATCGGCGTTGTGGGATACATCCATAAGCTGACCAAGGTGGAAGAGGAATATTACCAGGTCCTGGTCAGCGGGATCAGGAAGATCCAGATTGCCGAATTTGTTCAGACCGAACCCTATCTCCGCGCCAGGGTCGAAGAGGTCCCCATGGAGATCATGGAAGACCAGAAGATCGACGCGCTGATCCTCAACATCCGCACCCAGTTCAACAAGCTGGTCAAACTGACTCAGCTGCCCCCGGAAATGGCCGCCACCATCAATTCCCTGTCCAATCATTTTCATGCCGCCTACATGGTTGTTTCCCAGCTCAACCTGAAGGTGGACGAAGAACAGGAGATGCTTGAAATCAGGGACCTGGAGACCCTGCTCCACAAGACCGCCAGGGAACTGAACAAACGGGTGGAAACGGCCCAGATCAGTCAGAAGCTGCAGGAGTCCTTTAAAAAAGACATGGACGAAAAACAGCGGGAGTTTTTCCTGCGCCAGCAGTTGAACGCCATCAGGAAGGAACTGGGCGAGGGCGAAGACGACAAGGTGGAGGTCAACGAGCTGCGCAAGCGGGTGGAGGAAACCGGACTGAGTCCCGAAGCCCGGCGGGCGGTCGACAAGGAGCTGACCCGGCTTGACCGCATTCCGCCCTCGTCCCCGGAGTACACGGTCTCCCGGAACTATATCGACTGGATCCTTGACCTGCCGTGGACCCTGTCGAGCAAGGATACCCTGGATCTGGACAAGGCCCAGGAGGACCTGGACCGTGATCATTACGGCTTGAAAAAAATCAAGAAACGGATCGTTGAATTCCTCGCCGTCCGCAAGTTGAAGGACGACGTCCATGGACCCATCCTCTGTTTCGTCGGCCCGCCCGGTGTGGGAAAGACATCCCTCGGGCAGTCCATTGCCCGGACGATGAACCGCAAATTCGTCCGGGTCGCACTGGGCGGCGTCCGGGACGAAGCGGAAATTAGGGGCCACAGGCGGACGTACATCGGCGCGCTGCCCGGCCGGGTCATCCAGAGCCTGAAAAAAGCCGGCACCAATAACCCGGTTTTTCTGCTCGACGAGATCGACAAGCTGGGCAGCGATTTCCGCGGCGACCCTTCCTCGGCCCTTCTGGAAGTCCTGGACCCGGAGCAGAACGCCACCTTTACCGATCATTATATCGATATCGAATTCGACCTCTCCAGAGTCATGTTCATCGCCACCGCCAATGTTCTCGATACCATCCCCGGACCCTTGCGCGACAGGATGGAGATCGTTGAACTGTCTGGTTACACGGAGCACGAAAAGGTGGCCATAGCCATGAATCATCTCATCGCCAAGCAGCTGGAGGCGCATGCCCTGAGCAGCGATGACCTGGAAATAGGTGAAGAGGCCATCCGCCACCTGATCCGCTCCTATACCCGGGAGGCCGGGGTTCGGAACCTGGAAAGGGAAATAGCCGCCATATGCAGGGGGGTGGCCAGCAAGATCGCCCGCGGCCGCAATGAAAAAGTCGTCGTTACCGCCGATAACCTGTATGAATTCCTCGGCCCGGTCCGATTTTTTTCCGAAGTCAAGGCCCGCACCTGGGGGCCTGGCCTGGCAACCGGATTGGCCTGGACCCCGGTTGGCGGGGAGATCCTCTTCATCGAGACCTCGATGATGAAAGGGAAGGGCGGCTTGACCCTGACCGGCAAGCTGGGGGACGTGATGAAGGAGTCGGCCACGGCCGCCCTGACTTATATCCGCTCCCATGCCAGTGATCTGAACATAGATGACAACCTGTTCGGCAATATCGACCTCCACGTCCATGTTCCCGAGGGGGCGATACCCAAGGACGGCCCGTCGGCCGGGGTGGCGATGGTCTGCTCCCTTGTATCCGTCATCACCGGGAAAACCATACGTCCTGACGTGGCCATGACCGGCGAGATCACCCTTCGCGGCGACGTCCTGCCGGTCGGCGGCATAGGGGAAAAGGTCCTGGCGGCCCTGCGGGCCGATATCCGTGAAATCATCCTGCCGGTGCTGAACGAGAAGGACGTCCTCGAAATTCAGGAAGATGTCCGGCAGGGAATCATCTTTCATTACGCGCATACCATCAGTGACGTCCTGCGGACGGCACTTGAGCAGAAGGCGACCGAGTGATGCTGGGCTGGTTCAAGAAACGGCGGAAAAAGGAGGAGCAGGAGCAGGGTCCTGTCCGGGAAGAGCAACGGGAAGGCAGCTCTGACGGCGCCGCCCCTTCGCACGGGGATACAGGGCAGGTGGCGGAAGAGCCCGCCGTGTCAGCCCCGGCGCGCAGCGAAGGCGATGACATCCAATCCGGGGAAATCCCGGTCCCAACGGAACAAAGCAGGACAACACCGGAGCCCGCAAATTCGGTCAAAACTCCCGTTCGGGAACCGGAGCGCAAGAATGAGGGGACCTCCCTGTTCAGCCGCCTGCAGAAACGGTTGAGCAAGATAAGGAAGTCCCTGGTTTATCGCCTTGATTCGCTTTTTCTCGGCAAAAAGGAAATCGATCAGGACCTGTTTGATGAACTGGAGGAAATTCTCATCACCGCGGACCTGGGGGTGGCAACCACCCACGAGCTGCTGGACGACGTGAAAAAGGAGGTCAGGCGCCAGGAACTGAAGGACCCGCGGGCCCTGAAGGCGGTCCTGAAAGAGCAGATACTCGCCTATCTTCTCGAGTCGGACAAGCCGGGAGAGCTGGTCATGCCCGAATCGGGGCCCTTCGTGATCATGGTGGTCGGCGTCAACGGCGTGGGCAAGACGACCAGCATCGGCAAAATCGCCGCCAAATTCGCCCGCTCGGGCAGCTCGGTTCTTCTTGTCGCCGCGGACACCTTCAGGGCCGCAGCCATTGACCAGCTGAAAATCTGGGCCGAACGCTGCGGCGCGGACATAGTCGCCCAGAAGCAGGGCGCCGATCCGTCCGCCGTTGTCTACGATGCCATCGAGTACGGCAGACACAGAAACGTCGATGTCATCATCGTCGATACCGCCGGCCGGCTTCATACCCAGGTCAACCTGATGGAGGAACTGAAAAAGATCAAGCGGGTGATCGGCAAGAAACTGGCGGGGGCCCCGCACGAGGTGATGCTGATCATCGATGCGACGACCGGCCAGAATGGTATTTCCCAGGCCAAACTTTTCAATGAGGCCGTCGAAATAACCGGTTTGACCCTGACGAAGCTCGACGGCACCGCCAAGGGAGGAATTATTGTCAATATCTGCCGGGAGCTTGGCATTCCTGTGCGTTTCATCGGTATCGGCGAAAAAATAGACGACCTCCGCGACTTCGATCCGCGAGAGTTCGTTGATGCCCTGTTTGCCGGTTCCCCGGCCGACAGTGCGCCCGACTGATAGAAAGCCGCGGCCATTCCACCTTGTCCTGGTTCATCCATGCAATACAGGTATCATAATCAACCCGGCTGCGGGGGCTGCCTGCTCGTCGTTGCCCTTATTCTCCTCGCCACCGGCGGCGCCCCGGCCCTGCTGAATTTTTTCGGTTTTATTCTGTTCGCCGGACTGTTCGGCTTTCTGCTCCTGCTGGCCGCTTTCTGGGGGTTCAGCTATTATGTGCAGAGCCGGATCAGCAGGTACGAGGCCTCCCAGACCGAAACCCACAACCGTTTCGTCTATCTGCTGGTCAATATCCTGGTCAGAATCGCCCAGGCCGACGGTCATTTCACCAAGGCCGAACTGCAGACCATCCTCAATTTTTTTCAGTACAACCTGCGCTACACCCAGGATCAGATGTACTGGGTCAAACAGCTTGTCAAGGAAGCGCGGGATGCCGAGGTCAGCATGGATGAGCTGCTGCTCGAGTTCAGGAACTCCTTTGCCTATGAGCCCCGTCTGATTCTGCTCGAGCTGATTTATCAGATCATCCATACCAAGCAGCCGCCGCCCGAAACCGAAATCCGTCAGGCCAGGACCATTGCCGCGTTTTTCCATATCACAGCCTATGATCAGCGGACCATCGAGGCCAAGTACATGTACCGGCAGCAGCGGGAGTTCGGAACAGGCGCGGGGGCCGAGGACCAGTATTATGCCGTTTTAGGCCTTGAACCGGGTGCGGATTTTGCAGTGATTAAAAAAGCGTACCGAAAATTGAGCATGCAATACCACCCGGACAAGGTCAGTCATCTCGGGGAGGAGTTCCAGAGGGTTGCCGAAGAAAAAATGAAGGAAATCAACATGGCCTATGATTACTTTAAAAAGAAATTTAACAACGTATAGCTTGTTGTTGTATTTCTGTGACTTATTGAAAGTATCAATTGAAAGGAAATAAGTTATGACCGTTGCCGGAAAAATGAAGCAGTTCGCCGAACGATCCTCCTGGATCCGGAAAATGTTCGCGGAGGGCGCCAAAATGAAGGCGCAGTACGGAGCGGACAACGTCTTTGACTTCAGCCTCGGCAATCCCGACGTGCCTCCGCCGCCGAGGTTTTTCGAGGTGTTGCGGGAACTGGCTGCCGATGACAAGCCCGGCGCCCACGGCTACATGCCCAACGGCGGCTTTCCCTATGTCCGGGAGGCCCTGGCCCGGCGGCTGTCCGCCGAGCAGGAGATCGACCTCGACCAGGGTGAAGTGCTCATGACCTGCGGTGCTGCCGGCGCCATCAACCTGGTAATGAAAGCCCTGCTTGATCCGGGGGACGAGGTGATCATCCTTTCCCCGTTTTTTGTGGAATATGAATTTTATATCGACAACCATGGCGGCAAGAGCAGAATTGTTGCCACTGACAACGAGTTCAACCTCGATCTGCGGGGAATCGAAGGGGCCCTGAACGAAAAAACCAAGATTGTCCTGATCAACAGTCCCAACAATCCCACCGGGCAGATATATTCCCGGGAGTCGATCCAGCGGCTCGGACGTTTGCTGGAGCGTTTCTCCGAGAAGTTGTGTTCAACCATTTACCTCGTCGCCGACGAGCCCTACCGCAAGATTGTCTATGACGGCTGCGAGGTGCCGTCGGTCATGGCGGCTTCAAGGAATTCGATCATTGTCTCTTCCTATTCCAAGGACCTGTCGCTGCCCGGCGAGCGGATCGGATACCTGGCCGTCCACCCTGAGATCAAACAGAAGCAGCAGCTGCTTGATGTGCTGACCCTGGCCAACAGGATCCTCGGCTTTGTCAATGCGCCGGCGCTGATGCAGAGGGTGGTGGAGCAGCTGCAGGACGTGACCGTGGACACGGGGGTGTATGCCCGCAGGAGGGAGACATTCTGCGCCGTTCTCGACGCGGCCGGGTTTGCCTATACAAAGCCCAAGGGGGCCTTCTATATTTTTCCCAAGGTCCCCGGCGATGACGTGGAATTCTGTACCATCCTGCAGCAGGAAAAAATTCTGGCCGTCCCCGGCCGGGGCTTCGGCGCCCCCGGTTTCATCCGCCTGGCCTTTTGTGTGGATGATTCGGTGATTGAGCGTTCGGCGGATGCCTTCAAAAGGGCGATGGCCAGGGCCAGGGGATGATGCGCAGGCGCGGGTCGTACCTCACGGCTTAGTTCCCTGCCTTTCCTGCCCCGATGCGGGGCTCAGGGCAGAGCGGCCGCCTCCATTTCCAGTTTTTCGGCCTTTTTGGCCAGGGCGTCAGCCCGGTGGACGAGTTGCCGCGCCTCGCTCTCCATGACCGCGGCCCAGCGGCGATATTTTCTTTTCACCTTCCGGATCGCGCTTCGTGAGCGGAGATGCTGCGCTTCCCGCAGGAGGCTGACCGCTTCATGCCTGGCGGCGGCCTCCTCGGCCCGGTAGCGGGCGGCTTGCCCTTCGAGGAGCCGCCGGCTTTTTTGCGCATCGGCCGCCCGGGCTGCCTCAGGCGGCCGGGCGTGGCGCTTCACCTGTTGCCGGGGAACGGGACGGATGTCCAGGATTTCGACCCCTTCGGAGGGCGGATAATCCGTGATGTTGAGGACCCCCTGCTCATCCTTCCAGGTGTAATTGTATACCCCGGCATGGCCTGCGCCATACACCAGGAGCGACAGGACGATCAGCCAGGCGAATATGCAGCGCATGCTCTTGGCCTCCCTTGCCGGAATCCGGCTTTAGCTCTTATCGGCCCTTCTTATCACATCACAGAGGTCAAGGGCCAGGGAGCCGATTTCCTTGTTGTCTTCACCCTCGACCATGATCCGGATCACCGGCTCCGTCCCCGATGGGCGTACCAGTATCCTGCCCCGGCTGCCGAGTTTTCTTTCGGCCCTGGCCAGGGCCTGGGGAAAGCCCTGGATCTGATCCGGGGCAACCTGGGCGGACATGCGGACGTTTTCCAGTACCTGGGGGTAGGCCGTCATGATTTTGCTCAACTCGGACAGGGGCTTGTTTCTCTTGATCATCACGGCCAGGAGCTGCAGGGCCGCCAGAGTCCCGTCTCCGGTGGTGTTGTGGTCGAGGAAGATCAGGTGGCCGGACTGCTCGCCGCCGAAATTGTAGCCTTTGCTCCGCATGGCTTCAACGACGTACCGGTCGCCGACCCTGGTGCGGACCAGCTTGCCCCCCATTTTTCCCATTGCCTCTTCCAGGCCCATGTTGCTCATCACCGTGGTCACGAGCGTTTTTTTCCTGAGCTTGCGGCCGGCAAGCAGCTCCCTGGCGCAGATGGCCATGATGTGGTCGCCGTCCACGATCCGGCCCCGTTCATCACAGACAATGAGCCGGTCTCCGTCGCCGTCCAGGGCGAGCCCTATGTCGGCGCCGACTTCTTTGACCTTGGCGGCTATGACCTCGGGGTGCAGGGCGCCGCAGCGGGAGTTGATATTCTTGCCGTCCGGGTCAACCCCGATGGCGGTGACCCTGGCGCCGAGTTCGGCAAAAACATGCGGGGCGACCTTGTATGTTGCCCCGTGGGCGCAGTCAAGCACGATGTGGAAATCATCCAGGGTGTATTTGCGCGGGAACGTATTCTTTAAGAAGACAATGTAGCGGCCCTTGGAGTCATCGATGCGCGCCGCTTTTCCCACTTCGTCGGCCACCGGCCGCAGCGCTTCCATTTTCTGGGAAAAGATCAGCTCCTCGATTTCCGCTTCCATCTCGTCCGGGAGCTTGAAGCCGTCGCCGGAGAATATCTTGATGCCGTTGTCCTGGAAGGGGTTATGGGAGGCGGAAATCACCACGCCCGCATCGGCCCGCATGGAGGTGGTGATAAAAGCGATGCCGGGAGTCGGCAGCGGCCCCACCAGCAGGACATTGACACCCATGGAACAAATTCCGGCGGCCAGGGCGTTTTCGATCATATAGCCCGACAGGCGGGTGTCCTTGCCGATGACGATATGGTGGTCCCTGCTCTGGTTTTTCACCAGGAAGGCAATGGCCCGGCCGATCTGCATGGCAATTTCGGTGGTCATCGGATGAATATTGGCAATGCCCCGGACCCCGTCGGTCCCGAACAGTTTTCGTGATCCTGCATTCATGGCGCTTGACTCTGGGCAAATGATTGACGGATGCTGTGTCCTGTTACTTTTCCGAATCCTTCGGGCCGTCAGCAACGGTGACGACCACTTCCGGCGGCTCGACCTCGATAATTTTCACCGGATCGTGGCCGGGCACGGTGACCCCGGTGACGTTGACCTTTACCGTTTGCGGCCACTCACCATTCTTTACCGGGGCTGAGGTGCGGAAGAGCATGGAAAGCTCCGGTGTTTCCTTGATCAGGTTGACCGGAATGGCGGCCTTGACCGTTACCGAACTCGGCTTGACGGTGACCGGCACCTGCGCGTCGCGGGCGTTGACAAGGATATTCTTGACCGTTCGCTCTTCCATCACTTCCCGTACCTCGAGCCGGGCCGAAACGACCGTCTCCCCCAAAAGCTCGAACAGGTCGGGCTCAAGATTGAGATGGATCTGCATGGTGGTTGTATGATTGAGGCCGTCCAGATTGATGACATAGGTGGAAATTTCATATCCTTTTTCCAACACGGTCTTGGGGCCGGATATGAGGAGGTGGTCCGGATCGAGTTGTATCTGCCGAAGCTCGTAGCCCTTGGCGGGCTTCCCCTCGGTGACCGCCTTGATGGAAAATTTTTTCTGGATGAGCTGGTCGAGCTGGAGGGTAATGTTGGTCGGCTGGAGCCTTTGCACGGTGACGCCCTTGGGAAAAGGAACCGATCGCTCATCATTTCGAATCACAATGGTCCCCGGCAGGGCCGTTGAAAGATCCACCGGCCGGGTGATGTTCCGGTTGCGGATATCCTGGATCATGCTGCGGGGACCGCGGATCGAAACTTCGATCTCACTTTTGTACTGATTGGAAATAATGAGGTTTTTGGGGAGATTGATGATCTCGATGGGGACCTGCATGTTGATGTCGACCTGGTCCTCGCCGACGACAAAATACCAGAGCATGACCGCCAGGCAAAGCGAGACGACCTTCAGCATCCAGTTATCGGTCTTGTTTCTGAACAATCGTATTTTCTTCATCATGTGCGGTGAAACTTGCCCAGCCAGCTCCTCCACGAGTATCCCGGCATGATGTTGTTGACGAATATTTTATGCAGAGCGCTTGCCACAGACTCTTCGTCCCGGTACGTTTTAATGGTGCCGTTCTCGACCAGCGATATTTCCTGGGTCTCTTCGGAAACGACAAGGATGACCGCGTCGGTTTCCTCCGAGAGCCCCAGCGCGGCGCGGTGCCTGGTGCCGTATCGTTTGGCGATGTGGGCGTTCTGGGACAGGGGCAGGAGACAGCCGGCCGAGAGAATCCTGCCGTTGTAGACGACCACCGCGCCGTCATGAATGGGAGACGTGGGCAGAAAAATCGATATCAGCAGTTCCCTGGTCAGCTTGGCGTCGATGGAGTGACCGGATTCAATGTAATCGCGGAGCCCGGTTTCCCGTTCAATGACGATCAGCGCCCCGATCCGTTTTTTTGCCATATGGCTCGCCGCCTTGACTATTTCATTGAGGTCATGCAGGACGATATCCTGCTGTTTCTGAAAGGGTGTCTTGCCGACCTGGGTCAGGACCCGGCGAATGTCGCGCTGGAAGACAATGATGATGATGAGAAAGATGGAATTCAGGAAGGTGCGGAGGATCCAGTGCAGGGTGAGGAGGTCAAGCTGCCGGGCGATGAAATAGATGATGGTGATGACGATGATGCCGATGAGCATCTGCACCGCCCTGGTGCCCCGGATAAGCAGTATGATGCGATATATGATGATTGTGACAATCAATATATCGACTATATCCTGCCATCTGAGTGTGCTGATGAAGTTGACCATCGTCGCGGAAGCCGGCAAAAAAATTACTGTAGCTGATTTATTTCTTTAAATTTAGCATGTTAAATTCCAATTGAACAGAAAAATAAAAATAATTACCAAAAAATGAGGGACTGGAAAATTTTCTCCCACATGGTTATATAAATACATTTTTCCCGCCGCTCCCTGAAGTGAAGGGAAATAAATCGAAATTTTTGGATACAACGGGCCATGGCGATAGACAGGTTTGGAGAAATTCCCATCATGACCGATCCGGAAGAACCGGGCGGGGGAGGTGAGGAAAGTAGGGCAGGCAGGGAGACCGGGGAGCGGGAATCGTCGGATCACCAGGCTGGACGGCCGCTCCCGGACAGGGAAAAAGCGGACGACGATGCCGCTCCCCGGCACCCCCGCCGGGACGGCAGGAAAAAAAAACAGCGGCAGCCCACGCTGTTCAGGCCGTTCCGCTGGCTGCTCGTGCCCCTGATCGGCGTGTTGCTGTACGGCGTCGGCGGATATTTTCTGGTGCCGGCGCTGATAAAAGGGCCGATGGCCGGAATGTTGGCCGAGCGGCTGGAACGGCCGGTTGCGGTGAAGAGAATAGTCTTTGCCCCGTTTACCCTGGATCTCTATCTGGAGGAAGTGATCATCGGCGTGCTGCGGGGGAACACAGGCAGGAGCAGGGACTTTCTCTCCTGCGATGCGGTCCGGTGCAGCCTGGGACTTGAACGAATCTTCCGGGGGAAGCTGCTCTGCGACAGGATCGCCCTGGAAGGGTTGAACCTGCAAGTCAGGCGGGATGCGGCCGGCTTCACCGACTTGAATGATGTCCTCAATATTTTCGGCCTCCAGATCAACAGGGAATCGGGAACCGTCTGGCCGGCCTGGCTTGAAGCCGGAGAGCTCGATGTTCGCGGCGGGACAATCGTTTTTCAGGATGACCTCATCAACAGGCAGTACCTGGTGGAGCAACTGGAACTGTACCTGCCGCCCGGCGGGGCGGACAGCTATGGAAGCGGCAGGCTGCCGAAAATCAGCGCCCTGGTCAACGGCAGCCCGGTGCAGGCCGAGGCTGTCAGGACGGAAAACGGGGAGGGAAAACCGGAAATAAGTCTTTCCCTTTGCAGCAGCGAGGTGGAGCTGGGCAGCTATCTTGATTATGTGGCTGTGCCGCGGCAGGAAGGCGATTTCAGGTTGAGCGGCGGACAGGCCGATATCGAGTTGAAAATTGTGTTTCCCCGGGCGCCGGAAGGGGGAGAGAGATTTGTCGTCGGCGGCCGCGCAGCGGTGACGGGCCTGCAGTTTGTCGACCGGGAAGACAGACCGTTTTTCGCGGCGCCGCGGGTCGACTGCACATTTGCCTTCATCCCTTCGGCCGGCCGGTTCCTTTTGCATGATGTCGGCATTTCCGAGCCGCTCCTGGTAATCCACGATGGGGCGGAGAAAACCGGGGACCACCAAATCGGCAGGGTGTTCGGGATCATCGATGCCGCCCTGCTGTCGTCGGACAGATTCCTGGTGACGCAACTGCATGCCGAGGACGGCACCATGCGTTTGGCTTCGACTCCGTCGGGGGGGGCGGCCACAACATTAAGCAAAGTCGAATTCACCCTGCAGGCTGCGCCGGAAGCGGAAAAGGTCCGGAAGGATTCCGGCCCGGCACAGTTCTCCTTCCGCGCCGTTGCCGGAGAGGAAGGAAGCGAAACCAGGCTGACCGCCGAGGGAGAGATCCTGCCGGGGGGCGCGGGCAGAGGCAGTTTTTCCGCCGACCGTTTCGACTTCCAACGCCATGGGGATGTTCTGCCGTCAACAGGTTTGCGCCTTGACCGGGGGATCGGGGGCATCAGTTTTGCTTTTGACCTGACGTCAGGAGACGAGGCGGGAGGCGGAGAACAGCACACGTCCCTGCAGTTGGGGGAGGGCAGACTGGATGTTGAGCAATACTCGGTCAGTGCCGGCAGCAAGAATATCGCGGCCGGAGAACGGCTGCGCTGCGAGAATTTTCAGATCGATGAAGCAGCCCACCGTTTCGGCTGCGGTACCCTGAAACTGGTCAACAGTGAAATTTTTTCGCTGCCGGCCCTGTCGCCGGTACCCGATCCCCCGACCGGCGCTAAACGGGAGACGCAATTGGTCGTCGACAATCTGCGCATCAGCGGCTCAAGGCTGCACGCTCCATTCCTGGCACCCATCTGCGGGGCGGAGAGCGACCTGGCCGTCGACAACTTCAATTTGCGGGCCGACCATCTCGGGGGCGGCGGGGACGGGAACAATATAGCCGCCTCGGCCGCCTTCGGCTCCCGGGGGGAAGTACAGGTTGCCGGAAGATATTCCCCGATCGAGCGAACCGGCAGCCTGGAGATCAACCTGCGGCATATCGACTTCCGCCTGTTCGATCCCTGTCTGTCCGCCGTTGTTGTTCCGCCGATCAAACAGGGAACCCTGCATATTCAGGGCAACCTTGCCATGCCCGCAGGCGAATTTTCCGGCCAGGCATGGATGAACGACATGGAGGCCGGCGAACAGGGCGGTCCGCTGGTGCAATGGCAGTTGGCGACATCGGACAGGGTTGTGCTGCGGACCAGCCCCCGTCATCTCGACCTGGGAGAGATCATGGTCCGTAAGCCGGTTGTTGCCGCCGGATTGAGTGACGGGGGAGACGTCCTGACCAGATTTTTCCATCCCGGCAAACTTTCCTTTGCCGGTGTCTCCATCGACAAGGTCAGTGTCGAGGACGGCCGTTTCACCCTTCCCTGGCCGGTCCTGCTGCCCGGCTACCAACCTGAGCTGACCGGGATAAACGGCGCAATTGCTTCCCCGGGAGAGGAGGTCATGCCCTTTTCCTTCCGGGGCCGAATGAACGGAGTCGGGGCGTTCACCATTGACGGGGAAACGGAAACGGAAAAGGTGCGCAGCTATTCCCTGGAAGCGAAGGATGTCCGGCTGGCGTCCTTCGAGGATTTTTTCCGTCAGGAGCTTGGCCTGGCGGTCAACGAAGCCGATGCGGCCTGGACCCAGTCCATGAGCCGTTCCGGGGAAGAAACCGAGATCGCCGCGACCCTGCGCATTTCCGGGGTAAAGCCGGAGACGGACTCCCCCTTCCTGCGGGTTCTGGCCCTGTTTATTGACGACCGGCGGCAGCTGGCGATGACGATGCGCGAAAATCCTCCCGCGGACGGGGAAGGAACGTTTCTCTTCCACCAGCTCCGGAACCGGCTGCGGCACCAGGCCGTCCGGGCCGATATAGCACCGCAGCTTGTGGTCCGGGAGCACCTGCCGGAACTGGACCTTCCCGATCATGTTGCCTTTGCACCCGGCTCGTCGCTCCCCGAGGAGCCTGGGGTGCTCGCCGGCTACGGAGAACTGCTGGCCCGCCGGCCTTTTCTGCGGCTGCGGCTGCAGCCCGTTGTCAGCGATGAGCTCGATGCGGAGGCCTTGCAGGATGTCTTGCAGCAGGAGGCGGATCTGCGGCGGGAAGAGGAGAACAGGAGGCGGGCCCTGGAAAGGATGAGACTGGAGGAAAGGGAAATAGAGCGGCTGGCGGCGATAAGGGAGGGAAGAGCTTCGGTGGAGACCGAGGAGATCGATCCGGCGGAACTGGCCCGTGACCTGGATCCGCTTCCCTTTGTCCGGGTGGCGGTAAGCGGGGAGGCGCTGCGGGAGCTCGAAGGAAAACGGGCACTCGCCGTGCGGGATTATCTGGTGGACACCCTTTCGGTCCGAGCGGACAGAATTGACGTCGCCGAACCGGCGGGAAAAGGGTCTCCGCGGGTGCAATTGATCCTGGAGCCTCATATCCCCTCCGGGAACACCAAATGAACGGTTCATGATGATAGCCGATCTGATCAGGGCAACAAGAACAGTCCGCAGGTACCGCGAGGACCTGGCAATAGGCGACGCGGTCCTGCGCGGCCTGGTCGATCTTGCCAGGCTGGGCGGATCCGCCGGCAACAGGCAGCCGCTGCGATACACGATCGTCACCGATCAACGTTTGCGGGAGCAGGTGTTTCCCTGCCTCGGCTGGGCCGGTTACCTGCGTGACTGGCCCGGGCCGGCGGAGGGGGAGCGTCCGGCGGCCTATATTGTCTGTCTGCTCGACCGCGACAGGAGCGGAGCAGCGGAAAAGCATGCCCATATCGATCTCGGCATCGCAACCCAGAATCTGCTCCTGGGCGCCGCCGAACAAGGGATCTACGGTTGCAGGATCGCCTCCGTGGCCCCGGCAATCAAAAGAGTTCTGGGGGTGGATGAGCGCTATGGGTTTCTGCTTGTCGTGGCCCTCGGCTACCCGGCTGAACAGGTCGTGCTGGAAGAAGGGGGCGGAGACGACCCCGTCCGCTACTGGCGGGACAAAAACGGCGTCCACCATGTGCCTAAAAGGCGGCTGGACGATGTTCTTCTTCTCCCCGGCAAAACGGCCGGCGAATAACCTGCGCCATGTTGCGCCCCCCCTACACCAGATACGACCGCCTTGCCGTCTATTACCTTGACCGGCGCGACGTGCCGTCTGTCGATGATCCCGATTTTATCGGCTGCTGGGTCGAAGACGATGCGGCTATTCTGTTTTTTCACCGTCCCAAGGATGACCTGGTCAACGACCTGTGCCGCACAACCGATGCCAGGCTAATCTACAGGGCCGACCTCGACTATCGGGACTGGGAGGCGGGCGTCACCATAGGATCCTTCGCCACCGGCTTCCTGCTTGTCCGGCCTGTGTGGGAGGCAGCGGGGCAGGCCGCCGGTCCCGGAGAAATCATTCTTGATCCCAGCGTTATTTTCGGCAGCGGCTTTCACGCCACAACCCGTCTGTGCCTGGAAACCCTGGAACGTGTTCTGACGGCAACGGACGAAACAATCGGCTCGGTCATCGATCTGGGCACCGGAACCGGCCTCCTGGCAATTGCCGCCGCCAAGCTCGGCGCCGCTCACGTGACGGCGGTGGATGTCAATCCCCTGGCCTGCAAGGTCGCCAGGCGCAACGTCGAACTCAACTCCTGCGGCTCGCGGGTGGAAGTTGTCCAGCTTGATGTGGGCGGGGTGTTGCCTGACCTGCGGGGGTACGATCTGGTCGTGGCCAACCTCTACAAAGGACTGCTGCTCAGACTTTTTGCCGAGCCGCGATTCTGGCTGGCGAAAATGTACATGATCTCGGGATTTATCGCCGCCATGGAAGGGGAGCTCCTTGCCGGCCTGCCGGCGGACAGGCTGCAGGTGCAGCTGCGCGGCGCCAGGGAAATGTGGCGGCTGTGGCTGCTGCGCAACAGACGGCAGGAGATATAGTCCATGGAACTGTCCCGCCATACGCTGCTTGTCATTGAATGGCTCGGTCTGTTGTCCATGGCGACCTTTGTCGGCAGTCTGCTCGCCATTCCCTGGATCATCGCCCGGCTGCCCGCCAAATATTTCATTCAGCACCGGGAGAAAGTTGAGGAGCGCCACAAACGGCACCCGTTGATGGCGAAGATGATTTTTATCACGAGAAACACCATCGGTTTTGCCTTTCTCCTGGCCGGGTTCGCCATGCTGCTGTTGCCAGGACAGGGAGTAATAACCATCATTATCGGCCTTTCATTCATGGATTTCCCCAAAAAACATGAGGTGGTGGATTTCCTCGTTCGTCGGCCCCGGGTGAAGCGGTTCCTCAACTGGATACGCAGGAAAGAAAAGAAGCCCCCTTTTCAGTTTTAGCGAGCCCGGACAGCGCGACAAATTACCACATTCCCGATGAAGGCGGAGCATGGTAAAAACCACGTTCTGAATGGATATTCATTTTCTGTTCGCAACGAACCGGATATTCAATGATAATGTGATGTCAACCATGGATCAGAACAGCAAGTCAAACTTTCTCGACAGGATTCGGCACCTCATTAATCCGCTCCACGTTTACTCATGACTAGCATAACGAAAAATCAAGCAGATAGGTGCGGGCAAAATTGGTGGAAATTTACTCCTGCAATCAATCGGCTTGAGGTTTATGGTAGTCTCCTCATTCGTCCCCGCCATCGGCG
>DSAE01000062.1 GCA_011372855.1 Desulfobacteraceae bacterium
GGCATTGTCCTCATGGAGAATGCCGGACGGGGCACGGTTGACTGCATGGTCCGGGAATTCGGGCCGGCGGCGGGCAAGCTTGCCCCCGTGTTCGTAGGGCCGGGCAACAACGGCGGCGACGGATTGGTGATCGCCCGGCGCCTGCATGAACTGGGAGGCCTGCCCTTCATCGTCTACCTCGTTGAACCGGCAGCACTCAAGGGTGATGCCGCGGTCAACCGGGAGATCGTCAGGCGGCTCGATCTGCCCCACCGGATCGTCGCGGCCGAGAAAGACCTGAATGATGCCGCCGCGGAAATTCTCCGGCTCAACACCTTCCATCCTGTTCTCTCCCTGGTCGACGCCCTGTTCGGTACCGGTTTGCAGCGGCCGCTGGCCGGCCGGTTCCTGTCGGCCGTCAACCTGATCAACAGGCTCCGCGGCGAAATGAACTGCCCCGTCACCGCGGTGGATATCCCCTCCGGGCTCGACACCGATACCGGCATGCCCCTCGGCGGCTGCGTCAGAGCCGATGTAACCGTTACCTACGGTCTTGCCAAACCGGGCCATTTCATGCATGGCGGCGGACCGGCGGGCCGGCTCCACGTGGTCGACATCGGCATTCCCCGGCAGGCGGTGGATCAGGCCGGTCTCGCCGGTGAAACCCTGGATCCGTCAATTCTCAAGCGCCTCAGCAGCAGGAGAACGGCAAGCCACAAGGGAAACTACGGGCACCTGCTGGTCCTGGCCGGCTCGACCGGCAAGACCGGCGCGGCCATTCTCTCCGCACTCGGCGCCCTGCGGATCGGCGCCGGCCTGGTCACTCTCTGCGTGCCCGCCGACCTCAACACTGTTTTCGAGTCAAGCCTGTTCGAGGCCATGACCGTTCCTCTGCCCAACTCGGTTTCCTGCCTCTCCTTTGGCGATCTGGACCTGGTCCGGGACCTGCTGCAGGGAAAAAACGCGGTGGTCGTGGGGCCCGGGCTCGGCACCGCACCGCAGACGCGGCAACTTGTGCAGCGGCTGTACCGCGAGGTGGAACTGCCGATGGTCGTAGATGCCGATGCCCTCAATGCCCTTGCCCTTGATCCGGGTTCACTGACCAGCCCGGCCGCCGAAAGGCTGCTTACCCCTCATCCCGGCGAGATGGCCAGGCTGACGGGAAAAAAGGCCGGGGAAATACAGCAGAACAGAGTTGCGGCAACGATCGGGTTCAGCGCGGCGGTCAACGGCGCGGCGGGAAGAATCACCCTGATCCTCAAGGGAGCGGGAACCCTGATCTGCGACCCGGACCGGTCATGGGCCGTCAACACCTCGGGCAACCCCGGCATGGCCGCGGGAGGCATGGGAGATGTCCTGTCCGGCCTGCTCGGCGGACTGCTGGCCCAGGGATATCCACCGGCAATCGCGGCCCGCCTGGGTGTGTACCTGCACGGTCTGGCGGCGGACCGGCTGGCAGAAAAAGCCCCGTATGGTTATACGGCATCCGAAGTGGCCGGCATCCTTCCTGAAATGATCGGGACGACACCGGATGATTCACTACAATCCAGCATGAGGAGCGACCCATGACCACAGCCCAGGATATCATGACCCGTGAAGTAATCACCGTCAACGAAAACCTGTCCGTCCGCGAGCTGGCCAGAATATTTGCCGACAACAGGATAAGCGGCGCGCCGGTTGTCGATGATCAGGGCAATCTTGTCGGGGTGGTGACGGAAAGCGACCTGATCGATCAGGCCAAGAAAGTGCACATCCCGACGGTCATGGCGTTTTTTGACTCGTTTGTTTTTCTCGAGAACCCGGACCGGCTGGAGAAAGACCTCAAGAAAATGGCGGCGTCCACGGTCGGCGACGTCTGTTCCAGGGAGGTGGTGACCGTTGAAAACGAGGCGCCCCTGGAAGAAATTGCCACCATCATGGCGGAGAAGAACCGGCACACCCTGCCGGTCATGGAAAAAGGCCGGATGGTCGGAGTGATCGGCAAGTCGGATATCATCCGCACCCTGGCTCAGAATGAATAGCTTTGCCCCTCTTTGGGGCGGGTTCACTCCATGAGATGAACCCGTTCACAATCGGGGCAGACCCAGGTCGGGCCGTTGCTGATGCCCCACTTGTTCTCGGCGAAGCACTGCGGACAGATCTGAAATCCGCAGGGGCAACTCCAGCAGAACGGCAGCAGGCGTTGACAGCAGTGGCAGCGATGCTCCCTGCCCTTTCTGCTCCGATATCCCCTGGGCCTTCCGGAACCGGCCATGGAGCTATCCCTGCCGGGGCGAACGAAGTTCGCTGCCGAGCCAGCCTTCATAGGCCTTGCCGCAGCGCAGCGCCTCGGTGGCGATGATCTCCGGCACCTCATAGGGGTGGACAGCGGTAACGGCTTCTTCAAGGGTGTCCAGGAGATCGCTCCTGCTTTTCATGACGCAGAGGAATTCCGCCGCGGTTTCAACTTTGCCCTGCCAATGATACATGCTGGCGCACTGACTGATCTGTACGCAGGCGGCCAGTCGCCGCTCCAGAACCGTTGCGGCGATCCTTTCCGCCGCCTCCTGACTGTCAACCGTTGTCACAACCTGGACATATCGGGTCATGGGGTCCACCTTTTCTTTTCCATCTCTGTGGAATTTTTCTCAATTATGGAATAGTATCCAATTGATGAAAACAAATCAATGGAATCAGAAACAGGGTGGGCCATGCTCCTGGCTGTCGATGTCGGCAATTCCCATACGGTGAGCGGCGTCTTTTCCGGCGACAAGCTGGTTGCCGAGTGGCGGCTGCAATCAGACCGGGACAGAACGGGCGACGAACTCGCCATCCGCTATCATACCTTGCTTGAGATGCAACATATCCGACCGGAGGAAATCACCGGTTTCATCGTCTCAAGCGTCGTCCCCACTCTCGAAACGGCATGGATGTCCTATGCCGGCCGATACCTGGCCGGGCAACTCACCCGCGGACCGCTTTCCGTCGACCACACCACCAGGACCGATATTACCATTGCCGCCGAAAACCCGGCGGAGGTCGGCGCCGACCGCATTGTCAATTCGGTGGCGGCCTGGCACCGCTTCAGGTCTCCAGTGATCGTCATCGACTTCGGGACCGCCATAACCTTCGACTGTATCAACGGCAGCAGGGAATATCTCGGCGGCGCCATTGTTCCCGGGCTGGGCATTTCCCTGGACGCCCTGGCGGCCAGGACGGCAAAACTGCCACGAGTGGACATAGATAAACCGTCCCGCTCCGTGATCGGCAGGACATCGGTGGATGCGATCCGCTCCGGCCTGCTGGTCGGCTTCGGCGGCCTGGTCGACCGTTTGGTTGACCGGTTGTCCGCCGAACTGGCCGCAGGGAATGCTCCGGTCAACATCATCGGCACCGGCGGCATGGCACACCTTATCGCCCCCTACAGCGACCATCTGGGAATTCTCGATCCCCATCTGACCCTCAGGGGTCTGCAGATCATTTACGCCTTGAACTCCGGCCATGCAGGATAAGAGGCCTGTCATCCCCGCCCGTCTGATAAAAGGTGGGTGCATCGGCCTTTTTTCCCCGGCCGGGCCGGTCCGCGATCAGGAAAAAGTCCATGCCGGGGTCCGCCTGCTCCACGAACTTGGATTCAGGACCAAACAGCTCAACCTTTCCGCCCCGGCGCAGGACTACCTTGCCGCTGACGACCGGACGAGGATCGATGAGTTCCATGCCCTGTGGGCCGACGATGAAACCGACGCCCTCATGGCTGTGCGGGGCGGCTACGGCTGTCTGAGAATACTGAAGGATATCCGTCTTGATCTTGTCCGCCATCGGCCGAAAATTCTGATCGGTTTCAGTGACGTGACGGCGCTGCTCAACCTGGTCAGCGAACAGGGGGGCCTGGTTGCCGTGCACGGTCCGGTCGTATCCTCTCTCGCCGACACCGATCCCGCCTCGATCCAGGCTCTGGCCGCCCTTCTTTCCGGGGGACTGCCGGAATACAACCCCCGAGGCCGGATCGAGATTTTACGAGGGGGCAAGGCAAGCGGCATCCTGAAGGGCGGCAACCTGACGACCCTGATTCATCTCATCGGCACCCCCTGGGAATTATCCCTTGCCAATGCCCTGCTGGTGCTTGAAGACACCGGAGAGCAGATGTACAGACTCGACAGAATGCTCACCCAGTTATATCACGGCGGCAAACTCGACAACCTGGCGGGAATTATCCTGGGGACATTTGACCATGGCCTTGATGCAGTGGAAAACCTTCGTATCGAGGAACGGATCTGGCGTCGAGTCCTGGAAATAACCGCTGAATTCGGCTATCCTGTCTGGGGTAATTTTCCGGTGGGGCACCGTAATCCCAATTACCCTCTCCTCATCGGGGCGTCAGCAACCATGGACAGCGCCTCCGGCAGGCTGCTTCTCCACGATATACTTAGACAAAAATCATGAAATCAATAAAATAACATACAATGTTCAAGCGATACCTTTACACGTTCCTGGGCATTGTCTCCCTGCTGGGAGTCTATTGGCTTGCCCTGCTGCCCGTCCTTGCCGTCAGAACAGGCCTGGAAGCCAAACAGTATGTCATTGCCCTGATCATCTGGGGGGTTCTGGCAGCCGTTTTTCTTGTTCCGGGCCTGGCCGCCATCCTCAAAAGTGTCTGGTTTTTCCGGGGGAGCGGAGAACCGGTGGTCCTGGACCTGCTGCACTCGGTCCTGATGAAGGTGAACGATATCGATGCTCCGGTCACGGTCCGCAGGCAGGGGAAAAAGCTGGTCTGCACCTGGCGCTGCCATGAACCGCACTGGTGCGAAAGACTGGAAAAAAGCGGGATGCGGCGGCTCTACGAACTGTGGCTGCGATTTGATAACTCAACGAAAACAGTTATCATGACCGACAGGTACAGGTCAATCAACTGGGATCTGAGCCCTGTTTCGGTCAAAACGGGCTGGCTCTCCTGGAGCAGGCCGTTCTTCAAGGTTCAGACCGGCGACCAGTGGGGCATGGAAAATTACGAGGATGGTGTTCCGGAAGAGTACACCTTCAGTCCCAACGAGATCAAATCCCCGGTCATGAATACAATTCTCAAAAACGGCTGGAACGTCAGATTCAGTCTTTTTTAGCTCCATCACCGGCTCCGCCGGAACATGGGCCGCAACCACGCCTCTTTTCTGCTGCAGGCCGGACTTGCTTTTTTTTGAAAAAAATATTTTTCTTCCCGGCTCCCCGTTATACAATACAAACAGAGGAGCGCCGTGAACGAGACAATCATATCCAAGGAAGAAGTCAAGGCCCTGTTGGCCCACCGGGTCGGCATTGATGGTGTGCCCGAGAAATTCAAGGTGATTACCGACACCAGCGATTTCTTTCAGGTGGAATATGATGACGTGCTGGTCCTCGACAACAGGTTGTACTGGGTCAAACGGTACGAAAAGGAAGGGCGGTTCGGCCTCGACGATGAACCCAAGTTCTGGGTGCGGCGGGCCGTTGACCTTGAAGACGGATCGACCAAGATCATCAAGCTGGTCTTTCACGAACAGTTTGACACCAAAATCGCCGGCGTGCCGGTCAAATGCTTCCGCAGTCCCCGCAAGGAAGCACGCATTCTCGACCTGGTCGCCGATCACCCGAATTTCATGCACGGACGCTGGGTCATCGACAGTGCCGGCAACAATGTCCGGATCCTCGAATTCATCCAGGGTCCCAGGCTTGATGATATCATACAGAAACACGCAGGCACCCACGAGGAATATTTCTCCAATCAATTTCCCGCCGTATTTGACACCTTTATCGAAATGGCCCGGGCAATAAAGTTTCTGCATGACCACGGCGAAAAACACGGGGACATCCGCCGCGATCATATCCTCTTTGACCGGGAGCGAAAGATATACCGCTGGATCGATTTTGATTACAACTACCTGCACGGCGAATCGATGTGGAGCTTCGACCTGCTGGGGCTGGGCAACATCCTGATTTTTCTGACCGGGCGGGGTGACGTGCTGGTGCCGGACCTCTATTACAATCAACGCTCCCTCTATGATTCGCTCTGGGGTGAGGATCTCAACATCTCCTACAAAAACCGGGTCGCCAACCTCAAAAAAATTTTTCCCTATATTCCGGATTCGTTGAATCTCATACTGCTCCATTTTTCCTTCGGGGCACGATTATTTTACGATGACATCGATCAGATGCTCAATGACCTGGCCGGGGCCAGGGCCGATCTGGCATCGATGGCGGGGAGTGAACCATGTCCAGTCAAACCGTGAACGCAGAAACGAAAGGTGACCGGCATATCCTGATTGCCGTCGACGGCTCGGAAAATTCAAAGAGGGCCGTCATCTATGTGACCGAGTTTTTCGGGCGCTACAGGGACGTTTTCATCACTTTGCTGACCATTGTCCCTGAACCGTCCGAAGATTATTTTGCCACCGACCGGGAACGCGAGCAGTGGCTGGAAAACAAGCAACAGGAGATGAATCTCTTCCTGGCCGCGTATAAGGATATTCTCATCGGCGGCGGCTTCAGGGAAGAACAGATCGACGTCCGGCTTGTCATCCGGGAGTGCACGTCCATCGGCGAGGCAATCCTCGAAGAGCAGGAAAAACTGGGCTGCAGCATGGTCGTTGTCGGCCGCCGGGGAATTTCCCACAACGAGGAGTTCATTTTCGGCTCGACCTCCATTAAGATCCTCCACCAGGCGAAGAACTGCGCGGTCATGGTTATTGAATAGAAAATCGACGCCATCCCCCTTTTCCCTGTCGCCTCTCCACGGATGACGCCGGGCACAACCGCGGGCAAAAAACCGGAAAACGATGCCGGCAGACAGTGGAACTGATATTTTTTCTTGTCAATAACGACACATAACCATACTATAAACTTGACCGTCGGGAACGATTGACTGTTGAGTCGTTGTTCTTTTTCCCGGAAATTTTCTGCCCCGCAAAAATGCTCCGCCGACGGATCGGCATGGTAACCGGCGCAGTACCGTTACGCTCTTTCCCGGCTCCTGCTTTTTGCAGGACCATGATTTTCAGCAGGTGGTTCCATGGATGAAGAAGCTGTTCATTACAACCGAAACGGTCTTCTCCTGTTCCATGCGGAAAAACTTGACGAGGCCATTGAGTTTTTCTCCAAAGCAATAGAGATCGATCCCTCTTATCCGGATCCGTACCAGAACCGGGGAGAAATTCTGATTCTGCAGGGCCGCCTCGTCGAAGGCAACGCCGACCTCCACAAAGCCAAAATGCTCCGCTCCGGCCTCCTGAAGAAACGGAACAGGACCGCCAGTCCGGTTTCCAAGTATGATCTCCGGGAAATCGCAAGCATCTACGATTCGGCTTTTAATGACGAAACGGATGTTAGAGAAAACGATACGGTTGCCTTTGACAGTGATTTCTATGATTCGGTTTTCTCCGATGACGCCATCGAGACCGAGGAGCTGCGGGAAGGACTGGCCGGCGAAACCAGCGGCGCCGTGGGGACCCCGGCGGTCATCGAATACCTTGGCGGCGGCCGGGAAGAGGTAACCAGGCTTCTCCTCTTCGATCCCACCCCCGATGAGATAACGGTCATTGAAGAACACCCCGGCAACGGCCGGCGCGTCATTCCGATGCACGAAATCAGCTGTCTTCGGCTGGCAAGGATGCCCGACGATTGTGTTGTGCCGCCCCCCTCGTCCTGCCGGGTCGAGATCATCGAAACCTGGGACGGCAACATTTTCCATGAATATATCCCGCCCGAACCGTTCCTGAAAAGCGGACTGCTCGGCCTGTCCACGAAAGAAAACACCCGGCTCGGCTATTCATTCTTCCCCTCCGACAGCATCAAACTGCGGTATCAGGACCGGTATCTGGGCGACATTCTCCTGGAGAAGAGATTCGTCACCGACGAAATCCTCAATAAGGCGATAGAAGAACAGCAGATGATGCGGGACATGCGGCTTGGGAAAATCCTGACCAGGCAGGCCAATATTCTCTCCTCCACCATTGAATCGGCGATCCGCAAGGCGAAGGATGAAGGAAAGACAGGTCTCCGCACCGGAGAAATCCTGCTCGACGCCGGTCTGGTGAATGAAAACCAGGTGCTCGAAGCCCTTGAACTGCTGGAAAGAATGAAAAGCATGAAGCTCGGTGAATTCCTGGTAGAGAAAGGCATACTCAATGAAAGGGAACTGTTCATATCGCTGGCGGAAAAATTCAGGATTCCCTTCATTGAGCTTCGCCAATACAAGGTTTCCGGGAAGTTCTTGCCATTCTTCCCCGCGAGACGGTCCGGAAACATATGGTCATGCCCATCGGTCTGCAGGATGGCGCGCTGGTGCTGGCAACCGGCGACCCTGACGTTTCCTTGATCAGGGAGGAGATTGTCCGCCGGTCACCGGTCAAGAATGTCCGGTTTGTGCTTGCCCAGCCCACCCACCTCAAAAATGTGATCAATGTCCTGTTTTCACCAAAGGACGGGCATTTCAGGCCGAAGTAAGGGCAAAGACCTCGTCAGTCCCCGCTCCCGGCCGATTCCCCCCCGATACGGGGAACAATCCACCGGACGGCGTCCAGCAGGTTTTCAGCGACAAATTCCGGCTGTATCTCCTGATTCGGCCCGATATAGGCGTACTCCCCCCTGCCGTATCCCGTCAGGACCAGCACGGGTGTGCATCCGGCCCTGACGGCGCATTCGATGTCCGACCACCTGTCCCCGACCAGAAATGAGCGGGAAAGATCGAGTTCCAGATCGGCAGCGGCCCGTTCAAGCAGGCCCGTCCTTGGCTTGCGGCAGTCGCAATCCTGCCGGTATTGTATTTTCCTGGCTTCCGGATGATGGGGACAGACATAGATCCCGTCGAGAAAGGCGCCGGCCTCGGCCAGCAGGGCGTTCATCTTCCCATGCACTTCCTCGAGCAGCTCTACGGGAAAATACCCCCGGGCAAGGCCGGACTGGTTGCTGACAACAACCACCGGGATGGCATGACGGTTAAGGAGCCTGACCGCTTCGGCGACCCCGGGGAGGAGATGAAAACGGCTGATATGGTTGACATACCCCATCTGTTCGTTGACGGTACCGTCGCGATCGAGAAAAACTGCAGGCCGATGCATCATGACGCGGCGCCTGGTCCCGGGGCGAGGCAGGCATGGACAGTCTGGAAGACCTCCTCAACAGAGATATTTTCCATGCACTGGAAATGCTTCCGGGGGCAATGGGTTTCGAGACAGGGGCTGCATTCAAGCTCTGTGCGCACGATGGCGGCGCGGCTGGCATGCGGACCGGTGGTGACAGGATTGGTAGAACCGAAGACCGCGACCGTGGGGGTGTTCAACGCCGCGGCAATGTGCATCAGACCGGAATCGTTGGTGACAAAAACACTGCACAGGGCGATCAGCCCCATGGCCTGGGCAAGGGTGGTCCTGCCCGTCAGATCAATCACGTTCCGGTCGCCGCCCGGTACTCTCTGGATGCGGTGCGCAGCCTCCCGATCGGCCTCGGTGCCGAAAACAACGACCATGATATCAGGAAAACGGAGCAGTTCCCCGGCCAGCCCGGCGTACTTTTCCGCCGGCCATCTCTTTGCCGGGCCGTACGCGGCGCCGGGATTGATGCCGACGATCTTTTTGCCCGGGCCGGCGGCGGCATCCCGGAGATAGTCCCGGGCCCATCGGCTTGCCTCCGGGGGAACGGCCAGCTCCAGTTCATCAGTGCCGGGCGCGAGACCGAGTCCCCGCAGCATTTCCAGATAATAATACACCTGGTGCACGTCCTTGATACCGGCCGTTCTTTTCACCCCATGGGTCAGGAGCAGGCTCCTCGCATCGGTTGTGTACCCGGCTCTGACGGGAATCCGGGCAAGAAACGTCAGGAAGGCCGCTTCAAATGCGTTCTGCAGCAGAATGGCCGCGTCGAACTGCTGCCGCCGCAATTCCGCCGCCAGGATGAATTTCCCCTTTAATCCTTTGTGGCGGCCATTTCGTTCATAGGGCATGATCCGGTTGACGTGCGGGCTGGCCCGAAAGACATCCGCCACCCACGGCAGGGCCAGAAGGGTAATGTCGGCGGCGGGAAAATTCTGCCTGATGGTCCGGACCGCGGGCGTGGTCATTATCGCGTCGCCGATCCAGTTGGTGGAACGGAGCAGGATCTTTCCGATGGTTTCAGGCAGGGCCCCCATGAAACGGTTTACCCGACGTGCTGTTCCAGCAGTTCAGCCAGTCCCCGCCGGGCGAACTCGATATCCGGATCCATGGACAGGGCAACCCGGTAATTGTGCATTGCCTCGTCCCGGCGTCCCAGGTGCTGGAGATTGATGGCCAGGTTGGCATAGTCTATGGCGGAAACCGGGTTCAGTTCGACCGCCCGGCGGAAATGCTCCGCCGCCGTTGCAAAACGGCGCCCCTTGAAGTGACAGACGCCGAGCATGTTGTGGATGTCGGGTCGTTCGTCGTCGTGGCTCCGGCCTGTTTCCAGCGCTTCTATGGCCTCGTCGAATCGTGCCATGTCACGGAGGCAGCATCCCTTGTAGGCGTACAGATACGGCAAGTCCTCTTCCTCCGGATCCAGGTCAAGGGCCCTGTCAAAATGTGCCAGGGCCTCGGCGGCGTTCCCCAGGTCATACAGATTCTTGCCGCGGTAGAATTCGAGGTAATAGGCGTCGGGCAGCAGGCTCTGCAAGTCGGAGAGCTTTGTCTCCAGGTCCGCCGGCTCAAGCAGTTCGGCGGCCAGTTTCGCGGCGAAGAGGGCGGCGTCTCCTCCCGCGGCCCGTTCCCTGAAATGGGCGCCCGGCACTATGGTGTAGAACGTGGGGATCCCCAGTTCCGGGTGCATGGTGTCCACCACCAGGACGTCGAGGCCGATCCGCTCCAGGGAGGCAAGGCAGTTTTTCACCTCCCGGTACAGGTCCGCGTCACTGACGTTGGCCATTTCATCGAGTCCTATCATTTTGTCCGGCCGGACCACGTAGTCAACTTCATCGAGGGTCAACGGTTTCGGCAGACCGCTGGCAACGTAGTTGGCCTCGGTATGGAAATCGCCGGCCAGCTGGGCGACCTCGGTGAGGGCCCTGATAAGGGCCTTGGCCGGATCCGGGGTCGTGCCGGCGGTATAGACGATTTCGCTTTTTTCCGGGAAAGTCGCCGGGTCCCAGCACAGGGCACCCACCGTCGGGATGCCTGTGTCCAGGGAAAAATCATTCAAATGGACTTCGATGCCGCAGCGGGTGAATTTTTCGAGGAGCTGACGGGCAACGGGGTCCTGCACCGAGGCCGGATCGATCCCGGGGGTCCGGATTCTGTTCCTTGTGATCAGGGCGCAGACGTGGCGTTCGACGATCTCGCATATCCCCTGCAGAATGCTCTCTTCCGCTGTATTGCCGGCCGAGGGGCCGTTGAATTCATTGATGGCAAAAAACCAGCTGAAGGGAACCAGGACCTCTTCCTCCCTCGTCAGGTTGGTCGCCCAGGTCCAGCGCATGGGCAGCCCCTGCAGCAGCCGGGCCAGCATTTCCCGGCTGCGGGTCGCGTCGTGAACCGAGGCCAGCAGAAATTCCAGGTCCAGGACCGGATAACCCAGGGCCTGCATCCGGTCGTAGTCGCCGATGACAAAGTTGTCCCGGTTCTTGATAAAGCTGAAAAAACTGAACCGTTCGCCCAGTTCCATGCAGGCGCTCGCCCTTGACTGAACGGGAGTGGAACCCTTGCCCATCTGCTTTTTGTTGCCTATGGTCTCCAGGGCGTCTTTTCCGCACATGCTGAAATAAACGGGAATGTCAAGCCGGCCGGTATCAATGCGCCGCACTTCCTTGAGAATATCCAGGTTGATCTCCTGCAGCCGCCGCATGAACCTGTCGATGGTCTCCTGCGGCGTGCACGCCTTGTCCTGATCATAGGTGTACTGCTTCCGACAGTCGGAAAGCCTGATCTTCTTCTTTTCCATGTAACACGCTCCGGGCAAAATCAATCAATTCTCAACCGGAATGGATGCGGCCGCACAGGCCGTTTTCAAGTCGTCCATCCGTTCCAGCCACCGCCTGCCGCGCGGAGTGACAACCACCTTTCTTGCCTGTTCACCGGCTCCGTCCATCCTGATATCAAGATGTTCGGCCGGAACCAGGCCGCCGAGCCTGTCCGGCCACTCCACAACAGTCAAACCATCTGCCACAATGTAGTCCATCAGGCCGGATTCTTCAACATCATCTTCCCCCCGCAGACGATAACAGTCAATATGGTACAGGGGCATCCGGCCCTGGTATTCAAGCATCAGGCTGAACGAAGGGCTGGTGACGTAGTGTTCCGCGGGAACATCGAGACCTGCGGCAATGGATCGGGCCAGCGTCGTCTTGCCGGCCCCCAGAGACCCGCTCAAAAGAATGACATCCCCCCGCTGGGCGATACGGCCCAATATCCGGCCGAACTCACCGATCTGCCGCAGGGATTGCAGCACCAGCCTCATCATGGACGCAGCCGGTTCATCGGCCGGACGCCGCCGTACCGTCCCACCAGGTCATCGGCAGCTGGTCCGGGGAATAATAGTGGGGCAGGACCTCCGGCTGCCGCAGACGGGAGCTGTACGCCAGCCGCCAGCCGGCCATGTACCAGTTGGGAACGACATAGTGGCCGTACCAGAGGACCCGGTCAAGTGCGCGGCAGGCTGCGGTGAGCTCATCCTGGGTTTCGGCGTAGATAATCTCGTCCACCAGCCTGTCGACCACGGGGTCCTTGATGCCCGCCAGGTTGCGTGACCCCGGTCGGTCGGCGGCGGAGGAATGCCAGTAGTCCCGCTGCTCATTGCCGGGCGACTGCGACTGGCTGAAGACGTTGACCACCATATCGAAATCGAAATTCTTGATCCTGTCCGTGAACAGGGCCGCGTCAATGGTCCTGTAGCTGGCCTGAATGCCGAGTTTTTCCAGGTTTTTGACATACGGCGCCATTACTCTCTCGAAAGATGGACTGATCAGCAGGATTTCAAAGGAAAAGGGATCTCCCTGCCGGTTGCGGAGCATCGAGCCGCTGACTTCCCATTCGGCCCGGGCAAGCAGTTCTTTCGCTTCCCGCAGATTCGCCCGGAGGCTGGAGGGCGGATCCGTTGTCGGCGGGCTTAACGGGGTGGTGAACACCTCCGGGGGAAGCTGATCCCGGAAAGGCTCGAGCAATTGCAGTTCCCGGCCCTCCGGAAGCCCGCTGGCGGCCAGGGTGGAATTGCTGAAATAACTGTCGCTTCGTGTGTACTGGCCAAAGAACAGGGTCGTGTTGATCCACTCGAAATCAAGGGCCAGACCAAGGGCCTTGCGCACCAGCCGGTCCTGGAACAGAGACTTCCGGGTGTTGAAGACAAAGCCCTGCATCCCGGCGTTGTTTCTGTGGGGGTACAGTTTTTTGACCAGGCTGCCGCTCGCAAAGTGCCTGCCGACAAGATCCCGTTCCCACTGCTTGGCGATGTTGACGGCCATGAAATCGAACTCGCCCGCCTTGAACGCCTCGACGCTGACAATCTGGTCCTTGAAGTACTTGACGGTGATCCGGTCAAAATTGAACATCCCTTTTCTGACCGGGTGATCCACGGCCCAGTAGTCGGGATTGCGCCGGTAGGTTATGGACTTGCCGGGATTGACATCGGCGACGATGTACGGACCGGAACCGACGGGCGGTTTCATGGCCGCTTCGCTCCCGGTTGCGTCAAACGGGTGCTGCGCATAATATGTCATGGAAAGAACCGGCAGCTGCGAGGCGATCATGTGCAGCTCCCTGTTGGTTCGCTGGAAGTGAAATCGAATCCGGTGCGGGTCCAGGATTTCGGCGTCCTTGATGTCCTGCAGGTAAATCTGGTAAAAGGGATGCGCCTGGTCACTTTTCAAGGTTCGCAGGGAAAATGCCACGTCTTCCACCGTCACCCGACTGCCGTCGGAAAACCGGGCCCGTTCGTCAATGGTGTAGGTGACCGACATTTTATCCTCGGCCAGTTCAATGTCCTTGGCAATCAGGCCGTATTCCGCGAACGGCTCGTCCAGGCTGGGCACGGCCAGGGTCTCAAAAACGAGGGAATCAAGACCGTAGGGAGCGCTCCCCTTCAAGGTAAAGGGATTCATCTTGTCGAAGCCGCCCAGATCATGCAGGGTCAGGCTCCCTCCCTTCGGGGCGGCGGGATTGACATAGGCAAAATGGTCGAATCCCCGGGAATAGTTGACCTTCCCGTCAATGCTGATGCCGTGCGCCGCGAACAGATGACCGGGACAGCAAAGGAAGGAAACCAGCAGAAGCAGAAAAATTTGAGCCATCATCAGTGAAAGAAAAGTTGATACGGGGGTTTACAAGATACAGGATAAGCAAAATAGTATCTATAATCTATAAATCCCGGTTCGACAACCATTTGCGCCCCCGGCGGGACCATGAATCGATTGACTGATCAGGCGGGGCCGGGTAAACTGGGCAGTACGTCAGCCACGCTTTTGTGTAAAGCGATCACATAATTGAGCCTGAGGGAACTATAAAACATGGGAAAGACCATTGCCGAAAAAATATTCGCCGGCCACCTGCGGGACACTCCGACGCCGGAGAACATGGTCCTCGACATAGACGTGGTCATGTGCCACGAAATCACCACCCCGGTCGCGATTATGGACCTGGTGGACAAGGGCATGGACAGGGTCTTCGATCCGGCCAGGATCAAGGCGGTCATCGATCACGTAACCCCCTCCAAGGACGCCAAGACCGCGACCCAGGCCAAAATCCTCCGTGACTGGGCCAGGCGCCATGCCATCAGTGATTTTTTCGATATCGGCCGCAACGGGGTCTGCCACGCCCTCTTTCCGGAGAAGGGTTTTATCAGGCCGGGCAACACCGTCATCATGGGTGATTCGCACACCTGCACCCACGGCGCCTTCGGCGCCTTCGCCGCCGGAGTGGGAACCACCGACCTCGAAGTGGGCATCCTCAAGGGCGTATGCGCCTTCCGGACCCCCCGGTCCATGAAAATAGAGGTGACCGGTACGGTTCCCGAAGGGGTGTTTGCCAAGGACATCATCCTGCATATCATCAAGCTGCTGACGGTCAACGGCGCCACCGACCTGATTATGGAATTCCGGGGCCCGGTTGTGGACGCCATGGACATGGCCTCCCGCATGACCCTGTGCAACATGGCCGTCGAGGCCGGGGCAACGAGCGGCATCTGTCTGCCGGACCGCGTCACCGCCGAATACCTGTGGCCCTTCATCCGGGATGACTATGCCGACATTGACGAGGCGGTGCATGATTTCCGCAAGTGGCATTCCGACGCCGACGCGGTCTATGCGCAAACCCTTGCCGTTGACGTGAGCGGCCTGCAGCCCCAGGTGACCTTCGGCTTCAAGCCCGACCAGGTCAAGAACATCAATGAGCTGGCCGGCACCCGCGTCGACCAGGTCTATATCGGCTCGTGCACCAACGGCCGCATCGAGGACCTCCGTGCCGCGGCCTCCATTCTCAAGGGGCGCACCATTGCCGGGACCGTCCGCGGCATCCTGACCCCGGCCACTCCGGCGGTATACTCCCAGGCCCTGGACGAGGGGCTGATCAAGATATTCATGGACAGCGGTTTCTGCGTCCTCAACCCCACCTGCGGCGCCTGCCTGGGCATGAGCAGCGGGGTGCTCGCCGAAGGCGAAACCTGCGCCTCGACCACCAACCGGAACTTCAACGGCCGGATGGGCAAGGGCGGGATGGTCCACCTGATGAGCCCCCTCAGCGCCGCGGCGGCGGCGATTACCGGCGAGATAACCGACCCGCGGCGGTTTATGCCCTGACGTATCGATCACCAGCTGCCCAGTTCCAGACAGGAGAAAACGATGAAGAAATTCGGCGGACCCGCCTATTTCATAGACAGAAGCGACATCAACACCGACGAGATCATCCCGGCGAAGTACCTGACCGAGATATCCAAGCAGGCCCTCAAACCCCATCTGCTCGAAGACCTGCATCTGCCGGGGACCGTTTTCGACCCCCGCTCCCCCGCCCTTGCCCGGGCCAATGTGCTGGTCACCCGCTCCAACTTCGGTTGCGGATCTTCAAGGGAGCACGCGGTCTGGGCCCTGGAGGTCAATGACGTCAATGTCGTGGTGGCCGAGAGTTTCGCCAGGATCTTCCGGCAGAACATGTTCAACTGCGGCATTCTCGCCGTGGAGCTGGACCCCGGAGACATCGACCGGCTTTTCAGTCTGCCGGAAGAGGTCACCATCGATGTCGATCTTGAGGAAGAGAAATTGACGGCCACAGGGGGTGGGGGCCGCTCCGTCACCTGCGCCTTTCACCTCAACCGGTTTGACAAAAAGCTGGTGGAGGCGGGGGGCTGGCTTGCCTATGCCGATCTGAACTATTAAGAACGGTGATAATGTCGACAGAAAACCATGCCCCGAATCCCGGCGCCGGTCCCATCCCTACCATCGGGAACCCTTGATCCCTTGCCGCTGACGCTTTCCTGCTGCCCAGACGCCTTGCCGGCCGGACTGGAGGAAACCTTACAACCCGGCGTCGGCGAGTTTGCCGATGATGCCCTGCTGCTCCTCGGACAGTTCCTGGGGCACGTGGACCCCGATCTTGACGTACAGATCGCCCCTTTCCCCGATGGGCCCGCTGGGCAGCCCATGCCCCTTGACCCTGAGCCGGGCGTCCTGCTGCACCCCGGGGGGCACCTTGATCTTGAACCGCTTGCCCTCCAGGGTGACAATTTCCACTTCGGTCCCAAGGCAGGCCATGCTGAACGGAATTTTCTTTTCTACGAGCAGATCATCGCCGTCGCGCTGGAATTCCGGGTGCGGATCGACAGTGATTTTGAGGTAGAGATCGCCCGGAGGGCCGCCCGAGGGTGAGGGCGCCCCCTTGCCGCTGAGGCGGAGCCTTTTCCCCGATTCGATCCCCTTGGGGATCTTGACCGAAACATTCTGCGGCGCGCCGTTATGGCGGAGGCTGATGGTCTTTTCGGCTCCATGCAGCACGTCTTCAAAGGATATGGACAACTGGTAGGTCAGGTCCTCCCCTTTCAGGGGCTGGGGACCGCAGCCGCCCTGGCAGCCGCCTTTGCCCGCGGCGTAGCCGAAGATGGAATTGAATTGATGGGGGCCGGAGGATGCCCTGAAACCGTTGGCGCCCCCGAACTGGGAGGTGTTGAAGAAGCCGAACTGTCTCAGGATGCTGTTGAGATCGAAGCCCCGGAAGATGTCCTCCTGGGAGAAGTGCTGATGGAAGCCGCTGGCGCCATAAGTATCGTACTGTTCCCGCTTGTGCTTGTCCGACAGAACGGCGTAGGCTTCATTGACCTCCTTGAACTTTGCCTCGGCCTCCTTGTCGCCGTTGGTTTTGTCGGGATGGTATTTGAGGGCAAGCTTGCGGTACGCTTTTTTGATTTCGTCCGGTGAGGCCTTCTTGTCAACGCCTAAAACTGTGTAGTAATCCATGGCTGCCGCGGATTCGCAAAAATAGTTTAAAACGGAACGTCATCCCCTGTTCCCGGCGGCGGTTCGGGGGGTAAATCCTGGTAGCCGCTGTTTGCGCCGTAGTTCTCGTTTGAGGAAGATGCTCCCCGCGGACTGAGCATCTGCATGTCCCGGGCAACGATCTCCGTGGTGTAGCGGTCGTTGCCGTTCTGGTCCTGCCATTTTCTGGTCTGCAGTTTGCCTTCAATGTACACTTTCGATCCCTTGGAAAGATACTCGGAGCATATCTCCGCCAGTCTCCGCCAGGCCACGATGTTGTGCCATTCCGTCTGCTCCTGCTGCTGTCCGTCCTGCCCCTTCCATCGTTCGGTGGTGGCGATGCGGAAATTGCACACAGGGGTCCCGCTCTGGGTGTAGCGGATTTCCGGATCAGCGCCGAGATTGCCGATTAAGATCACTTTATTAATCATTTTTTTCCTTTAATCCGATTGTTCGAGATGAAGGCTTATGCTGGGCTATATTGTAATGACGATTTCAAAAAAAACCAGCCCGTATTACAATTTTTATCGGCTTCGCACAAGCCCTTTACGGACGCCTGCACGGCGTCCATTCTCCCGCCTGTTCCGCCCCCTGATTCCTTCTCCTGGCGCGCTCACACCCGTTTCGCCTGGCCTGTACCGGTCACGGATTTCCGGACATCCCGGCCAGAGAGTTGTCGAGCATGGCCGGTAGTCCGCCTCTGTCGCCGGGGGCGAAACCGAAGACCTCCCGCCAGACCGCATCGCTTTCCATGCAGAAGTACAGGCAGGTCCGGTCGGAAACATACCGCTGCAGCTCCTTGACTATGAACGTGTACATTTCGACGCGCTGGGACCGGAAATAGCGGGACTTGCCGTCCAGGCCGGAAATGAATTCCTCGTAGAAAATGCGCGAACCCGGAAACCGCCCTGCCGCAATCGCCTTCAAACGGGGAATAAAGCGCAGGGCACCCAGGCTGATCCAGACAATCCGTTCTCCGGGGACGGTCCGGAACAGCTGCCGGATGGTGTGCCGGTATCCTTCTTTCCAGCCCTGGTGCCAGATGACGGGATCAAAGTGAAAAGCCAGCCGGTACCCCCATTCGGCGCAACGGGCGGCGGCGGCCATTCTCTGTTCGAGGCTCGCGGTCCGCAGCTCTTCCCGGGCGGCCACCCGCGGGCTGTTCAGCGACCAGGCAACTACGGTTTTGCCTCCGTGATCGACGTCCCTGAGATTGCCGATGACGGCGCTCTTGGTCTTCAACTCCAGAACGACATTGTCGGTATGGCGGACGTATTCGATCAGGCGACGGCTGAGGCCGGTGAGATTGTCCAGGGCCAGGCTGTCGGTGAACTCGCCCGTGCCGATGCGGAAGAGGCGGGGGGAAGGCGTCCGCAGTTCCTGGTCAAGTTCGGCGAACAGGTCCTCGATATTGACAAAAAAACTGAGCCACGGGGTGTTCAGGTAGGCCTGCAGGATACAGTAGACGCAGTCCATGGGGCAGTTCATGCCGATATTGAGGACATGATAGCCGCAGCATTGATATTCGCTGGTACCCGGGCAGGGCTTGAAAAACCGGCCCCTGTTCCTGGTGAGGAGAAGGCTGCGCTTGCCCTCCTTCAGGCCGCCGGGAAACCACCCGTCGAACCCGGGGCAGCGATCATCATCAACCAGGGACACCGGCAGCCCGCTGCGCCGGACGATTTCCCTGGCATAGGGATGATCGCGACATTGCCGGGCAACATACAGGGTGGTGATATGGGCGGCGGGATCGGAAGAGGCCACGTCTAAGCCGGTCAGGAAAGGTTGAAGGCGGCCATGATCTCAGTTGTGATAGCGCCGCCCCGATTTGATCATCCAGGCCCTGTACAGCTGTTCCATGAGGATCAGGCGGGTCATTTCGTGGGTAAAGGTCATCCGGGAGAGCGACAGGACCAGATCGGCCCGGCGGATAACATCCTGGTGCAGTCCCAGGTGGCCGCCGATCAGGAAATGGACGGATTTCACTCCCCTGTTCTCCCACTCCGTTATCTGCCCGGCCAGTTCCTCCGAATTCAACTGCCGGCCACCGGCATCCAGGGCAACGAGGCAGGAGACGTCCGCAAACCGCTCAAGAAGCTGCTCGGCTTCCCTTTGCCTGAACAGGTTGTCCGGCAGCTGCCTGGATGCCTTGTCCCGCAGGACAACCATCTCCACCTGGACAAACCGGCCCAGCCGGCCGGCGAAATCGTTAATGCCCTCCTCCAGGTACCGCTGCGCTGTTTTGCCGAGGAAAGGAAAGACAAACCGCATCTGCTCAGAACATCAGGGAGTCCGTCTCATCGAGCAGTTGCCGGAGCCGGATGCAGAATTCTTCATAGCTCAGTTCTGCGTTCAATCCGGGACAGGAGGACCGGATCGTTGCAAAATTGTTCCGGTCCCTGAGGATACTCGGGTGCAGGGGCCATTGACCGCATCGCCACGGCCGCCCTCCGTGCACGGTGCATCCCCTGTTTTCATCATAGAAGATGCAGTGTCCGGCCACGGTCTTCATCTGAACGACACCGTTGGTCACCCGCCAGTATTTCTCCTGCACCTCTTCCCTGGACAGGCCGAGAAAGGCAACCATCCGCGCCTGGTCGTCTTCGTTCAGCGAAACCGTGGTCTCGCCCTGACAGCAGAAACCGCACCTCTTGCAGGAAAAGATTTCTTCCGGACGATTTGATCTGTTTTGAACGGATTGCATGGGCAGATAAAAAAAACGTACCGACCGCGAGGTCAGGTACGTCGGAATAATCATCTTTTCCGGCAGCGCGAACGACGCGCCTGAACCGAAACCCCAGTCGTTCTTAACCCGCTTTTCCCGTTTTATCAAGCATTACCTATGACATCGCCGAATACGGCGATATCGATGCCGAAGCTGTGCGCGGCCAGTTTCCATTTCAATTCATCGGGGGTTTCGAAAAGAATGTCAAAGTTGCCGGGTACGGTCAGCCAGCTGTTGTCAACCAGTTCGCTTTCCAGCTGCCCCGGGCCCCAGCCCGCGTAGCCAAGCATGAACAGATATCTTCTGGGCCTCTTGCCGTGGGCGATATCGTAGAGCAGACGCGAATCACGGGACAGATATATTTCCGGGGTGACCTCAAGGGAGTTGGTGATGGAGTAATCAGCACTGAAGAGAATAAAGCCGGACTCCAGTTCAACCGGTCCGCCCAGGTAAACCGGGGGCAGTTCCCCCTCGGGCACCGGCATGTTCGCTCCTTCCAGAACGTCCCGCAGGGTGATGTTCCGGTTGGGATTATTGATGACCAGACCCATCGCCCCTTCCTCATTGTGGGCGCAGAGAAAGATCACCTGCTCCTGAAACCTCGGATCAGGCATTTGCGGTGTGGATATAAGAAAATTGCCGGTGAGACTTTCCATGTTCCTGCTCATATCTGCCATGCCGGTTGATCGCCTGTCTTCATTCATATACATTGTAGCACCGGGGGATGGAGACAGTCAAGCAGGATTCGCGCCCGCTCCATGTCCCGGTCGGGGATCATACCCGGCAATCGCCGGGATTCAGGACATAGAGGTAACCCGTTTCAGAGGGGCCGGCAATAGCCGTGGATCAGGATATCATCATTGAGACGGCGGGTTTCGATATGCCGGAAAAGCTCCCTGTCGTCCGGGCCCGGCAGGGTGAATCCGTCAACCAGGGAGGTGCCCCGGCCACCGATAAAAAACGGGGCGACAAAAAGGTATACCTCGTCGACCAGCCGGGCCCGGAGAAAGGAACCATGCAGGGCGGCTCCTCCCTCGACCAGGAGGGAAGTGATCCCCGCCTGCCCGAGATGGACAAGCATCTGATGGAGATCAACCCGGCCGTCGTTGTCAAGCGGCAGGCGATGGACGGCAACGCCGGCCCGGGCAAGCCGGTCTTCCGCCGCCGCCGGCGCGTCCGGGCCGCAGAAGACCCACGTCGGCGCACTGCTGCGCTGGGAGACCATTCTGGCTTCGGGCTGCAGGCGCAAATGGGTGTCGATGACGATCCGCAGCGGATCACGCTGCGCCTCTTCCGGCGGCAGACGCGTGGTCAGGGAGGGGTTGTCGATCAGGGCGGTGCCCACCCCGATGCAGATGGCATCAAGGGTATTGCGGAGCCGATGGGCGTAAAGCCTGGAATGCTCGCCGGTGATCCGCCCGCCCCGGCCCGGGAGATAGGAAATTTTTCCGTCAAGGCTCATGCCTGCCTTCATCACGACCCAGGGCAGGCCGGTCGTAACGTGCTTGTGAAACGGCAGGTTGATCTTCCGGCACTCCTCTTCCAGCACCCCGGTTTTCACCTCAAGACCGCATGATTCCAGGTAGGCGCTGCCTCCCCCTTCAACCCGGGGGTTGGGATCCGCCATGCCGACCACCACCCTTGCAATGCCGGCGTCAAGAATGGCGCGGGTGCATGGGGGGGTCCGGCCGAAGTGGTTGCACGGTTCCAGGGTCACGTACAGGGTGGCGCCGGCCGCTGATCCGCCGGCGTCCGCAATGGCATTCACCTCGGCATGGGGTTCTCCGGCCCGGTGGTGATATCCGCGGCCGAATATAATCCCGTCCCGTACGACAAGAGCGCCCACGCAGGGGTTCGGCGATGTTCTGCCCCGCCCTTTTCCGGCCTCGTCCAGGGCAAGGCGCATAAAGTCGACATCCCGGCGGTTCATAATCTATGTCACTGAAGCAATGAAGTAATTCGAGGTCAGAAAACCAGGAATCGTTCCCCTCGACAAGGGGGAATGGAATTTTCCCGTTGCCGGTTGCCTGCCCTGCAACAGACCGCCTCTCTGGCGGAACCGGCAAAACAGGGTTGTACTGAACAAAAAAACCGAATCGGGAAATTATCAGGTGTGCGAGTTGTCCTTGTTTTCAAGAAACCCCTTGAGCTCGTCCATGAATTCATTCACATCCTTGAACTGGCGGTAGACGGAGGCAAAGCGGACATAAGCGACTTCATCAAGCTCGGGCAATGCTTCCATGACCCACTCTCCAACCCTGCTGGTGGGGACTTCCTTGCCGCCGAAATCCTGGAGCCTTCCTTCAATGGCATCAACAAACCGGTCGATGTCGGCCATGCTGACCGGTCTCTTTTCGCAGGCCTTTTCCAGGCCGGTGACGATCTTGCCCCTGTCCCATGCCTCCCGGCGGCCGTCCTTCTTGACCAGCATGGGGAGCATCACCTCAATGCGTTCATAGGTGGTAAACCGCTGGTCGCATTTGCCGCAGGCACGGCGTCGGCGGGTGATGGTCTTGTCCTTGTTCAGCCTGGAATCGATCACCTTGTTGTTGAGATGGCCGCAATAAGGGCACTTCATACTTCCGCCTCCGGAATCGGGTTATGATGCGCTCATCATATCGGGATAGAGCGGCAGCCGGGCGCACATCGCCTTCACTTCGCTCCTGACCTTGCGTATTTCTTCCGGTGCCCTGAAGTGTATGACCCGGTTGATCCAATCGCCGATCTGCTTCATCTCCTTCTCCTTCAGGCCCCGGGTCGTGACGGAGGGAGTACCGATACGGATGCCGCCGGTGACGAAGCGGGACTGCTTGTCAAAGGGAATGGCATTTTTGTTGACGGTGAGTCCGGCCTGCTCCAGAAGCTCTTCAGCCTCTTTGCCGGTTATATCCTTGTTGTTCAGGTCGACCAGCAGCAAATGGTTGTCCGTACCCCCGGAAACGATCCGGAACCCGTATTTCCCCAGCTGATCAGACAGCATTGCCGCGTTGTTCACAACCTGCTGCTGGTAAGTCCGGAACTCCTCCTGCATTGCTTCCTTGAAACCAACGGCCTTGGCGGCGATGACATGGACCAGGGGACCACCCTGGATGCCGGGGAATATTTTGGAATCGAGCATTTTCGCATATTTTTCCCTGGCCAGAATAAGTCCGCCGCGGGGGCCGCGCAGGGTCTTGTGGGTGGTTGAGGTGACAAAATCGGCATGGGGAATGGGCGAAGGATGCACGCCGGCCGCCACCAGGCCGGCAATATGGGCCATGTCGACCATGAGATAGGCGCCGATCTCATCGGCGATGCGGCCGAACGCTTCAAAATCAATGAACCGCGGGTAGGCGCTGGCCCCGGCAACGATCATTTTCGGCTTGTTTTCGAACGCTATGCGGGCAACGCTTTCCATATCGATCACTTCCGATGACCGATCGACGCCGTAGGAGATGAAATTGAAAAGCTGCCCGGAAAAATTCACCGCGCTGCCGTGGGTGAGATGGCCGCCGTGGGCAAGGTCCATGCCCAGGACCTTGTCGCCGGGTTTGAGGGTGGCGAAATAGACGGCCATGTTGGCCTGACTGCCGGAATGGGGCTGAACATTGGCATATTCGGCGCCGAAAAGCTCGCAGGCCCTGTCGATGGCAAGGGTTTCCACTTCATCGGCATAATCGCAGCCGCCGTAGTACCGGCGATTGGGATAACCTTCGGCGTATTTATTGGTAAATATCGATCCCTGCGCTTCGAGCACGGCGGGCGAGGCGATATTTTCCGAGGCGATCAGTTCGAGCTGACTGGTCTGCCGTTCAAGTTCCAGCCCGATGAGTCTGAATATATCAGGATCCGTTTTTTCCAAGGGTGTCATGCTGCTTCCTTAACATTGAGTGGGATGAACAACCGGCGGGATCGGCAGCCCGGCAGATGCGAACAAAAAAACCGGTAATCCATTTATACAGGGCTACCGGTCACCGCGCAAGGATCGCGTGGTACTTGGCGGAAAAATTCAACTCAGCTTGGCAAGACGTCGTTGATGCCTGCCGCCGGCAAATTCCGTGTCCACCCAAACCCTGACTACATCCAGGGCGATTTCGGGACCGACAACCCGGCCGCCGAGACACAGTATGTTGGCGTCGTTGTGCTCACGACTCATCCGTGCCGTGTAGGATTCATGGCAGAGGGCGGCCCGGATGTCACGATGCCGATTGGCCGCTATGGACATGCCGATCCCGGTACCGCAGACCAGAATGCCCCGTTCACAACTCCCGTTGCGGACAAGTTCGCATACCCTATCGGCAAAATCGGGATAATCGACGGATTCGCCGGAATGGCAACCTGCGTCCCGCACCTCATGGCCCTGTTCCCGGAGATAACCGGCAATCAGCCGTTTCAGTTCCAATCCGCCGTGATCGCTGCCGACCGAGATGTTCACACGCTCCTCCCCGCGGACATTTACCCCGCGAACCGTTTCATGATGATGACGCCGTTTGTTCCTCCGAAGCCGAAGGAGTTCGACATGGCGGCGTTGATTCTTTTCTCCCGGGCCGTATTCGGCACATAGTCCAGATCGCAGTCAGGGTCGGGATTGTCCAGGTTTATCGTCGGCGGGATGATGCCGTAGTACAGGGTCAGGGCGGTAAATGCCGCCTCTATCCCCCCGGCTCCGCCAAGCATGTGCCCGGTCATGGATTTTGTCGAGCTGACGCAGAGCCTGTGGGCGTGTTCTCCGAAGACGGATTTGATAGCCAGGGTCTCGCATTTATCATTGAGCGGCGTTGAGGTGCCGTGCGCGTTGATATAATCGATGTCCTCCGGGTTCATGCCCGCATCCAGCAGGGCCCTCTGCATGCACCTGGCGCCGCCCTCCCCGTTTTCCGGCGGGGCCGCGATGTGATACGCATCGCTGGACTGGCCGTAGCCGGCCATCTCTGCGTAAATGACCGCGCCGCGACTGAGGGCGTGCTCAAGCTCTTCAAGGACGACGATGCCGGCGCCTTCGGCAATGATAAATCCGTCACGGTCCCGGTCAAAGGGGCGTGAAGCCCTCCGGGGATCGTCATTCCGGGTCGACAGGGCCTTCATTGCCGCGAATCCCCCCACCGCGAGGGGGCAGATAACCGACTCGGTCCCGCCGGTAATGGCCACATCACAATCCCCGTAGGCAACGCTTCTGAACGCCTCGCCGACCGCATGGGTGCCGGCGGCGCATGCCGTTGACAGGGCCAGGTTCGGCCCCTTGGCATTGAACCGCATGGAAATGTGTCCGGAAGGCATATTGGGAATAATGCGAGGAATCAGGAAGGGAGTAATGCGTTTGGGCCCTTTTTCCATGTACACCTGATGGTAGTGTTCGATGGTCGACAGCCCGCCCATGCCGCAGCCGGTGATAACGCCGACGCGGTCGGCCTCAGCCGGGGAAAAAGTCAAGCCGCTGTTGCCAACGGCCATTTCGGAAGCGGCGAGCGCATACTGCACAAACAGGTCCAGATTTTTGACCTGTTTGGCCTCGAAGTATTTTTCCGGCTCAAAACCCTTGACTTCGGCGGCAATCCTGGCGGCCTGATCGGAGGCATCAAACCGTGTGATCAGGTCAATGCCCGAACGGCCGTTCACCAGGCTGTCCCAGGTTGCCTCGGTGTCTGTCCCCAGCGGGGTCACCAGACCGATACCGGTAACGACTACCCTTCGTTTCACAATGACGGACTCCGTTCTTAGCTCTGCAGTTTCTTGACAAAGTCAATGGCATCCTGCACCGTGGTGATCTTTTCGGCTTCCTCGTCAGGAATCTCCACGTCGAATTCCTCTTCCATGGCCATGATGAGCTCCACCAGGTCAAGGGAGTCGGCACCCAGATCGTCCACAAACGAAGTCCCGGGAACAACCTTGTCCTTGTCCACGCTCAGCTGCTCCACAATGATGTCAATCATTTTGCTTTCAACCGCCATTTTTTCTCTCCTCTGAAATTGTCTCTGTTGCTTGTTATTGTTTGTTGTTCAACCCGGGAAGTGTTTTCCCGGTGGTCTTCATTTTCCCGGTACATCATCAGTGCTCCGGACTGTCCGCGTCCTCTTCCGGCACGCGGCCCGGGCCTTCGCCGGTCAGCTCCCCATGTACATGCCGCCGTTGACATGCAGGGTCTGACCGGTCATATAGCCGCTGTCCGGCGAAGCGAGAAAAGCGACGGCGGCGGCGACATCCTCCGGCTGTCCCAGTGTTCCCAGGGGGATTTGGGCCCGAATGGCTTCCCGGATGTCCTCGGGCAGGCTGCTGGTCATGTCGGTGACAATGTAGCCGGGCGCGACGCAGTTGACCGTAATGTTACGGCCGGCCAGTTCCCGGGCCATTGATCTGGTCATACCCACCAGTCCGGCCTTGGCCGCGGCATAGTTGACCTGTCCGGCGTTGCCGAGAAAGCCGATAACCGACGTCATGTTGATAATCCGGCCCCATCTTTTCTTCATCATCCCTTTCATGGCCGCCTTGCTGCAGGTAAACGCCCCCTTGAGGTTCGTGTCCAGGACCTGGTCCCAGTCCGTGGTCTTCATCCTGGCCATCAGGCCGTCCCGGGTGATACCGGCATTGTTGACCAGAATGTCCACCGCTTCATGGGCGGCGGCGACATCCTTCATCCCGCTCTCCACCGCTGCCGGATCGGCAACATCGAAAGGGGCGAGAAAGGCCGTTCCCCCTTCCTCACGAATACGGTTCAGGGTTTCTTCGGCGGCGCTGCTGTTGCGCACGTAATTGATGCCGACCACGGCCCCCATGCGGGCGAGCCGCAAACAGACCTGTTGTCCGATCCCCCTGCCGCCGCCGGTGACAAGGGCTGTCTTTCCCGTCAGTGTCATTTTCCCCGATTCTCCCTGATTCGCCTGGTCAGCAGCGGCACGATCTCAAAAAGGTCGCCCACCAGGCTGTAGGTGGCGATATCGAAAATAGGGGCATTCTCGTCCTTGTTGATCGCGACGATGGTTTTTGCCGACTGCATGCCCACCGTATGTTGAATCGCCCCGGAAATGCCGCAGGCAATATAGAGCTTGGGGCAGACCGTCTTGCCGGTCTGGCCGACCTGGTGCGGATAGGAGATCCAGCCCGAATCGACCGCCGCCCGGGAGGCCGCGACGGCTCCGCCCAGTTCCTCGGCCAGCCCGCGGATCAGCTCGAACCCTTTTTCACTGGCAAGGCCGCGGCCGCCGGCGACGAGGATCTCAACCTCCTGGATGTTGACGTTATCCTGCTCGCTCCGGACCGATTCAAGAACTTCGACCCGGGAGCGGTAGACCCGGTCGTCGAGTTCGACGAGGATCACCTCGCCGGTGCGGGCGGGATCCGGTTCCAGCGGCGCCATGACTTTCGGCCGGACCGTTGCCATCTGCGGCCTCGAATTGGGGCAGACTATGGTCGCCATGATATTGCCGCCGAAGGCCGGCCGGGTCTGGAGCAGCATTCCGTCCTCGGAACGGATGGACAGCTGGGTGCAATCCGCGGTCAGCCCGGCATTGAGACCATTGGCCACCTGGGGGATGAAGGACCTGCCGATGGCGGTCGCGCCCGCCAGCACCACCTCGGGACGCCGGGCACGAATCAGCTCCTCGAGGACCCTGCCGTAGACGTCTTCACGGAAATACTCCAGCTCCGGATTGTCGACGACATAAACCAGGTCGGCCCCGGAAGCGATCAACAGGCCGGCGCCCTCCTCGACCCCGGATCCCATCAGAACCGCGCTCAGCGGTACACCGCGCTGATCGGCAAGTGTGCGGCCGATTCCCAGCAGTTCAAAGGAAACCGGTGCGATTCCGCCATGGCGGAATTCGGCAACCACCCATATTCCCGACCATTCGCCAAGTTCGGCGCCGGTCTCCTTTGCAGCCCCCTCAATATTCAGTGCCCCGGGTTCGCACGTTTCAACGCATGCCCCGCACAGGGTGCAGTTATCGTTCACCACCGCGCAGCCGTCTACTACCGAAATGGCGCCAAAGGCGCAGTTCTCTTCACAAACTCCGCAGCCTATGCATTTTTCCTTGTCAACGATGAGCATGAAATGTTTCCTGAAAGGTCTCCCGATCGACTGGTGCGATCATCTTTTACTGCATCCGGGCCGGTGAGGCAGGAGCGGCGGCAAGGACTTCCCTTCGGGCCTACAGGTAGGCCTTCAGGCGCTCGACGAGCTGCCCGATCTGCTCCTCAACGGTCCCGGTAAATACCGTACGGTTCCCGCGCGGTGGAGGCGTAAACACACTGACGACCTGGGTCGGTGAACCGGCAAGGCCGATGCACTGCTTTTCCGCCCCGATATCTGCTGCGGTCAGCACCTTGATTTCTGCCTTTTTTGCTTTCATCTTGCCCCGCAGGGAGGGTACCCGGGGTTCATTGATATTCTTGACCACGGTCAGCAGGGCCGGCAGAGGCAGCCGGACAACATCGTAGCCGTCGTCCATCATACGCTCAACTATCATCTCCCCGTCGGCCAGGGATCTGATTTTCTGCACGCAGGTTACATACGGCCGATCAAGCTGACAGGCAAGTCCCGGACCGACCTGGGCGGTATCACCGTCGATGGCCTGCTTGCCGCATAAAACCAGGTCAAAATTACCGAGAGAGGAAACCGCCCTGGCCAGGGTATACGATGTTGCCCAGGTGTCGGCGCCGGCAAATGCCCTGTCGGAGATCAGCACCCCATCGTCGGCTCCGCAGGAAATGGCCTCCCTCAGAACGGCTTCGGCCTGGGGCGGGCCCATGGAAATGGCGGTGACCGTTCCCCCCGCTTCCTCCTTGATGCGGACCGCCTCCTCCAGCGCATGCCGGTCGAACGGGTTCATGATGGATGACACCCCTTCCCGGGCCATGGTGTTGGTTTTTGGATCAAGCCGGACATCCTTGGTGTCGGGGACCTGTTTGATGCAAACTATGATGTTCATTCTCAGGGACTTCGTTTTCCGGAGTTAGATGGTGTATTCCCTGTTCAGTTCCTGGCCGACCACATTGCGCTGGATCTGGTTGGTTCCTTCATAGATCTGCAGGATCTTGGCGTCGCGCATCATTTTTTCCACCGGATACTCTTTCATGTAGCCGTAGCCGCCGAGGACCTGGACCGCGTCCGTCGTCACCTTCATGGCCATGTCGGTGGCAAAGACCTTGCACATCGATGAAGCCTTGCTCATGTTCCTGGGATTGTTGTCGATATGGCGGGAAGCCGCATAGACGAGGGCCCTGGCTGCTTCAAGTTGAATGGCCATGTCGGCCAGCATGTGCTGGACGGCCTGGAACGAAATGATCGGCTTGCCGAACTGTATCCGCTGCTTGGCATAGGTGACCGCTTCGTCGAGGGCCGCCTGGGCCAGGCCGACGCCCAGGGAGGCAATTCCGGGCCGCGATACATCCAGGGTCTTCATGACCGTGATGAAGCCGGTTCCCTGTCGGCCCACCAGCCGATCTCCGGGAATGCGGCAGTCATTCATTATCAGTTCACGGGTGGCGGAGGCGCGAATCCCCATTTTATTTTCCTTTTTGCCGTAGGAAAAACCGGGATCACCGTCTTCAACAATAAAAATGGACGCCCCGCGGGCACCCTTGGATGGATCGGTGATGGCGATGATGGAGTAGATCTGCGATTCACCGCCGTTGGTGATCCACTGCTTGGTGCCGTTCAACACCCATTCATCGCCGTCCAGGACCGCCGTGGTCTGAACCCCGGAGGCGTCACTGCCGGCGTTGGCCTCGGTCAGGCCGAATGCCGCCCATTTTCTGCCCGCGGCGATGTCGGGCAGGTACTTTTCCTTCATCTGTTCACTGCCGGCGATGAGCACCGGAAAAATACCCAGGGCGCTGGCCGCGTAACTGGTGGCGACGCCGACGCAGCCGCGGGCCAACTGCTCCAGGGCCAGCACTATCTCAAAACAGCCGCCGCCAAATCCGCCGTACTGCTCGGGTACGAATATACCAAACAGGTCGGCCCTGGCCATGTCCTGAAGAATATCGGTCGGGAACTCGTTCTTTTCGTCGAGTTCGGCCCGCCTGGGGACGATCTTTTCATCGGCGATCTCCCGGGCGGTGTCCACGATCATCTGTTGTTCTTCCGTTAACAAGTAATCCAAGGTCATCTCCCCTTACCATTGCATGAGCATTGATCCCCAGGTAAATCCGCCGCCGAAGGAACAGAACAGCAGCAGGTCCCCGCGCCGCAGTATTCCCTTTCTGTTCGCCTCGTCAAGGGAAATGGGAATACTTGCAGCAGACGTATTACCATATTTATCCACGTTAATATAGACCTTTTCCCGTGGTACGCCGAGACGTTCCATGAGCTTGTTCAAAATGCGGATATTGGCCTGATGGGGTATCATCAGATTGATGTCGCTGATCGTGACCCCGTTTCTGTCAAGCAGTTCGACAACCGCCTCCTCCATGGCCTTTACTGCATACTTGAAGACATCCCGGCCGATCATCTGGATATAGCAGCCGTTATGATCATTCTGGACAAGATCGGGATTAAGGCTCGCCGGCCCGTGCATGTACAGCAGATTCCACAATCTGCCGTCGGAGCGGAGGTTGGAATCAACCACGCCGCGACTGCCCTCACGGGAGGACATCACGCAGGCGCCGGCCCCGTCGCCGAACAGTATGCAGGTGTTACGATCCTGCCAGTTGACCCGGGCAGAGAGTGTTTCCGATCCGATCAGCAATATTTTCATGTCCGGCCGGCTGACCACATACTTGTCAGCCAGATCCAGGCCGTAAAGAAAACCGGTGCAGGCGGCATTGATGTCGTAGGCATGGGCATTATCGGCGCCGATCTCCGCCTGAACGAAACAGGCACTGGAGGGCATCATCATGTGCGGGGTCATGGTGGCCACCACCAGGAGATCGATCTCTTCCGCATGCAGTCCGGCCATGTCCAGCGCCTTGCGCGCCGCTCCGGCGGCTATCCGGTAGTTTTCCTCTCCCCTGCCGGCTATGCGCCGTGTATGAATGCCTGTCCTGGTCGTTATCCATTCATCGGAAGTATTGACCATCTTTTCCAGGTCGAAATTCGTCAGCTGCCTTTGCGGAAGGTATGAGCCGGTTCCAAGTATAGAGGCATGTTTCATTTTGTTTCTACCGGCAAAGGCTCAGACGGTCTGCTCTTCCAGAGCCTGGATGATGGACTCGTTGACTTTGTTGCGCACCATATTCGCGGCGATGACTATGGCGTTCTTGATGGCGACGGAATTGGACTTGCCGTGACTGACGATGCCGGCGCCGTTAATGCCCAGCAGAGGCGCGCCGCCATATTCGGCGTAATCAACCCTTTTGCGAAAATTGTTGAACGCATGGCGAATGAGCAGATAACCGAGCTTGGCACGCAGGGACTTTTCGATTTCACTCCTGAGCATCTGCATGGCGGCCTCGGCGAGCCCTTCACTGACCTTGAGCGAGACGTTGCCGACAAAGCCGTCACAGACGATCACGTCGACATTGCCCTGATAGACATCACGTCCTTCCACATTGCCGAAGAAATTCAACTTGCTTGCGCTCAGCAGCTCGTGGGCCTCCTTGACCAGCGTGTTGCCTTTGCCCGCCTCCTCGCCGATGCTGAGCAAGCCGACCCGCGGCCTGTCAAGCTTCAGAATCTTGCTGATGCATGACGACGCCATGATGGCGAACTGGAGTAGATGCTGGGGCCGGCAATCCACATTGGCGCCCAGGTCCATGATCATGACGGGATTTTTCAGGGTCGGAAAAAGACTGGCGATGCCGGGCCGGGACACCCCCTTCAGCCGTCCCAGCTTCTTTATGGCGGAAGCCATGGTCGCCCCGGAGTTTCCAGCCGAGACAACGGCGTCCGCCCTTTCCGCCTTTACCAGTTCGAAACCGACCATGATGGTCGAGTTTTTTTTCCTCCGGACCGCATCGACCGGAGTCTCATGCATGGTGATGGTTTCCGGCGCGTGTTCAATGTGCAGCCGTCGCGCAACATCATCGTTCATCCCCAGGGTGGCAAGCTGCTGGGAGAGGAAGTCCGAGGGCCCGAGCAGTATGATCTCGAAGTCCTTGTTGCCGCGCAGAGCCGAAAGAGCGCCCTCGATGATCAGTTCGGGCCCGCAGTCGCCGCCCATGGCATCCAGAGCTATGCGCACGTTGCGTCCTAACCGAGGTCTTCCTCGAGGTGGATGACGGCCCTGTTCTTATACGTGCCGCATCCGCCGCATAACCGATGGGGAAGCTTCGGTTCGCCGCACTCGGGACAGGCAACGGTGTTGGGCGCTTTCAGGGCGTCATGGGCTCTCCGCTTCCTGGTTCGTGAATGTGAATGTCGTCTTTTGGGTAAAGCCATTTTTTTTCCTCCACCGCCGAAGCCCCTGGGACCCGGTCAGTTTTCTTGTTCTCAGGCCGGTCGCATCAGCCCGGTCAATTCTTGCGCTTCGCGGCAACCCTGGCCAGAACGGCAAACGGTGAATCGACTGCCTTTTCCTCGCAGCCGCACCGTCGTTCATTCAGATTGGCGCCGCAATATTTGCACAATCCAAGGCAGTTTTCGCCGCACAGCTGCTTGGCGGGCATGTTGAGCAGAACCTGCTGCCGCAGGATTTCCCCCAGATCCACCACCGGCTCTGCAACCTGGATCGTATCCAGCTCTCCTTTGCCGACTTCCAGGTCCTGCAGGCGCCAGTGCCGGGCCTGATCGGCCAGCTCGACAATCAATTGCAGATCGGAGTCGAAATCGTGTCGGTACTCGATCAGGCACCGGTCGCATTCCAGGCGGATGCCCGCCTTGACGTTGCCCCGCAGATCTATTTTATTCTCGCTTCTTTTGACGAGAAAAATTCGAGCCGTCACCGAATCCGCAGCGTCCCGCAGATGATCGGGGAACCAGGACGGTTCTGTGATTTCTAACTGGACTCCGTGCTCGGAAATTTCGGAGAACGGAATTTTTACTGTCATTTTGGCCGGGCCTGCGCACATTATAAAAAATTAAATTGTGGACTATACACAAAAATATTTTTCAAGGCTATGAGAAAATGCAAGAGACCGAAAATCAGGCGGACTTTCCGGATCGCTCAGCAGGAAGCGGAGAAGCTGCCCGTGGGTTTCCTCGGCATGCTCCGGCATGCGGAGGACGATCAGGATGTGCCTTGATCCACGGATAAATCGGTGGGACAGGGTTTGCCAATGCTTTTTTGCAGTTCCTGGATTTTTTCCTCCATCCGCTTGAGAAGGGATGGATAGCCGTCCTTGCGAATGATCTCCCTGAACTGCTCCATATAGTTGCGAACCAGGCTCACCCCTTCGACAATGATGTCGTAAACCAGCCACTGCCCGTCTTTGAGAAGCATGATATAGGAAACGGGGATGACAACATTCTTGTCGATGATATCCGTTTCCACCTGCGCCCTGTCGTTTTTCACCCGCTGATCCCTGAAGGCGACCTTCTGATCGGTGTAGTCCTCGATTTTGCCTATATAGACATGTTCAAGAAGCGTAGTAAACAGCCCGACAAAATAATCCTGCTCGTCGCCGGAAAGACTGCGCCACTGCGGGCCAAGGACCCGTCTGGACATTTCGTTGAAATCAAATCGTTCCTGGGCGAGCTCCATCACTTTTTCCCGGCGCTTGATACATGCCTCTTCTCCCTTGAATTCGGGATCGGTGAGGATTTCGACAACCTTGTCGACGTACGGTCGCAGCTGCTCAGTCGGGTCGGGCACCTTGGCGGCATGAACGGCACCGGACCCTCCCGGCAACCAGAGGAGGAAGAAAAAAATGAATGAGAACAGAATATTACCCGGATGAAACATAACAAACCTCATGTAGTGATGAAAGTATGGAGCAACTCTGCCAGGCTGTCAGGGCCGGCGGAAGCATACTGTTCAGGCGGCTGTCCCAAGCGGCGCCGGGCCGGAAGAATTATTCAGCATTGTCAGGCACGGATCGGGACTGTCCCCTGACCTTGCTCCGGTATTGAAAATACGCATTCCGGAACGAGACATACGGATCAAAAAGAACGGACTTCAGTTCCTCGTACTCCCCAAGGTGCATGGACAGCTTGTTGGTTTCCTTGCCGGCGTAGACAGTCCCCATATAATAATAATTATCTGTCCAGGCATAATAGGGCTCGCCAAAACCTTCGCCTACCACCGCGGTGAAATCACGGATGGTTGAGGAACCGTAAAAGGGCACAACCAGATAGGCACCGTCTCCCACACCCCAGACCGCGAGGGTCTCGCCCAGGGTAGCCTCGACGGGCGGGACGTCGAACACTCGCGTCGCCGCATCGCCCAGACCGTAGATACCAAGGGTGGAGTTGATCAGAAACCGGGTCAGGACCTCGCCGGAATCGCCGAACCTACCCTGGAGAAGCGCATTCAGGAAACGGACCGGTTCCTCCAGGTTCCTGAAAAAGTTAAAAATGCATTCTCGGAGATCCAGCGGAACAGCGGCGGCGTACACCGATGCCACCGGCTCCATGACATGGATGTACATCTTGTCATTGAAGCGGAAAATCACTCTGTTCAACGGTTCCAGGGGGTCACCCGCCTCCCGGGAAACGTCATCATAGTCGTAAAAATCGTCGCTGAGAAAATCGATTTCCGCAGCATTGGCTGCCGCCGGGGAGAACCGCGGTACGATTCCCGTGACCGCAATTGCCGATGCCAGAAGGATGAATGAGAGGGTTCGACGTGCCATGGTCCGTTGAGAGATGATTTTTATTGAACCTGCCCGAAGGCGAACTTGGAAATGAGCGACTCCAGATCGACCACCGATTCGGTGTCCGTCATGGTTTCTCCGGCCGCAAAAACCTGTTCATCGCCGCCGAGGGTGATCTGGATATACTTGTCGCCGATAATCCCCTTGGATTTCACCGACGCGATGGAATCGAGAGGTACCTGGACACCCCGGTCAATCTGCATGGTCACCATGGCGTAGGCGTCCTCGTTCAGGGTCAGATTCTTGACCGTTCCCACCTTGACTCCGGCAATCTGGATATCGGCTCCCTCCTTTAATCCGGAGATGTTGCCGAATTCAGCCTGGAGCACATACATTCTCCCCCCGGTCAGCCATGGAACTTCCCCCAGTTGCAGGGCAAGCCAGCCCAGGGCGATAAAGCCGATGACCAGAAAAATGCCAACCACAGCGTCCGTTATATTGCTTTTCATCTCTTAACCCTGTTTCAGCGATTTGGTTACACCGCCCAATACCTGCTCAGTGAACTCTCTGATATACGGTTTGGTGGAATTGTGAATTTCAGCCGGGCTTGAAAATACGTCGACTTCGCCTTTATTCAACAGCACGATCCGGTCGGCAAGGTCGAAAACCCTGGGGATGTCATGGCTGACAATGACCGCCGTATATCCTATCCGACTCTGGGTGCGGGAAAAAAGATTATAGATTTCGCCCGTCATGACCGGATCGAGTCCCGTTGTCGGCTCGTCGAAAAGGACGATTTCCGGATCAAGCTGCAGAGCCCTGGCCAGTCCCACCCGTTTTTTCATGCCGCCGCTCAGCTGGGCCGGAAACTTGTTTTCATGTCCGACCAGTTCCAACTGCTCAAGGGTCTGCATGACCCGATCCTCAATTTCAGGGCCACTGAGACGAAGCCGTTCCCTGAGCGGCATGGCCACATTCTCGAATACCGTCAGTGAGTCGAACAGAGCCGATCCTTGAAACAGTACGCCAAATTTTGTCCGCAGCCTTCTCAGCTTCTCGCCCCGAAGCCGGGTGACATCCAGGCCGTCAACCATGATGCTGCCGCTGTCCGGCTGCATGAGGCCCAGGACGAGCTTCAGGGTTACGCTTTTGCCCTGGCCGCTGCCCCCCGCGATCACCGTCGTCATGCCGCGGGGAACGGAAAAATTCACTTTGTTGAGGACATAATTCCGCCCCTTCAGCCCTGAAAAGGACTTGGTTACATCGATGAACCGGATTACCGGATCGATCGCTGCTGTTGTTTCCGGCTGGGTGTTCATAACAGTATGGCGGTCAGCAGGTAATCAAATACCAACACGGAAATCGACGAGATGACGACAGCCTGGGTGGTCACCTTGCTGACGCTTTCCGCCCCGAATCCGGCCCCCCGTATCGACTGGACGAAATACCCCCTGCCGGTGCAGACCCAGGCGACCAGGAGGGCAAAGACAAACGACTTGGTGACGCCGAGGTTGATGTCGTGATTGGTTACGCTCTGCTCCATGCCGCTGAAGAATGAACCCGAATTGACGCCCATGAGCTTGACGCCGGCCAGGTAACCCCCGAAAATACCGACAACGTCAAACATTGCGGTGAGCAGAGGGACGGAAATGAGGGTGGCGACAAACTTGGGCGAGATAAGATAGCGGAACGGATCGATGGCCATGCATTCCAGGGCGTCTATCTGTTCGGAAATCCTCATGATGCCGATTTCGGCGCACATTGCCGAACCCGCCCGGCCGGTCACCATGAGTGCCGTCAACACCGGACCCAGCTCCATTATCAGGGTCAGGGAAACAGCCGATCCCAGCATGCCCTCGGCGCCGAATTTGTTCAGGGAATAGTACCCCTGCAGACCGAGGACCATGCCGGAGGAGAGAGCGGTGAAAAAAATGACCGCCACCGACCCGGCGCCGATGAAATGAAGCTGTTTCAGCAGTTCGCGGAACCGGAACGGCCGCTTGAAAATGCCGATGAGCGAATAAAACAGAAATACGCCCATCCGGCCGAGGTCAAGCAGCAGATACATGCCGTAATTGCCGACAAGGACGAAAGGTCTGGCATATTTCGGCACATCACCATAATACAGGTCGCGGTTTACCATGCAATGTTCCTTTTCCCCCGATAGACGATTCCCAGCGAAAAAGAGAAAAACAGCCCGACGCCTTCAGCAGCGGTGGTTTACGGAATACCCTGCCGCCCTTCGTCACGCTGTTTTCCCGGGTCGATACATAGGGTACCGATCGCATAAAAAAAATTAATCTACCATAAAATCATCAGCAGCGCATATTTTTTCACCGTTTGGGACGGAAAACGAGATTTCACCGGGGTTCGGGAAAATGATCGTAGCCGGAAAATGAGATATCGACTTCAACGGAATGGTTCCTGCCCGGAAGAGTCCGCATCGCCCGGACTCCCTGTTTGTCGTCGATTCGTCCGATGCGGGCGACAGGCACTTCCAGCCGGGCGGCAAGATCAACGATGGCCGCGGAATGTTGACAGGCAGCGGTGAATACCAGTTCAAAATCCTCCCCGCCGGACAGGATCCACTGGTCCGGATCCTTGTCCAGCAACCCGGCGGCGGCCAGGAGCGGGTCCCTCCTCATCCCGGCCGGGTCGACCACCGCTCCGACCTTGCTGCGGGCGCAGATGTGGGCCAGGTCGGTGGCGAGGCCGTCGGAAAGATCCATCATGGCATGGATCAGCCTGTTCTCAGCCAGCCGCCGGCCGAGTTCAAGGCGGGGCTGCGGATTCAGGTGCGCCTCCACCAGGCCGGCAAAGGACGGGTCATCGGTCCGTCCCAGGCGGCAGAGTTCGAGCCCGGCCGCGGCCCGTCCCGGATGTCCGCTGACCCAGATTGAATCACCGGCCTTCGCGCCGCTGCGCAATACCACTTGCCGGGTTGGCGTTTCGCCGATGACCGCAACGGTGACCACCATACCGGCGGGACTGCGGACCGTATCGCCCCCGGCAAGGATGCAGCCGTACTCGCGGCAGGCATCGGCCAGCCCCCGGGAAAACGAGGTCAGCCACCGGGCATCGAAGCCAGGCGGCATGCCTAAGGACAAGAAGAGGAAAAGCGGAGTACCGCCCATTGCCGCGATATCACTCACATTCACCGAAACGGCCTTGCGGCCGAGCTTGTCCGGCGGATGCCAGTTCCGGTCGAAATGGACCGATTCGACCAGGGTGTCCATGGTCACCAGCCAGGATTGACGGCTGTTTTTCCTGATGACGGCGCAGTCGTCGCCGATCCCCTGCAGGAGATCCGGGGCGGCGGCGGCCGTCATCGAACCCAGCAGTTCGATAATCCCGCGCTCGTTCACCGGTTGCCGAACTCCTCGGGGTACAACA
>DSAE01000120.1 GCA_011372855.1 Desulfobacteraceae bacterium
AGCTTCCACAGGGGGCCTTTTCTGCTGTCGGTTTCCACCATATGGGCGAGCCTGTTCCAGATCTCCGCCCGACAGGATGCGGTACTCTGATCGAGAAGATCGGCACAGTTCCATTTCCCCGGATGACGGCAGTCGAGATAAACCAGGTACATCTCCTGGAAGAGGCGGTTGAGCTGGAAAAAATCGTCAATCAGCTGCCGGACGAAAAAATTCTTGCGCTTCTCAAACCACCTGTTCCGGGGGCTCCCTGACGATTCGATGCCGGTCATTCTTCCCACCCCTGCGGCGCGGGATCACAGGCCATCCGCACCGACTCCTCATATAAAGCCAGGTAGCGGTCCCTGACCCGGTCCCAGGTGTGGTGTTCCCGGATACGGTGAACCGCCTGCATCTGCATGCCCTTTATCCGGTCCGGGTCCGTCCTGTACAGGGACAACGCCCTGCGGACCGCCTCGGTCATCGCCTCAACGGTATGGTCGGCATAGGAAAATCCCGTCTGATCGTCAATGACCTTCACCAGGCCGCCGACCGCGTGGACGATCGGCAGGTTGCCGAACAGCTGGGCGATGTAATCGGTCAGCCCGCATGGTTCATACTGGGAAGGGATAAGAAAAAAATCGCCCGCCGCGTAGACCTGCAGGGCCAGGTCCTGATCGTATCCCTTGAGGAAGCAGACACGCCCTGTAAACTCTTTCCCCCCCGCCAATGCGGCCAACCGCTCTTCGTGTTCCCGTCCGCCGCTGCCCAGCACCAGGAGGTGAAAATTTTTGTCGTCGACGAGGAACTGCTCCATGGTGTCGATCAGCAGGTCCACCCCCTTCTGGGCGGTCAGGCGGCCGATGAAGGTCAGCAGCGGCTCGTCCGGGTGCATTGCCAGGCGGCCGAGCTGGATGACCCGGGACCACTTTTTCCTGCCGCCCAGGGTACGGAGCAGGGTTTCCTTGCAGACCCGCTTGCCGTTCAGCCGGCCCCGGCCGGGATCAAATCCGGCGGCCAGCCCCAACTGTTTCCCCTTGGCCGCGTCGAAATCCCTGGGATTGATGCCGTCGGTGACCCCGGCCAGCTTGACCCCGCGGCGGAGGAGATGATGTCCCAACCAGCCGGTTCGGGCATCGTCCGCCGTTTCCTGCAGTTCACGGGCATACTGTTCGCTCACCGTGTTCATCACCGCGTAGCCGGAGGCGGCGATGAACGGATCGAAGGCGCCGCCGAGCAGGCAATCCCCCACCACTCTGTCCGGCAGGCCGGTGACGGCCCGGGCAAAGGGCAGGTCGGCGACATCCTGGTGGTAGCCGATGCCGGCGTTGTGGACGGTGACCACCGTCCCGGTATGGCGGAAGAAATGGCGGTATCCCTCCAGCTCGCGGATCATGGCCGGCAGGACCGCCGCATGACCGTCCTGGCAGTGGATGACGTCCGGCTTCTCACCCAGGATGCACATCAGGCCGAGGGCGGCCTTCTGGAGCAGAATGTTCATGGCGAAATAGTCCAGATGCCCCGCACCGCTGCGCTGCCAGGCATGGAGCTCCTCCTCGGCGGCAGTGTAGGTGTAGACCCCCATTTTTTCGGCAAACCGTTCCGCCTCGACGAGATAAATGGTCACTTTTTTCCTGACCGCCTGCCAGATCGATACTTCTTCCCGCCGCACCACATCGACATAGTCCATGTCAACAGCAAAGGTATTGATCGGTCCGGCCGTCCGCTTCTCCGGACACGATCCCATCAGTTCCAGTGGTGTGAAGCCCAGGGCCGGGGCATCCATGAAGCCGTAGCGCGGCAGGACCACCCGCACCGAACATCGCCCCACGGCCAGGCTTTCCGCCAACTGCCGGCAGACGTCCTTGACGCCGCCGGCGCCCGCCAGCCCGTCATATTCCCGGGAGACCATCCATACGGAGCGGATCCGGGATTTACTCACTCTTTCTGCTGCCATTGCTTTCCGTTGTCCTTCGTGTTTCCAGGAGCACCAGATGCCGGAGGAGATGATCGGCAAGGGTCAGGCGTACCATGGCCTCGCATACCGGAACGATGCGGGGTATAGCCGATATGTCGTGCCTGCCCCCGACCGTGATGGTCACCGGCTCGTTGCGGAGGTTGACGGTCTGCTGCTCCTTGCGGATGGAGGGAATCGGCTTGACCGCGACCCGCATGACCAGGTCGTCGCCGTTGGCGATCCCGGCCAGGATCCCCCCGGAATTATTGCCGAGGAAGCCCGCCGGGGAAATCGGATCGTTGTTTTCCGAGCCAAGCATGTCCGCCGCCTGGAAGCCCGCGCCGATCTCCACCCCCTTGACCGCGCCGATGGACATCAGGGCGCGGGCCAGTTCGGCGTCCAGCTTGTCGAACACCGGCTCCCCCAGTCCCGGGAGGCAGGTTGCCCGGATCTCGACGATGCCCCCCAGGGAATCCCCCTGGGCGCGCACTTCCTGGATCCGCCCGGCCATTTTTTCCGCCGCCTCGTCGTCCGGGCAGAAAAAAGGATTCCGCTCCACCGCATCCATGTCTCGCCGCCGGGCCCGCACTCCTCCCAGGGCGATGGTATAGCCGGTGACCGTGATGCCGTACAAATTGAGCAGACGGCCGGCCACCGCGCCCGCCGCGACCCGGGCCGCCGTCTCCCGGGCCGAGGCCCTGCCGCCGCCGCGGTAATCGCGGATCCCGTATTTGACCTGATAGGTCAGGTCGCCGTGGCCGGGGCGGAAGACGTCCTTGAGGTTGTCGTAAGATTCGGAGCGGGCATCCCGGTTGAAGATGACCAGGGAAATCGGAGTGCCGGTGGTCAGGTCGCAGGCGGCCCCCTCCGGACGGAACGTGCCGGACAGGACCTCCACCGCATCGGGCTCCCGGCGGGGGCTCTCCCCCCTGCCCTTGCCCGGTCTTCTCTTCTCCAGTTCCTGCTGAATGATATCCGTCGAGAGTTCAATGCCCGGGGGGCAGCCGTCAATGACGGCGCCGACGGCCCGGCCGTGTGATTCTCCCCAGGTTGTCACCCTGAACAGGGTGCCGAAGGTATTTCCCGCCATAATCAGTCCCTTTCCCCGGTCCGCGCCACCATGTCCTTGATCAGAGATACCACTGTTTCCGGCGGCCGTCCAGTCGTATCGATGACGACATCCGAACCCTGCCGGTAGAGCGGCTCCCGTTCGGCAAGCACCCTGTCGACTTCGGCCAGCATATCCCCGCCGGTCAGGGAAGGGCGCTGGGCCGCGCTCCTGCCGTCATCCTGCAGCCTTTGCCGGATGGTCGCGGCTTCGGCCCTCAGCCAGACCACCAGGCTGTTTTTGCGCAACTGCCGCCATTCTTCCCTGTGCATGATCGACCCGCCTCCGGTAGCGATCACCAGGCGGTGCCATCCGGCCAGCCGGACCAGCAGCCTCCGCTCCAGTTCCCGGAACGCGGGCCATCCATGGCGGCGAACATACTCTTCGATGCCGCACTGCATTTCGGCGGCCAGCTCCTCGTCGGTGTCAAGAAAGCGGTAACCGAGGGCCTGCGCCAGTTTTCGGCCGACGACCGACTTGCCGCTTGCCCTGAACCCGGTCAGCACGACCCGATCTGCCTGCTCCGCCCCTTTCCATGACCCGGCCCCTGCATCCGGATTTTTTCCCACCATATAGAAACCGCTTCGTCAGTTCAAGCCTTAAGCGATCCATGAACTTTTTTCTTTTCTTTCCAGATTGATATACTTACAGTATCTTCCATCTTCAGACAATGCAAAGAAGAAACCAGGAAGCCTTCCCCGAAAATGGAATACAAGGATTATTACGCCATCCTCGGCGTCAAGCGTGACGCCACGCAGGATGAAATAAAAAAGGCCTACCGGCGTCTCGCCCGCAAATACCACCCCGATGTTTCCAAGGAAGCCGATGCCGAATCCAAATTCAAGGATATCGGCGAAGCGTACGAGGTGCTCCGCGATCCGGAAAAAAAGGCCGCCTACGACAGGATCGGTTCGAACTGGAAGGCCGGCCAGGAATTCAAGCCGCCGCCGAACTGGGACGCCGGATTCCAATTCAGCGGCGGCGGGTTCAGTGGAGCGGATTTCGGCGGGTTCAGCGACTTTTTTGAGGAGCTTTTCGGCCGCGGCCGGTTCACCGGTTCCCGGCAGCGTTCCACCGGCTTCCGGATGCAGGGCGAAAATCAATACGCCAAGATCGTCATCCGTCTGGAAGACGCCTATCACGGGTCGAAGCAGACCATAACCCTTTCCCGGGCGGTGGTCGATCAGAACGGCCATGTCAGGACCGAACCCCATACCCTGCAGGTCACGATTCCCAAGGGCATTACCGAAGGGCAGCATATCCGGCTGGAGGGCCAGGGAATGCCGGGAATCGGGGGCGGGTCCAGCGGGGATCTCTATCTGGAGATCGCTTTTGCCGAGCACCCGCTTTTTCAGATCAAAGGGAGGGACATCTACTACACACTGCCGGTGACCCCCTGGGAGGCGGCCTTGGGCGCTACGGTGACCGTGCCCACCCTGGGGGGCAAGGTCGAGCTCAAGATCCCCCCCAATTCGCAGGGGGGAAGAAAACTGCGCCTGAAAGGACGCGGCCTGTCAACCGCCGCCAAAACCGGTGACCAGTACGTGACCCTGCGCATTGTTGTTCCCGAAGCCAAAACCGAGCAGCAGAAAAAACTGTATCGGGACATGGCCCGGCTTATGCCGGTGAATCCGAGAAAATAAGCGCATACGCCCAATTATGACCAATGAAATAATCATTCTCAACGGCACCATTCTGGACGAGGAAACCGAATTCAGCCTGGTCGAGATCTGCAGCATCTGCACCGTCCCGGCGGAGCTGGTGCGGGACATGATCGACGAGGGGCTGATCAATCCAAGGGGTTCGGAGCCGAGGTACTGGCGTTTCACCTCCCTGGAAATCCGCCGGATCAAGCGGACCGTCCGGCTGCAGCGGGATCTGGGGATAAACCTTCCTGGTTGCGCCCTGGTCCTCGACCTCCTCGATGAACTGGAGGAACTGCGCCGGCTCAGCCGCTGCAGCTGATTGCGACTTCATCCTGCCGGGTCATCCCCATGTTCCTCAATGCCTCCACCCTGCTCGTTCTCACGATCATCCTGTTCGGCGGACTGACCGTTTTGCTTGCCGCCCTGCTGCTTACGCTGCGCCGGGAGCATTCCCGCCGGCTTCAGCTGTCGGCCCGGGAGGAACTGCTGACCCGCGAAATCGCCGCCCTTGAGGCGACCTGCGATCGGCTCCGGGATGAACGGACCGAACTGTATGCCGAAAACCGCGACCTCTCCTCCAGATTCGCCGCCCTCCAAACGACCGTCGCCGAGGCGGGAAAACAGTCCGCCGATCACCGTGCCCTGCTCGAGAAGACCCGTGAACAGATGGAAAAGGAATTCGAGCTGCTGGCCGGCAGGATCCTCTCGGAAAAAGGCGCGGCCCTCACCAACAGGCATCAGGACGAACTCAACACCATACTGGCCCCTGTCCGCCAGCAGATCGCGGAATTCAGAATGAAGGTGGAGGATGTCTATGACCGGGAATCGAGGGACCGGGTCTCCCTCATCAAGGAGATCGAACATCTGAAACTCCTCAATCTCCGGATCAGCGAAGACGCAATCAATCTGACCAACGCCCTCAAGGGGCAGAACAAGATGCAGGGCCTGTGGGGGGAACTGGTACTGGAGCGGCTGCTGGAGGACTCCGGTCTGACCCGCGGCCGGGAATTTGACCTCCAGGTCTGCCTCAAGGACAATCGCGGCAAATCCCGCTTGCCGGATGCCGTTGTCCGGCTCCCCGGCGGCAGGCAGATCGTCATTGACGCCAAGGTTTCGCTGACGGCCTATGAAAAGGCGTGCCGAGCCGGGGAGGAGGACGAACGTCAAGGCTGCCTGCGGGGTCACCTCGATTCCCTGAAAAAACACATCGCGGGGCTGGCGGCCCGGGAATACCATCTCCTGGACGGCGTCAACGCGCCGGATTTTGTCGTTCTCTTTCTCCCGGCGGAGGGTGCGTTCCAAGCGGCGGTGACCATGGAGCCCGCTCTGCTCACCCGCGCCATGGAGCAGAAAGTGATCCTCTCGTGCCCCTCGACCCTGCTGGCAATTCTGCGCACGATCAACCACATGTGGCGGCAGGACGAGCAGGCCCGCAACAGTTTAGCTATTGCCAAACAGGCGGGGAGTCTATATGATAAGTTCATCGGGTTCATTGAAGCATTTGAAGAAATCGGCGCCCGCCTGCACCAGAGTCACGAAGCCTGGAACAGGGCCAGAAATCGCCTGACCACCGGCAAGGGGAATCTCATCACCCGGGCCGAAGCGCTCAGGGAACTGGGGGTGCAGAGCAGCAAAAACCTGCCCCGGTCCATATGCTCCGAGGAGGAAGGACGTTGCCCCGGTGCAACCAAGAAAGGAACTGACGGTACAGCCAACTAAAAACCATGGAGGATGCTATGAAACATTTTATTGTCGTCCCGCTCATAATCGCGTGTTTTTTCCTTGCTTCCTGCGCGGATATGCCGAAGAAAGGCCAGTACGGCGCAGTCGGCGGGGCAGCAGGCGGCGCCCTGCTCGGCCAGATCATCGGCCATAACACCGAGGCCACCCTGATCGGCGCCGCCATCGGCGGCCTGCTGGGTTACATTGTCGGCAACGAGATGGACAAATATGACCGCGAACAGCTGAACCATGTCTATGAGCGCGGTGTCTCCGGATCGTCGTCTTCGTGGATCAATCCGGACAGCGGCAACCAGTACCGGGTGACCCCGCAGCCGGCCTACAGCGCCACCGGCAACCAGGTCTGCCGCAAGGCGGAGATCCAGGCCATCATTGACGGAAAAACAGAAACCACCTATGCCACGGCCTGTCGCGACGAAAACGGAGTCTGGCAGGTCCAGCCGTAGCATGACATCGGCGGCGGGGAAATTTCCCCTGTCCACCTCCAGCCGCATGGAGATGGTGGACATCACCGCCCAGGTCCAGGAGGCCGTTGCCGGCAGCGGTGTCGACAGCGGCCTCTGCACGGTATACAGTCCCCATACCACCGCCGGCCTGACCATCAATGAAGGCGCCGACCCGGCGGTCCGGCAGGATCTGGTGGGCGTGCTGCGGCAAATGGTTCCGCTCGACTTCCCTTACCGCCACCAGGAAGGCAATTCCCCCGCGCACATGATGACGACCCTGACCGGCGGCAGCGTCACGGTGTTCATTGAATCGGGACGCCTCCGGCTCGGCACCTGGCAGCGCATCTTTTTCTGTGAGTTCGACGGCCCCAGGAATCGCACCGTCTGGTGGAAGATTCTCCAGGGATGACATGCCTTCAGATCGCACCGGCTCAGCCGACAATATCGTCTTCGGCCTGACCAGGGCGGAGGATGAAAGGTCGCTGGCGGCCTTTCTCCGGCTGTTCAGCGAGGATGAACTGCTGTCCACGCTCATCCCCAGGATGAGCGACGATGAAATCCGCCGCGTCGTCCAACTGCTCACCGAGATCATGCGCAACCACCTGAGCGGTCAGGAATACCATTCCCTTTTCCTTGGCGGCCGCGACCACTCGCACTGAGCCGTCCGCGGAGAACCACCGGCATGCCTCCCATTGACAACCTGCGCTCCTTTCTTGAGCTCCTCAAAAAGGAAGACGAGCTGCTCACCATCGACACCCCTGTCGATCCCTATCTGGAAATTGCCGAAATCCACCGCCGGGTCATCGCCCGCGGCGGGCCGGCCCTTCTGTTCACCCGCGTCAGGGATTCATCCTTTCCGGTCGTCACCAACCTGTTCGGCACCAACCGCCGCATCGAACTGGCCTTCGGCTCCCGGCCCCTCGATTTTGTCCGCCATCTGGTCGAACTCATCGAACACCTCATGCCCCCCTCCCTCGAGACCCTGTGGCGGGCACGGCCCCTGCTCAGCCAGGCCCTGAAAATCGGCATGAACACCACGCGGCGGGCGCCCATCCTTGAATGCTGTCAGCGGCCGGCCCGGCTGACCACGCTGCCGATGCTCACCTCATGGCACAGCGACGGCGGCGCCTTCGTCACCCTGCCCCTGGTCTACACGGAACATCCCGACGGCAGCGGCCACAACCTCGGCATGTATCGCATCCAGCGCCATGATGACCAGACCACCGGCATTCACTGGCAGATTCACAAAGGCGGCGGCTATCACTACCATGCGGCTGAACGGCTCGGCCAGGCCCTGCCCCTGACCCTGTACATCGGCGGACCGCCGGCCCTGATGCTGGCCGCCATCGCCCCCCTGCCCGAGGATATCCCCGAACTCATGCTCGCCTCGCTCCTGCAGGGCAGCAGACTGGCGATGACCCCGGACCCCCTCGGCGGTCACCGGCTTGTCGCCCAAACCGAATTCGCGGTGAAAGGGATCGTGCCGCCCGGAATCAGGCGGCCGGAAGGACCGTTCGGCGACCACTACGGGTACAACTCCCTGCAGCACGACTATCCGGTTTTTCAGGCCACCCACCTCTATCACCGAAAAGATGCCATTTACCCGGCCACGGTCGTCGGCCGCCCCCGGCAGGAGGATTTTTTCATCGGCGACTTTCTCCAGGACCTGCTGTCGCCGCTTTTTCCCCTGGTCATGAAGGGTGTGCGGCAGTTGAAGACCTACGGCGAAACAGGATTTCACTGCCTGGCTGCCGCCCGCGTGGCAAACCGCTATCCCCGGGAGGCCTTCGCCGCCGGTCTGCGCATTCTCGGCGAGGGTCAGCTGTCGTTGACCAAGTTTCTCATCGTCACCGACGGCGACCTCGACGCCGGGGACTTTCCCCGCCTGTGGGTCCATGTGCTGGAACGGGTGCAATGGGACGAAGACCTGTTCATTTTCGCCAACGTCTCCCAGGACACCCTTGACTACACCGGCCCGTCGGTCAATAAAGGATCCAAGGCCATGCTCATGGGCCTCGGCGGGGACAAGCGGCGCGATCTGCTCCAGGAGTTCTCCGGCACCGTGCCCGACGGGTGCCGCCGGCCGACGGTCTTCCTTCCCGGCACCCTGGTTGTGGAAGGTGCGGACTACGGCGGCGCCCCCGCTCTGGCTGAACAACTGGCCCGATGGCCCGGGCTCGGCGACTGGCAGGCGGTGCTCCTGGTTGATTCCGTCGGCGAGGCGACTTCCAGCCTGCAGGAGTTTCTCTGGACCTTCTTCACCCGGTTCGAACCGGCCGCCGACATTCACGGCGCCGCCCAGTCGGTCCGCCGTTTCCATGTCGGCCTCACCCCCCCGGTCGTTTTTGACTGCCGCATGAAGCCCTGGTACACCGAGGTGCTCGAAGTCGATCCGCAAACCAGGGCACTGGTGGACGGGAAATTCAACGCAATGATTCCGTCCCGCTGGCGCTGACATGGAGGAGCGGCTGCAGAAGATCCTGGCCCGGGCCGGTGTCGCCTCGCGCCGCAAGGCCGAAGAATTGATCCTCCAGGGCAGGATTGCCGTGGACGGCAGGGTGGTGACCGAGCTCGGCGCCAAAGCCGATCCCCACGCCGCCAAGATAACCATCGACGGCCGCCCGGTCGCCGCGGAAGAAAAAATATACCTGCTCCTCAACAAACCCGCCGGCTATGTCACCACCCTCGCCGACCCCCAGGGAAGACCCATCGTCACCGACCTGCTGACCGGCATCCGGCAGCGGGTTTTCCCGGTCGGCCGGCTTGATTACGACACCGAAGGCGCCCTGATTCTGACCAATGACGGGCAGCTGGCCCATTTCATCCTCCACCCCGGTTACGAAGTCAACAAAACCTATTTCGCCGTGGTCAAGGGTTCTCCGTCAGAGGGCAACATCAACCTGCTGCGGGAAGGCATCGTTCTGGACGGCCGGCAGACCTGGCCGGCCCTGGTCCGGGTGGTGGCCCGGAAAAAAGGGACAACATCCCTGGAGATAACGATTCACGAAGGAAGAAAAAGACAGGTGCGGCGAATGCTTTCGGAAATCGGCTACCCTGTCATCACCCTGAAAAGAACGGCGTACGGGAACCTCAAACTCGGCTCCCTGCCCCCGGGCTCGTACCGGCTCCTCACCAAAAAAGACCTGAAAAAAGTGTTTTCCGGTAAAATCCCCTTTACTTTCAAAAAATTACCTGATTAAATTTAAGTAGTTATCGAAGACGGCCCGCCCGTAAGTCAAAAAACCGGGCAGGCGCGCCCGCAAGGAGTTGCCGCCCTGATCCGTCAGCGGTTTCTGCGGGGCAGACCGGATGGCCGTCTTCACACGGATGAGGTTCCATAACCGCCAATGGTATTGCTTTTGTGTGCGGCTCAACGGGAGAGAACAGCATGAACAAATCTGAACTGATCGAAGCTCTGGCCGAAAAAACCAGCCTGTCCATCCGCGAGGCAAGTTCCATTACCAACACCCTCATCGATACGATGAGCGATGCCCTGGCGCAGGGTGATTCCATCGAAATCCGCGGATTCGGCAGTTTTGTGGTCAAGGAGTATGATTCCTACATCGGCCGCAACCCGAAAACCGGCGAAAAGATCAAGGTGGCCCCGAAAAAGCTTCCTTTTTTCAAGGTCGGCAAGGACCTCAGGGAAAAAGTGAACCAGCTGCGGAAAAAGAAAAGCGCGAAGTAATTCCGCTAATCACTCCCCTCCTCTGCGATCTCGCCAACGAGGTCGTAGGTATGGGCTTCGGTAATGCGCACCCCGACGATGTCCCCGGGATCTGCCGTCCCCGAGGTGATGTACACGCAGCCATCGATATCCGGGGCCTGGTAGCGCGTCCTCCCCTCCAGCAGCAGATCGCTTTCCCTGCTGACCCCCTCAACCAGCACCGGTTCGATGCGGCCGACATATTTTTGCAGGCACCGGGCGCTGACTCCAGCCTGCACTTGCATGACCCGGTCATAGCGCCGCTGTTTTTCTTCCTCGCCGATCTTGCCCGGCAGAAGAAATGCCGGACTGCCCTCTTCATCGGCGTACCGGAACAGCCCCACGTGGTCGAGGCGCCATTTTTCCAGACAGGCGGTCATCGCCTCGACATCCTCCTCCATTTCCCCGGGAAAACCGACCATCAGTGTGGTTCGGACCGCGCAGCCGGGAAGGGTGCTCCTGATCCGGCCAAGCAGGCGGTCAAGGTCCCCGCCGGTGTACGGCCGATTCATCCCCCGCAGCACGGCGTCGCTGACATGCTGAAACGGAATATCAAGGTACGGAAGGATGCGTTGTTCCCTTGCCATCAGGGCGAGCAGGGCGGCATTGATGCCGGTCGGATAAAGGTAGAGCAGGCGGATCCAGGGGATGCGCGTTGCGGCGAGGAGTCCCTCCAGCAGAGCGGGCAGGTCCGTGCCGTTGCGCAAATCCTTGCCATAGGCGGTCAAGTCCTGGGCGATCAGGGTCAGCTCGCGGACGCCCTTCTCTTCCAGCTGCCGGGCTTCCGCAACCAGATCATTAATCGTTCTGCTCCGCAGATTGCCGCGCAGGGACGGGATCATGCAGTAGGAACAGCGATTGTCGCATCCCTCGGTTATCTTCAGGTACGATCTGAAAAAAGGGGTGGAAAGCCGGCGGGGGGCCGAACTGTCCATCAGGAATCGCGCCGGCCTGAGGTCCAGCAACGGGCTGCCGTCGGCAAAAGCACGGCGGATGAGGACATCGATCTCCTGGAACCCGTCCGTACCGGTAAAAAGATCGACCTCGGGCAGTTCGTTCCGCAATTCCCGGCCGTAGCGCTGGACAAGACAACCGGTCACCACCAGCATTTTTGCCGGATCCCGGCGCTTGTATTCCGCCAGGCGCAATATCGCATCAACCGCCTCCTCGACGGCGGAAACGATGAATCCGCAGGTATTCACCAGCAGGAGGTCGGCCTCGGCCGGATCCGGGACAACAGTGTAGCCGTCCCGCTCCAGGCACCCCAGCATGACTTCGGAATCAACCAGATTTTTCGGGCAACCCAAACTGACTAAATGAAGACGCTTCATGCCAATTCATCCTGAAGGCGACACGGGCCGAACGCTCACCGCCCGCGTGCCGGAATCGAGGCAGAACCGACGAATCCGGTCTCGAAACAGTTTATTGGGGAAATAATCACCAAGGAAACAGCCGGCCGGACGCAAACCAGCCGACCGCCGTTCCAGGGACAACAACATATATGATGCCCGCCGGTTTGCAAATAAAAAAAGGGCTGCAGCACATTGTGCCGCAGCCCCGATGATCAACAGATCCTGTCCGGTAATCGGTTTACAGGCCGAGAACTCCGCTGAACGGGTTAGCGTACAACAGGATAAAGGCGATAACCAGACCGTAAATGGCGATGGACTCAATCAGAGCCATACCAAGAATCATGGTGGTGGTAATGGCGCCTTTTGCTTCCGGGTTGCGGGCGACACCGACGCAGGCGCCGTTCAGACCGTGACCCATACCGATTCCCGCTCCCAGTCCGGCGAATCCGATCGAATGAACGGCGGCAAGACAGATCAACGCGATATGCAGTTTATCCATTTTGATCAACCTCCTAACTAAGTTTTATATATTGGCCTTCTTCACTACAACTTGATTGCTTTATGCATTGTTCAGTGCCCCATCAATGGGCGTGCTCCATGGCCTGCGCGCAGTACAGGACGGACAGCAGGGTAAAGACCAGGGCCTGGATCAGGGAAACCAGGACGCCGAGGCATAAAATCGGCAGGGGGGCGAAGTACGCGCCGGCCAGCATGAACAGAACCGACAGCAGCGTTTCCTTGGCCATGATGTTGCCGAAAAGCCTCATCGACAGGGAAAGCAGCCGGGCGGCATTGGAAATCAGTTCGATGGGCAGCATGAGCGGAATCAGCAGCGGCATCGGTCCGAGAAAATGTTTGATATAGCCGAGCCCGTGATACCGCAGGCCGAGGACATGGTGGGTCAGCCAGACCATGATGGTCATGCCCAGGGTGATGTTGAGATTGGAGGTCGGCGACATAAAGCCGGGAATCAGTCCGATCAGGTTGGCGATGACAATGTACAGGGCAAAGGTGGCCAGAAACGGGAACAGCATGCGGGCACGGTCCCGCCCCATGTTCTCGGCAAAGAAGTTTTCCATGCCGCCGATGACGATCTCCCAGAAATTCTGCCCCTTGCCGGGAAAGATTTCCAGCCGGCCCATGGTCAGCTTGGGAACGATGATCCAGAAGGCCATGACCAGCCAGGTATAGGTCATGTACGGCGTGCACAGCTTTTCCAGCAGCGTGTGGCCGGTGATTGTATGCGGTACGGGCAGACCCAGTGCTTCAAGAATAACATTGATGAAAAGAATCGGATGTTCCATGCGTTATGCCCCTTTAAAACGTTGCGCCGAATACAGCATGCTCCCCTTGCCTATGACAACCACAATGATACTGAACATGATGGTCGACAGACCGACAATCAGGCCGATGACGTCGATGCTGACCCGGGTGATCAGCAGATAGAGAACGAGGGCCAGAACCGCCAGCCGGCCGTAAAATTTAACGAAAAAATTGACCTTTACCAGGCTTTTGACTGCCTGCCAGCTCATGCCGGCCTGACTGAAATTATCCATGAAAACGGCAACATCACGTCGCAGGAAAAAAAAGCTGATATTTGCCAGCAGTCCGCCGATAAGCACGCTTTGCGCCCGGGGCCAGGAAAAGACGTACCAGGCCCCCGCAATCAACACCGCAAGCAGAATCCAGTTGAAACGCTGAATATATGCCAGCAGCCGGGTTCCGGCCTCCACCGCTGTCCCGGCCTGTTGTTGCGATTCCCCCATGTTACTCGTCCGACATGCGCTTCGTCAACTGCCAGAGATTCTTGAAGCCGGCGGCAATGCCGAATCCAAGAAATATAAACGTCAGATAGGGCGCCGTGCGGCCGTCAAACACTTTGTTGTCCAGATACCAGCCGATCCCGAAGCCTACGAAAATACAACAGACAAAGGTAATGCCGACATGACTGTAGACACCCAGCTGCCTGAAAATCTCCTTGCGCGTTTCAGACATGGTTCACTCCCTTTGTCTGCGTCATTCCGACAGGGATGACCGTTTCAGTGGTAGCACGACTAACCGGCAAACGCAATGATTTTTTTACTGATCGCCAATTTTTTTGAATGACGATTCAGTCATATTCAGCGCTTTCTCAAGCTGTGCGCGGTCATGTGCGGCCGAGACGAAAGCGGCTTCAAACTGGGACGGAGCCAGCCAGACTCCTCCGGCCAGCATGTACCGGTAATGTCGGCCGTACCGTTCCGTATCGGCTTTCATGGCCGTGGCGAAATCCCTGACCGGGCCTTCGGTGAAGAAGCAGGTCATCATCGAGCCGATGCGGTTGAGGACCGTGGGAAAGGAGGCGTTATCGGCGATCCGCTGCAACCCCTCGGCAAAGCGGGAGCTTTTTTCCTCCAGCTCATCGTAGAAACCCGGCTTGCGCAACTCCTTGACAAGCGCCAGGCCGGCCGCCATGGCCAGGGGATTGCCGGACAGCGTGCCGGCCTGGTAGACCGGTCCCTCCGGAGCGACGGTGTCCATGATTTCCTTTTTCCCTCCATAGGCGCCGACCGGCAGGCCGCCGCCGATGATCTTGCCCAGGCAGGTGAGGTCGGGCATGATGCCGAACCGCTCCTGCGCTCCGCCCAGGGCCAGCCGGAAGCCGGTGATGACCTCGTCGAAAATCAGGATTATGCCGAGTTCACTGGTTAATTCCCGCAATTTGCGCAGAAAGTTCAATTCCGGGACGATGACCCCCATGTTGCCGGCCACCGGTTCAACTATGACGCAGGCGATGGCGAGAGCCGGGTCACGCAGGGTCTGCTCCAGGGTCTCCACGTCATTGTACGGGATGGACAGGGTGTTTTTGACAATATCCTCCGGGACCCCGGGACTGCCGGGTATGCCGAGAGTAATCACCCCGGAGCCGGCCTTGACCAGGAACGAATCGGCATGGCCATGATAGCACCCGTCAAACTTGACCACCACATTGCGGCCGGTATAGCCGCGGGCCAGGCGGATGGCGCTCATTGTGGCCTCGGTGCCGGAATTGACGAAGCGGACTTTTTCCAGGGACGGGACCGAATCGCAGACGAGTTCGGCAAGTTCGACCTCCAGGGGGGTCGGCGCCCCGAAGCTCGTGCCGTCCAGGGCCGTCTGCCGCACCGCCTCGACCACCGCCGGATGGGCATGGCCGAGGATCATGGGCCCCCAGGAACCGACGAAGTCGATGAATTCATTGCCGTCGACATCGGTAATGGTCGCTCCCCGCGCCTTGCTGACAAAGAGCGGGTCGCAGCCCACCGACTTGCACGCCCGCACCGGGCTGTTGACGCCCCCGGGAATGAACATTCTGGCTCGGGCAAAAAACTTGGCGGAGAGTTCTGTCTTCATGCAATACCTCACGGAACGAATTGATTGATCATTAACCTGCGGACTATAGCACGGCTATTTTTCATCTGTCAAAAGCAAAAAAGCAGCTTCCCCGGCGGGAGAGCCGGCGCCGCTCCCGCCGGGAAAATCTTCCCGAAGCCTCCACGGCCCCCTGCCGACCTGCGATTGCGCCCGCTGCGGGGCGGTTTTCCCGAAGGATTCCGCCTGCTCGGCTCGTCGGCTTTTGGGGAATTTTTCCTTGTCACGGTTCGTTCGGCAAGGTAGAGTACCCGATGATGTGGAGCACCCCATGCTATTATATATTTCCGGACCCATCCCGGATGCTGTACTGCGAATTCAGAGAATTAAATGATGAAGGAGAAACCTCATGGCAAGCGATAACGTGATTCAGATTTCCGACAATGAATTCGAATCCAAGGTTCTGCAGGGAGACCTTCCCTGCCTCGTTGACTTCTGGGCGCCCTGGTGCGGACCGTGCAAGGCCATCGGCCCTGTCATCGATGAACTTGCGGCGGAATTCGCAGGCCGGGTCCTGATCGCCAAGATGAACGTGGACGACAATCCCGCTACTCCTGGGAAATACGGCATCCGGGCCATTCCCACGCTCATCCTTTTCAAAAACGGCGATGTTGTGGATCAGATCACCGGCGCAGTCGGCAAGACGCAGCTCACCGAACTGATCAACAAGGCCGTCTGATGTAAGAATTGCAGAAACCTGCTCCTTGACCGTTTTCCCTGTTCTCCACCATGGATAAGGCTGATTACCAGCTTGTTATCATCGGCGGCGGCCCGGCCGGGTTAACCGCGGGCCTGTACGCCGCCCGTGCGCGCCTCAACACTGTCCTGGTGGAAAAAGCGGCCCTTGGCGGCCAGGTCCTGATCACCCACTGGGTCGATAATTACCCCGGAGTCGTCGACGGGGCGGCGGGTTACGACCTGATTGAAACGTGGACCGCCCATGCCAGACGTTTCGGGTTGGAAACCAGGTCCGTTAATGTTGTTTCCCTCGACCTGAAGGACTCAATCAAGATCCTGCACCTGGAAAACGGCGACCGTATCACCGCCCGGGCGGTGATCATCTGCACCGGCGGCAGCCCCGGCAAGCTCAACGTCCCCGGCGAAAAGGAATTCACCGGCAAAGGGGTCTCCTATTGCGCCACCTGCGACGGACCGTTTTACAAAGGCCGGGAAATTGCAGTGGTGGGAGGAGGCAATACCGCCATCCAGGAGGCCGTCCATCTCACCAGGTTCGCCGCCAAGGTTACGGTCATTCACCGCCGGGAGGAATTGCGGGCGACAAAGGTCGTCCAGGAAAAAGCCTTTGCCGACGAGCGGATCGAGTTTATCCTCAATGCCGAGGTGGAGGAAATTCTGGGGGGGTCCGACGGGGTAGAGGGACTGCGGCTGCGGCACCGCGACGGATCCGCTTCCTCCCTTGCCGTGACCGGAGTTTTTATTCTCATCGGCGTGGTCCCCAATAACGAAATACTTCCCCGGGGAGCCCTGGAACTCGACGAATACGGATTCATCATTACCGACACGGAAATGCGGACGGCCCTTCCGGGAGTCTTTGCCGCCGGGGACATCAGGAGCAAAAACTTCCGCCAGATTGTGACCGCCGCCGGAGAGGGGGCAACAGCGGAATTGTCCGCTGAACATTACCTCGCCAACATGAATGAACAGTAAACCGGACCAACGGGTGCCGGACGACGGCCGGGCAGTCCCTGCAGCGACGCCGACAGACCATCCAGAACATTGCATAGTGGAAACATCATGACATATCTGCATCACCGCCGCTTACCGGCTCTCCGTCCTGCCCTGACGGTACTGGTCCTGATTCTGCCGCTTGCTCTGGCTGGCTGCGCATCGCTCAAAAGCTGGTTCGGTTTCGACGACTCAACCACGGTCCAGCAGTCGGCCGAGAGCCTGGCCATGGAGGGCATGGACGATTTCAACGTCGGCAAGTACCACAGCGCCCTGAACAGTTTTGAAGAGATCCTGGACCGCTTTCCCTTCAGCCCCCAGGCCATGCTGGCCGCGCTCAAGGCGGCGGATTCCCATTACTACCAGAAGAATTACCTGGAGGCAAAGGTTCTCTACCAGCAGTTCGAGGAGCGCCATCCCACCAACGAGGCGATACCGTACGTGATGTTCCAGATCGGCATGTGCGACTACGCCCGGACGGACAGGATCGACCGGGACACCAGCGGCGCCAGGGACGCCCTCCAGTCTTTCTCCCGCCTGTTGCGGGCCTATCCCGACTCACCCTACAGCGCGGAAGCGAAAGCCCGCATCCAGGCGGCGCAGGAATTTCTCATCAACCATGAATACTTCGTGGCCGTCTTTTACGTCCGGACAAAGCGCTACGAAGAAGCGGCCCACCGGTTGCGGTACCTGATTGCCATGTACCCCGGCTCCCCCATCACCGCCAACGCGGAAAAACTGCTGGCGCGCATCGAGGAAGGCAATCCTCCCAGGATGGGCTTGACCCGCTGGCTGCCGCGCCTGACCATGCCGGACTGGAAGCTGTTCAAAGCCGGGGAGACCCCCGGCCCGGAGGAACCAACGGATCTGTAGGGCTATACCAGGGCCTCCTCCACAATATTGTCGAAGGAAACCTCCATCGCCCTGACCGGGCAGCCGGTCACGCAGAGGCCGCACCCCGTACATCTGTCCGGGTCAAAAATGACGGCCATCTCGGGCCTTCTGATATACAGAGCGCCCACCGGACATATGCCCGTACACGCCCCGCACTGGAAACAGCGGTCTTCATCCCGGCGGATCTTGCCCGCCAGCCGCTCGGCTTTGACTCCCAGATCATGGAGGTACTGGAGTGATTCCTTGACATTTTCCCGCAACCCCTTGAGCTCGAGGATCATGATGCCCTCCCGCTGGGGCAGGATGTCGGCCTTGAGGATGTTGAATTCGACATCGTAGCGGCGCACCAGCTGGTAAATGATCGGCTGATCGCATGTCTCCTTGGGAAAGCGCAAAAAATAGATTCGGGTATACATATTCTCCTCACCATCACGTGAATTATCGGCGATTGCATCGGGTGGTCCCGGCGGCGTCAGGCATCCGCCCTGAATTCCCCCCGCCCCTGTTCCATGTTCAGCTCCAGGGCAAGGATGTCCAGGAGCCGGGCGACGGGCAGTTCGGTGGACAACGTAATCAGTTCGGCGTCCGCCAGTTCAGCGGGGGGCTGAAAAGCTTCCTTCTGCACCAGGTAGATTTCCCAGCGTCCGTCGGATACCGACAGGGGGTCGCGCGCCCTCCGGGCAATTCTCCGCCTGGTCTCGTCCTCGCCGCAGACGCAGTGGATGAAAACCGCGGCGACACCCTCTGCCGCCGCCAGACGGCGGACCCTGCTCCGTTCCTCCCGGCTGTGATAGGATCCGTCCAGCACGACCCCGTCCCGGCCGGCGCGCATCTCGCTCCGCACCCGGTCAAGCATGGCCTGATAGGTTTTTCGCGAAAACTCCCCGGTATATATGCCCCTGCCGTATCCGTCCGCCGCGGACCGGTGGGCTTCAAGCCCCGCCAGTTCCTTGCGGACGCGGTCGGTGTTGTAATAGGGCAGATCATACCGCCGGGCAAACGCTTCCGCAAGGGTCGATTTTCCCGAGGCGATCAGGCCGAAAAAGACAAACACCCGCCGCACGTCCCTACCCTCCGGCGTAGTTTGCCGCCAGTTCGAAATATCGGCCTGCCCCGGCCAGGCACGCGACGCGCGCCGCTTCCTCCACCGCCGGATCATTGGCGGTGAACAGCCCTATCTTGCCCCGGACAAAGGCCCGGTAGCATTTGTAGAAATCGAGCATTCCCCGTAAACCTTCGTCGCCGGAGGCGGCGGTGAAACGGTCGATGAAATAGGCGGACAATGCCTGCAGACCGTGATAATCGAGATCCATCGCCAGGAAGGCAACGTCGCCGGCCACGTCGCAATAGCGGAACCGCTGGTTGAATTCTATGCAGTCATAGATATAGACCTTGTCCGCCAGGCAGATGTTGGCCGAATAGAGGTCGCCGTGGCCGTCGCGGATCATGCCGGCGGCAATGCGCTCATTGAACAGATCCTCCCGGGCGAGGACCGCCCTGGCGTAGGCGGATACCCTCTCGAACTGGGAAGGCGACAGGGCCGCGCCGCCGACAAATGCTTCGGTCTGGTCGAAATTCTCCAGCACGTTGACGGCCACGGCCGCGGCCGTGCCGAACCGATCGATTTCCGGGCTCCGCTCGGCCCGCTGATAAAACGGCGCCAGCACCTCCACCAGGGCGTCGATGTGCGACCTGTTCAATTCGCCCGCCCGGATGAGCTGGACCATCATGCGCTCTTCAGGCATCCTGACCATCCTGACGCCGTACTCCGCGGCCTTGCCCGAACCGCCGAGGACAAAGCGGCCGCCGGCACGGTGTACCGTCACCAGGTCCAGGTAAATTTCCGGACAGAGCCTGCGGTTCAGACGGAGTTCCTCCTGACAGTAAAATTTCCTCTTTGCCAGGGTGGAAAAGTCGAGAAACCCGAAATTGACCGGTTTCTTGAACTTGTAGACGTAGTCGCCGGCCAGCAGGACATAGGAAATATGGGTCTGGACCAGGCGGACGTCCCCGGCGGGATGGGCGTACGCCCCGGGCTCGAGCAGATCCCTGATAAACGGCGGCAGGTTTTCATTGACCATGACATTCTCCGGTGCTCATGTGGACGGGGAAAAAACAGCCGCAGTGTACCAGAAGAGGGAGGCACCGTAAATGTTTACCAATGGAAAAAGCCGTGGTAAAGTCATTGGCTTACAAACCGGGGGAGCATGGAGCATGAACGAACAGGATATACGCAACCTTCTTGAGCGGGTCAGGGACAACACATTGGCCGTCGGCGATGCCGTCGAGCAGTTGCGGCACCTTCCCACCGAAATACTGCCCTCGGCCCGGCTCGATCATCACCGCCAGCTGCGCACCGGTCTGCCCGAGGCTGTTTTCGGGGAGAGCAAGACAGCGGCCCATCTGATCGAAATTCTTGCCGCGCAACTGAAAAGGCAAAACGTGGTCCTGGCGACCAGGGTGTCGCCGGATAAAGCGAGGGAAGTCTTCGGCAGACTCGACGGGCTGACCTACCATGACACGGCCCGGATGCTCACCGGCAATGAACAGCTCATTCAGGCTGACAGCGGCAGGGGGACAGTGGTTATCGTCTCCGCCGGCACCTCGGACCAGCCGGTCGCCGAAGAGTGCAGGATATCGCTGGAGCTGTTCGGCCACCGCGTCCGCTGCGTCTACGACGCGGGGGTAGCGGGCCTGCACCGCATCCTGGCTCATTCCGAACTGTTGCGGGAGGCCGGGGTCATCATCGTCGTCGCCGGCATGGAAGGCGCCCTGCCCAGCGTGGTTGCCGGCATGGTGAGCGCCCCGGTCATCGGCGTTCCGACCAGCATCGGCTACGGTACCGGGGCGGGAGGCATCAGCGCCCTGCTCGGCATGCTCAACAGCTGTTCGCCCGGCCTCGCGGTGGTCAACATCGACAACGGCTTCGGCGCCGCCTGCATGGCCGCCGCCATTAACAGGCGGGGCGAAAAATAAAGGCCGGCATTGCCAAATACCGGGCAACGGTATATAATAACCGGTTTTAACTGAAAAATTGCATGGTACTCCTCTGACCCTTACTCAAGAGCTTAACCGATGAACACGTCGCTCAAATTGAAACTCGGCCTGGTGGCCGTGCTGATACTCTTTTCCGTTGTGGCCGTCGTCCCCTCCTTTTATCCCAATGTTCCGGGGTGGTGGAAAAAATATCTGGCCCCGGAAGGACTGAAGCTGGGCCTCGATCTGCAGGGAGGCATCCACCTTGTTCTCCGGGTTGACATTGACCGGGCGATCCAGAATTCCCTGGATCTGGCCGCATCCGACCTCAAGGAGGTGCTGGCCGACAGGGATATCACCGCCGTGCGCATGGATTCGGGCGATGCGAGCCGGGTAATGTTCACGCTCCCCAACATCGGTGCCGTCGATACCGTTCGCGAAGTCATCCGGGGCGAATTCGAAAATCTCGATATCGCGGTTGAGGCGGAGGAAGGAAGTTTCCCGAAAATCACCCTGCAGTTGAAGAAGAACGAAATCGAAAATATCAGAAAAAACGCCGTCGTCCAGTCCCTGGAAATCATCCGCAATCGAATTGACCAGTTCGGCGTCACCGAGCCCGTCATCATCCGCCAGGGGGACAACGAAATCGTGGTTCAGCTCCCCGGCATCAAGGATCCGGACCGGGCCATGGACCTCATCGGCCAGACCGCCCAGCTTGAATTCAAGCTGGTGGCCGACGACACCGGCATCAATCTCAACCAGTTGATCAACCAGGCCGTGCAGAACGGTCAATGGCAATGGGGGGAAAGCCGCCGGCAGCTGAACCTCGCTCTCCAGGGCCAGATCCCGCCGGACACAGAAATCTATTTTGAACGGGTCGTCGACAACCAGACCAGGGCGGAAACCAGGGTCCCCATTCTCCTCAAAAACCAGGTCCTGATGACCGGGGAAATGGTCAAGGATGCCCAGGTGCGGATCGGCGGCAACTTCAACGAACCCTACGTCAGCCTCGACCTGACGGGGCGCGGCGGGACGGTATTCGGCCATGTCACCGAAAAAAATGTCGGCAAGCGGCTGGCCATCGTGCTGGACGAGGTTGTCCGTTCCGCACCGGTCATCCGGGAAAAAATCCTCGGCGGCAAGGCCCAGATATCAGGCAGCTTCACCCATGAAGAGGCAACGGACCTGGCCATTGTCCTGCGGGTGGGGGCCCTGCCGGCGCCGGTGGAAATAATCCAGAACCTTACCGTCGGTGCCAGCCTCGGCAAGGATTCCATCAACAGGGGACTGATGGCCGGCCTGTTCGGCACCTTCCTGGTCATCGTCTTCATGCTCGTCTATTACCGGATTTCCGGCATAATAGCCATTTATGCGCTGCTCCTGAACATGCTCTTTCTCTTCGTCGGCCTGGCCATGCTCACCGCGACCCTGACCCTGCCGGGTATTGCCGGCATCATCCTGACCATCGGTATGGCGGTGGATGCCAACGTGCTTATTTACGAGCGCATGCGCGAGGAGTTTGCCCTGGGCAAATCGGTCAAATCAGGAGTGGACGGCGGCTTTGACAACGCCTTCTCGAGCATCGTCGACTCCCAGGTCACCACCCTGATCACCGCCCTGGCCCTGTTCCTGTTCGGCACCGGCCCCATCAAGGGTTTTGCGGTGACACTGTCCCTGGGCATCATGCTCAACCTGTTCACTGTCCTGTTCTGCACCCGGCTGGTGTACGACGGGCTGTACAGCATGAAATGGCTGAAAGAGCTGCGGTTCCTGGAATTCATCAAGAAATCCGATTTCGATTTCCTCAAAGTCCGCAAAATAGCCTTCGGTTTGTCCGGGGTCATGGTCATGATCGGCCTGATCGGCTTTGTCCAGATCCTCAGAGGCCAGGCCAATCTGGGAGTGGATTTTTCCGGAGGGTCGCTGCTGCAATACCAGGCCCAGAAGCCGTTCGCCCTCGATGAGGTCCGTTCCGCCTTTGCCAGGAACGGCTGGGACAACATCGACCTGCAGGAAGTTCCCGGCGAAAACCGGCTGATCGTCAAGGTAAAGAAATCCGAGGAAACCGTCGGCCACCTGGGCGAGGAACTCACCGACATCCTCAATGCCGAACTGGCGGACAGGGCATTTATCGTCGAAAGCCAGTCGGAGATCGGCTCCTCGGTCAGCGCCGTGCTCCGCAACAAGGCCATCCTCGCCATTGCTATTTCCCTGCTCGGCGTCCTGGCCTACCTGGCCCTGCGTTTTGACCTGCGCTTCGGGGTCGCCGCGGCGGCCGCCACCTTTCATGACGTGCTGGCCGTGCTCGGCATCTGCTGGCTGCTCGGCCTGGAGTTCAACCTGCTGATCGTCACCGCCCTGCTCACCCTGGCCGGCTATTCCCTCAACGACACCGTTGTCGTTTTTGACCGCATCCGCGAAAATCTGCACAAGAAAAAGGAAGGGGAGAGCCTGTTCTCGGTCATCAACCTCAGCGTCAACCAGGTCCTCAGCCGAACGGTGGTCACCGGCCTGACCACCCTGCTGACCCTCTTTTCCCTCTATTTCCTGGGCGGCTCGACCATCCACGATTTCAGCTTCGCGCTCCTGGCCGGCATCATCATCGGGACCTTTTCCTCCATCTTCGTGGCCAGCCCGATTCTTACCTTCTGGCCGGAGAGGGATTGAACCGTGACCGTCCTGCCCGACGGCTTTGTCCCGATCAGCACCACATCCCGCTTCCGTTTTGCCTGTCATCCGGAAGTTCCCTGCTTTACCGAATGCTGCCGGCAGCTGGACCTGGCTCTGACCCCCTATGATGTTCTGCGCCTGAAAAACAGGCTGAAGCTGCATTCCGGCCGCTTCCTCGAGCAGTATGTCATCATCGAGTGGGACCCGAGTCTGCTGTTCCCGCAATGCTACCTGACCATGATCGACGACGGCCGGGCAAGCTGCGTGTTCGTCTCTCCCGCCGGCTGCACCGTGTACGAGGACCGACCCGGCGCCTGCCGGGCCTATCCGGTGGGACGCGGCGCATCGGCCGGCAGGGACGGCGGGGTCGAAGAAACGCTGGTCCTGGTCAGGGAACCCCACTGCCTGGGCTTCAGGGAAGGACCCAGCCAGACGACCGGCGAATACTTTGCCGGCCAGGGCCTCGACGACTACTCCCGATGCAACGACACGCTCCTGGATGTCACCCAGCACCAACGGATACGGAACGGTTTCCGCCCTTCCCGCCGGCAACTCGATCAGTTTATCCTGGCCCTGTACAACCTCGATACCTTCCGGCAGGAATTCAATGACGGCCGCATCACCCTGCGGCGGCCGCTCAGGGCGGATGAACTGCAGGGACTGGCCGGCGACGATGAACAGCTGCTCCTCCTCGGCATCCGCTGGCTGCGACAGGAATTGTTCGACGAATGACTGTTGACGGCAACTCACCCCTCGGCCCGGAGCTGACTGAAGCTCTGTGGCAGGCAAACCGCCGCTATTGTGAAGAGGAAGGTGGTTCGCACGGTCCCGACCACATTGACCGCGTCTACCGCACGGCCCTGGCCATCGGCAGGAAATTGCATGCCCGCCTGGACATTCTTGCGGCGGCAGCCCTGTTGCACGACATCGGTCGCCGTCATGAAACCGCGGGGCGGGGCAGTGTCTGTCATGCCCGCAAGGGAGCGGAAATGGCCGCGGAGATTCTTGTTGACCTTGGATTTTCCCCCGGGGATATCGAGGCCATCGTCCATTGCATCCGTTCCCACCGGTTCCGGGGCGGGGAGAGCCCGCAGACTCTGGAGGCTGAAATTCTGTTTGACGCCGACAAGCTGGACTGTATCGGCGCCATCGGCATCGGCCGGGCCTTTCTATTTGCCGGCCAGGTCGGGGCCAGACTGCATGACGCGGAAATCGACCATGCCCATACCCGCCCCTACTCGGCCGAAGACACCGCCTATCGGGAATTCCGGGTCAAGCTGAGCAGGGTCCGTGACCAGATGCATACCGGGCCTGGCCGCAGGCTGGCGGAACAGCGGCACGCGTTCATGGAAACTTTCTTTGACGAACTGAACCGGGAAATATACGGTTCCGACAGTGAACGATGCGACCCACCCGACGGACGAAACCGATGCTGAAACTTGTCATCTTCGACTGCGACGGTGTCCTGTTTGATTCCCGGGAAGCCAACCGCGCCTACTATAATCACCTGCTCGCCCGCTTCGGCTGCCCCCCGATGGACGAGGATGACCTCGATTACGTGCATTCCCACAACGTCACCGATTCCATCGCCCACATCTTCCGCAACCAGCCCCTGATCAAAAGGGAGGCCGCCGACCGGTATCGGACCGAACTCGATTACGGTCCCTTCCTGCGCTACATGGTAATGGAGCCGGACCTGCTCGATTTTCTGCGCCTGATCAAGCCGAAATACCACACGGCCATCAGCACCAACAGAACCACCACCATGCCGATGCTCCTTGACATCTTCCGCCTTCGACCGTGGTTCGACCAGGTGGTGACCGCCCTCGATGCGCCGCGGCCCAAGCCGGCGCCCGACGGCCTCTATATGATCCTGGACAATTTTCAGGTGGACGTCGACGAGGCCATTTATATCGGCGACAGCGAGGTTGATCGCGAACACACGAGGATCGTGGGGATGCGGCTCATCGCCTTCAAATCTCCCTCCCTCGAGGCCGAATACCACGTTGACAGCTTTACGGCCATTCCCCGGCTTGAACCATTCACCCGGACGAAAGAGGAGCGATGATCCTGTTCATGGAACACGACATGCTGATGAGCGGACCCGACCGTGAAACCTGCGAACAGCATATTCGCCTGTTTTTCGATAAATCCCAGTTGGTCCACTATGACTCCATCGATTTCGACCGGGCCAACTCGGTCAATGGCACGGACGGGCGGTTTGAAGAGCTGTTGAGCAGCGCCATAGCCGGGAACCGCCAGGTGCTGTCCGACCTGCTCAACAAACTGCGGCAGGAAGGCTGCACCTCCCTTGACGACCTGCTGGTCATGCCGCAGGGATTCATGAGCAAGCTGCTGCACACCATGTGCCACCTGCTGGATGGTTTTTTCGGGGTGGACTCCCGCTTCTTCGACATCGATGAGATTTCCCACTGGCTGACGGAAAACCGGAAACAGGAAATTGCCCGGTCCCCGGAGCAGTGCTGGCTTATCCGGGTACAGGGCCGCTCCGTCTATGGCCAGGGGTTTGAAGACAGGGAGGATTAACCTGCCGGTTTGCTGCCGGTTTGTCGCTCATCCGGTCTTTTGATTCCTTCCATGAGCAGCATCATGGAATCGCCGATTTCCGCCACCGCGGTCAGGGCGGCCGGTATCCGGAATGAGGAAGATGCTCACCCACCCGTTCTCCGATCGTCATGAACCGGCCGCCATTCCGGCTGCCTCCGGGCGCTGCCCTTGCAAAAAAGCTTCTTGTTGGAACTATTCGAATACTATACAATAAGTGACCAGGGAGGCTGTCAGCCGGCCGGCCGTCCGGATCCTGTTTCGCCGTTTTCATCATTCACTGTGCAGGTTTACCATGTCCGTTGACGTGCAGCAGCTTCAATCCGATTTCGCGCGGGTCAAAAAAATCCTCGCCTTGTATCCCGGCAGTATCACCCTCCTGCAAACCCGGGGAGATCCGCCCGAGAGCTATGACATTGAATACAATGTCAAGGGCTACAGGGCAAATCCGGATGGAACCGCTTCTCCCGCGGACAGGCATCTGATCCGCATATCCCTTCCCTTCGGCTACCCCCATTCTGCCCCGATCGTCAAACCCCTTACCCCGGTTTTTCATCCCGACATGGACCCCGATGCTGTCCGGATAGCCGACTTCTGGGAAAAACATCAATCCCTGCCCGAACTGATCGTTCATATCGGTCAAATGATCTGCGGGGCCCGGTGCAGCACCCGGGAACCGCTCAACCAGCGGGCTTTCGACTGGTATGAGGAACACAAGTCACTGCTGCCCTTTGCGGAGCTTGCCCCACGGAAAAATGAAACGGATGACGATGGAGCCTGGCCCGGGGGAGGCGCAACGGCGAGCGGCGACAACCGCTTCACGGGCATTGATCGCGCCGGGAAACAGACCCCGGGCGACGCGGAGACCGGACCGAAATCCCCTGTAGAACTGCCGGGCGACGATTTCCCCTTTGCACTGGAACTGGAAAGCAAGGGCGGGGCCGGGGCCGGGCAGGGACTTGAGGATTGGACCGCTATTCAGGAAAGCGGGGATTTTCCCTTCGAGGACGAGGGCTCAGGTAATACGGTCCGGACCGGCGCTTTCCCGGAAGAGCCGCCGGCCGAAATGGAGGATATTTTCGACATCGCCTTTGAGCCTTCCGCTGACGAGGCGGCTCCGCCGGGCTCGGATATGCCTGGCGAAGGCGGCGCAACGGATCTGAACGGGCCTGCCGGTTTCCGGGAAGGGTCCGGGTCATCCGGCCGCTCCGGGGCCGATGACCGGCTGGAACCGGAAGAGGAAATCATTGCCCTTGACCTCGATAGCGATGAATCGCTGCGGCCTGCCGGATCAGGGCGGGCCGGCAGACAAAAGAAGGCCGGGACAGAGGACAGACTCGGCCTGGAGGGACTCTCCCTGGAACTGGACGAGGACCCCTCGCGGAGATATGGCGGACCCGCCCGATCGATCGCTCCTCTCATCGAGCAGAAAGAAATTTTTACCGCCAAAAAGGTGCTGGCCGAACTCGAAGAGCCGGAAACGGTCGCCGATCTGGAAGAATACCGGCAAACCATTGCCGACGCGATCAGCAGGGCCGATGAACTGTATAAAAAGGCCGATCAACATAAACAAAACGGCGAACTGGAAAAAGCCGGCATCATGCTCGACCTGGTCGCCAATATCGCCATTGACTATCCCGGCCTGGAGTTTGCCCGCAACCGGATCCGGGAATCCCTCATGGCCCTGGGACAGAAAAAACCGCCCCCGCCTCCCGCGGAGAAAAAAGAACCGGCTGCCGAGGGCAAGGACCGGAAAACCACGGAGGAAACAGCCCCGGTGAGAAAGCCTCGCCGGCAGACCAGGGTCAAACTGCCGTTGAAACTGATCGCCGCCGTCCTTGTCGCAGCCGTTTGTTTCGTCGGCGGCGCCCTGCTGTTCAAAAACGATTCGGAAAACATCCGGCTGGCACAACAGGAATTCGAAAACGGCCGCCGGCTCATCCAGGACAAGGATTTCCAGCCTGCCCGGCAGGCGTTGGACAGTGCCCGGAGCGCACTGGACAACATTCTCCTTCTGCACCCCTCCGCAAAACACGACCTGCGGACGGAGATCGACACCATCCTCAACTCCCCTGCATACAAGGAGGGCCTGCGGGGAAGGGTCCTGTACGATGGCCGCTATATCAGTATCGAAACGGCCAGGGCCATTGATCAATTCAAGCTGCTGACCGAAGCCGCGGAAACCTCTCGGCAGGAGGGACAACTGGACCGGGCGGTCGAATCCTACGAACAAAGCCTTGTCCATCTTGAACCGGCCGGTTTGCAGGAGCGTGAGCAGGAGATCCGGCAGACCATCACTGCCCTGCGGCTGCAGCAGAGCCTCAACCTGGCCGCTGAAGCGGAAAAAAGCGGGGCATGGGAACAGGCTGCCGCTGCCTACCGGCAAGCCCTGGAACTCCCCGGCGCCTTCCCCTCACTGGAGAACCGTGAACAGGTCGAGCTGCAACTGGCAACCGTTTCCTTCCGGCGGGAACTGGACGCCGGCAAACGCGCTTACAACGCCTCGGATTGGCAGGAATCCATGACCGCCCTGGAACGGGCGCAGCACATTCTCTCCGCCCAGCCGACCATCGCCGAAAGCCGGGAAGCGGCTGAACTGGCCAAAATGCTGATCAACTCCCGGCTGTTCCACCAGTTGGCGATCGCCAGAACGGCCTTTGAACTGCAGCAATGGGATCGGGCGGTGACCGAGTATGCGAAAGCGGTTGCCCTGATTGACGAAAACGCCGCCATGCTGGGAAATGAGGAGGCCGCCGACAGTAAAAGGAAAATAGAACGAACCACCCTGATGACCCGCATTGCCGGGGAGCAGCAACGGCTCGACAACACCCTGGAGCTTGGCGACCTGGAGGTGGCAGTGGCGCAATACCGGGTCATTGCCCGTCTCATCGAGGAGAGTCCCTTCCGGGATGACGAAATCCTCGGCAAAACCCTTGAACATACCCGCCATCGGACCAACGACCTGGAAAAAGAACTGCTGATCAACCGGAGGATCGACTGGCTCACGCAGAATGCCGAGCGGATCTTCAGGGAGCATTATCCGTCGGCGAAACTGTCGGAACTGTCGAATCCGAACGTCTCCTTCATCAGGCGGGAGGGCAACATCATGATCTTTGCCATGAGTTGTACGGAAAGGCGCCAGGGAAGGGTGTTCCGGCTGGAACTCAACTACCGGTACGACCTGGACACCGACACCTGGAACATCTACTCGGGAAAATTATGATGGTGATGATGGTGGTGGTGGTGGTCGTTGCCCGGTTTTCCGCCTGATTTGCGCAGAGCTGCTTCCAGTGCCGCGTCCGCCTCCCGCAGTGAGGCGTCGGCCTGCTCCAGCAGTTCCGCAATCTCCCCGCGCCCCGCGGCGCGCATCAGTTCCGCCCATTTGGCGAATTCCCGCCCGTGGTCCCGGTTGTGTTCCAGCCAATGCGGAAGAAGGACCCGCAGCTTATCCACGTCGTTCATAACAGCTTCCCTGTTTTTTTGGATCAGGACCCGTCCCTGGCCAGGATCACCCTGCCGCCGAGAAAATCGATACGGGAAATGACGAAGTGGGGCAGGGTTTTCGGTTCTTCAAAAAAGGCCGACAGGACGACTCCCTCCGGCGTAACTGCCAGGCCGGTTACATTCTCCATCACCTTTTCCTGCTTTCCTTTCTCCTCGACAAAAACACTGATCTGACACATGGCCGTTCCGAATCTAGATTAAAAACCTGAACTCTCCCTTGCCCAGCAGATCGTGCAGATGGAGAATCCCTTCCAGTTTCCCGTCCTTGCCCACCACCGGCAGGACAGTGATTTCATGGCGCTGCATGATGCTCAGGGCGTCGGCGGCCAGCAGATCCCCGAGGATGCTCACCGGGTCAGCGGTCATGACCCTGCCCAACTCCAGACCCTGAATATCCCTGTTCTGGATGATCATCCGCCGCAGGTCGCCGTCGGTGATGATCCCCCTGAGCATGTGGTCTGCCGCGGCTATGAGAACAGCGCCGAGACTCTTTGCGTTCAACTCGGCAATCGCCTCGGCGACCGATGCGCTCTCAACAACGACGGGGATCTTGTCCCCGCGCAGCATCACTTCCCGGACCGCGACCTTGAGCCGCTCCCCGAGACTGCCGCCGGGATGGTTGCGCCGGAAATCCTCGGCCCTGAACTCCTTCCTTTTCAACAGCGATATCGCCAGGGCGTCGCCCAGGGCGAGGGTGGCGGTTGTGCTGGAGGTCGGCGCCAATCCGAGGGGGCAGGCCTCCCGGGGAACCCTGACGTTCAGGAACACATCGGCAAACCCGGCGAGGGTGGAATGGGGATTGCCCGACATGGCGATAATCCGAACCGCCCTGCCGCGCAGGCTGGCCAGCAGGGCATTGAGTTCCGTTGTTTCGCCCGAATAGGATATGGCCAGGATAACATCGGAAGAGGAAACCATGCCGAGGTCCCCGTGCATGGCCTCGACAGGATGGAGAAAGAAGGACGGCGTTCCCGTTGAATTCAGGGTGGCGGATATCTTCTGGCCGATGATGCCCGATTTGCCAATGCCGGTTATGACCAGCCGGCTCGGACAATCCATGATCATGGCGACCGCCTGTTCAAACTCCTCGCCCAGGCGCTCCTTGACCGCTTTGAGTCCCTCAATCTCCACGTTGAACACTTCTTTCGCCGATTCTACACTCATTCCTCCTCCCCGAGGTTGATAACAATTCTGCCCATGAGCTTGCCTTGAAGCATCCTGTCAATATAGGCATCAACTTCCTGAAGAGCAACGGTCCGGCACATTTCACCAAGGGCTGGAAGGCGCCATTCACCGGTCAGGCGTTGCCAGATCGCCTCTCTCCTGGCCAGGGGGCAGCGGGCGGAATCTATGCCCTGCAGCCTGACGCCCCGCAGAATAAAGGGATAGACATTGAGGGGCAGGCTGCCGGAAGAAGCGTTGCCGCAGCAGGTTACCGTGCCGTCATACCGGGTTGCCTTGATGGCGGTGGCGAGTATGTCACCCCCCACCGTATCAACGACCCCGGCCCATCTTTCCCTGAGCAGCATGCGGTCCTCGCCGATCACCGCCTGCTCACGGCTGAGAAAAGCCGCCGCTCCGAGTTTTCTGAGAAAGGGATGGGCCTGGACCTTGCCGGTAACCGCGGTGACGGTGAATCCGCACTGCTTGAGCAGGGCCACCGCAAAGGAGCCGACGCCGCCAGTGGCCCCCGTTACCAGGACCGGTCCGGCCCCCGGCCCGACGCCCGCTGCCTGCAGGGCGGTCACCGACTGGGCCGCCGTGAAGCCGGCGGTGCCGATCTGCATGCACTGCTCGGCAGTCAGTCCGGGCGGACGGCGAAGGACCCAGGTCGCCGGCACCCGGATATACTGTCCGAACCCCCCGGGAGTGTTCATCCCCAGATCAAAGCCGCTGACAATGACTTCATCCCCGGATTGGAAAGAGTCGGTTGCGCTCCAGACCACGATGCCGGCTGCATCGATTCCCGGGGTATGAGGATATTTTCTGGTCACGCCCCGATTGCCCGAGGCCGACAGCGCGTCCTTGTAGTTCAGCGAGGAGTAGCGGACCCGAACCAGGACATCGCCGGGAGGCAGTTCGCCGGTCATTTTCCGCTCAATCTTCCTGGTATAACAGCCCGGTTCGCTCTCGCGGACCACCAGGCTGCGGAAGGAAATCGAATTCCCGGTGTGATCCATACTATTCAACCCCGTCCGGCGCGGATAATCAGGTCCCCGGCCAGAACCGCATGTTCTGCACTGTTCTCCATTGTGAGGCGGTAGCACCCGTCGTTCATCAACCCGGCGCCGTATCCCTGCACCCTCCGTCCCTGGGGATCCAGCCATTCGATATGCCGGCCAAGAAGAATATCACGCCGCCGCCAGGCAGCGAGAACTCCATCAACATCTCCTTCGAGACCGGCAGCGGTTTCGATGAGCTGTTCGGCGATGGCGGCCGCCAGGTCGGGGATGTCAATGGGGCGGCGGAGCACATCATACAACGAGACAAGGTGATTGCGCAACTCCTCCGGGAACGTTTCCGCCGGGGTATTGACATTGACGCCGATGCCTACGACGACAAAGGGAATGACTCCCCTCGCGACGGAAAAGGGGGCCGCTTCGGTTAATATGCCGCCGAGTTTTCTTTCGCCCAGATACAGGTCGTTGGGCCATTTGAGGCGTATACCCAGCCCGGTCTGCTCCTCCAGCGCACCGGAGCACGCGACTCCCGCCGCCAGGGTGACCAGCGGCAGACGTTCTGTGACAAGGGCGGGCCGCAGGATGACCGACATATAGAGCCCGCCCGGCGGAGAAAAAAATTGCCGGCCGCGTCTGCCGCTGCCGGCTGTCTGCTGGTCGGCCAGAATGACCGCTGAGTCCTTCTCATTCCGGCTGGCCAGCTCAAGAGCAATTGAGTTGGTTGACCGGACCCGGCCGTAGCGGAAAATTCTGATCGTCATCTCCTCGTTGTTGCAACCAAAATAAAAAAGCAGAGGCGTGCGGCCTCTGCTTATGACTGCCATCCTCAGCTAAAGTATCGCCGGGATCAGGGAAAATGAGTCATTTCGAACGGATTCGAGCAATCTCCCTGCACCGTGGACCTGAGATTTTCCTCCGGTCGAAATGATTGAAACTCGCCGAATCAATCAAGCCGGAACCCTGACAATGTAGCGGCTGAGATTGAGTAGTAAATCTTATACGATATATGCTTTTTTTTTACAAGCTATATGTGTTTCGATCCTTCTTCGTCTTTGGCGCGCCCCTTGGCCGCGTACATCGTTGTCGAGCCGGAGGACCAGAAAGTCAGTTTGCCCTCCTTCACCATTTCGTTGGCCGCATTCTTGATCGCCCGGGGCGAGGAATCAGGATCACAGGCATAAAAATCTTTGATGTAAAGCTGAGCTTTCGGTGATTTGAGTGCCTTCTCCAGTATCGCTTCCTTCAATTGTTCCTTACTCAAAGCCATGTTGTGGCCTCCTTTGATGAGGTGAGTTGAAGCAGTAAAAAAAGCCCGGCGCTCCCTGAGCGCCGGGCTGTACAACCCACAATTACCCGGTGTACTTGGCCGTAGCGTTGGTAAACTTGAACTGGGTGGTTGTTCTCCAGGTGTCGTATGCCAGACGGTAGTCGTCGATGGACTTGTCGGTAAACGGGATTTCGCATTTCTCGAAGAATTTTTCCCAGCCGATCCGTTCCGCCCATTCGCCGACGCGCTCGTACTTCTTGGCGTCCTTGGCGTAGACCTCGACTATCTTCTTCACCGTCGCCACGGTCTCCGGCCAGCGCGGCGGATTGTTCGGCAGGAAGGGGACCACCAGTTTCGAGAACTTGGGCGCCGAGATGCGGTTGGACACCTTGCCGCCGACCAGGATGGCGATTCCGTCGCCTTCGGGATCGGCCAGGGGCATGGCCGGACACATCGTGTAGCAGTTGCCGCAGAACATGCAGCGGGCTTTGTTGAC
>DSAE01000012.1 GCA_011372855.1 Desulfobacteraceae bacterium
AATTTGATCATTGGAAAGTCCTTGCGCCGCAAGAAGAACTATCCTGGCCCGCACGACTGCAAAGTAAGGTGCCGTATACTTCTGCGCTATGCTCTCCAGTTTTTTCCGCTCCTGCTCGGTTAATACAATCGAATAAGGGCTCTTTCTCGGCATACTCTCCTCCTTTTGTTAAGAAAAGTATGCCACAATGACTTTCAAAAGGCAAAATAATACGTCATCGTATTTATGAAATTACTTACTAAGCCGTAAACCAACGGGACCATGGCAAAGGCGAAGTAAAAAGCTCCGCAAACGAATGAAAATTCATGCAATTTCCTAACCGGACATTACTGATGAATACCATAATATCATATTCCATGGAGGAGAGGAATAGTGGAAATTACAGGGATGTAATTGGCAGCGCTTCTCAAAAGCTGAAACGCCTGGGACCCGAGCCGTTCAATTACGTTGGGGAAGGCTGGTCGGCCGCCAGCCGGTTGAACCGGACAGTGCTTTGTTGTTTTGTCATGGATTGGCCGTTGCCATTTGGGGTGCATAAAGGTAAAATAAATAATTTTCAGCTGCAGATCCAGGCTTAAACGGCACCGGTATGCCGGAGACGGAGCGGGCTGCACCGGAAGGTTGGCAGTCATCAGTCGGCAGCATTTCAGGAGCCAGAGGACAGAAGACAAAATGAGTTTGCACGACTGAAGATAATGACGGACAAACAATCGGAAGTAATTGCGATCATACCGGCCAGATATCATTCCAACCGGTTTGAGGGCAAGCCGCTGGCCAGGATCATGGGCAAGTCCATGATCAGGCATGTTGTGGAGCGGGCCCTGCTGGTCCCGCTGCTGTCGCGGGTTGTCGTTGCCACCGACGATGAACGCATCGCCGAAGAGGTCAGGTCATTCGGCGGCGAGGTGGTCATGACCAGGGCGGACCACGCCTCGGGAACGGACCGCCTGGCCGAGGCCGCCGGCTTGCTGGATATTTCCGAGCACGATATCGTCGTCAATATTCAGGGGGATCAGCCCCTTTTTCCGGTCAGGGTTGTGGAAGAGGTGGTGGGGCCGATGCTGGCCGATCCGGCGCTTCCCATGTCCACGCTTGTCTACAAAATTGTCCGCCCGGAAGAAATCAATGACCCCAACCATGTCAAGACCGTTTTCGACCGCCACGGCAACGCGCTGTATTTTTCCCGAGCCTCCATTCCTTTCCAGCGCAATCCCGACGAGGCAGGCAGGCCTACATATTACAAGCACCTGGGGTTTTATGCCTATCGGAAGGGATTTCTGCTGACCTTTGTCGCCCTGCCCGAGGGAGAATGGGAGCGGTTTGAAAAACTGGAGCAATTGCGGGCACTTGAATACGGATATACAATCAGGGTCGTACTGACCGAACATGATTCCATCGAGGTCGACACCCCGAAAGATATTAAACGGGTAGAGGAATTGCTGAAACAACACGAATGAGGTTGCCATGAAAAAGAAAATAACAATCATCGGAGCCGGCAACGTCGGCGCCACCGCTGCTCACTGGGCCATGAACAGATGCCTGGGGGATGTCGTCCTGCTCGACGTCATGGAGGGTATCCCCCAGGGCAAGGCGCTTGATCTCTGGCAGTCAGGTCCCCTGGACAATTTCAGCGGGAAGGTCATCGGTTCGAATGATTATGCGGATACCGCCGACTCCGACGTTGTGATCATCACCGCCGGACTGGCCCGGAAGCCGGGAATGTCCCGCGACGACCTGCTGGCCAAAAATGTTGCCATCGTCAAGTCATGCGCCGAGTCGGCCATCAAATATTCTCCGAACTGCTTCATGATCGTGGTCACCAATCCCATCGACGCCATGGTCCATACCGCGTTCAAGGTCAGCGGCCTGCCCCGCCACCGTATTGTCGGAATGGCCGGCGTTCTTGATTCGGCCCGCTACCGCACCTTCCTGGCCGACGCCATCGGCGTGGCCCCACAGGACGTAAGCGCCATGGTGATGGGGATTCACGGCGACAACATGCTTCCCCTTGTCCGTCTTGCCAACGTTGCGGGTGTACCGGTTACCGAGCTGCTTCCCCCTGAAAAAATCGCTGAAATAGTCAAGCGGACCCAGATGGGCGGCATTGAAATCATCAACCTGCTGAAAACCGGCAGCGCCTTTTATACGCCGGGCCTGGCGGCAATTGAAATGGCCGAGGCGGTTATCAGGGACTCCAGACGGGTCCTGCCCTGCGCCGCCTACCTGGACGGCGAATTCGGCATTTCGGGATATTTTCTCGGCGTTCCCGTCGTTCTCAGCGCCAGGGGTATCGAACGCATTGTGGAATTCAGCCTGACGGAGGAGGAACAACGGGCGCTCAATGAGTCGGTCCAGGCCGTGGCCAAACAGGTAGAGGCAACAGGGCTGTAATCCCTTTCGCAGATGGAATCCAATCCGGGCGAGCTGGCGTTGCAGGAGTGTCTCGAGGTCCTGACCAGGTCGGATCTGTCGCCGCTGGATCTCCTGCCCGAAGGGAGTCTGGCGGAAAAGATGATCGGCCTGGTCCTGTCCGGTCCTCCCCCCGGGACCGGCAGCCGGCTCTCCGGGCTGTTCCAGGAGGCCCTGTGCCGCTTCCGGGAGTTTGACACCGAGCATCTCAAGGTGGTGACCCTGGGAGGCGGAACCGGGCTGTCGAATATCGTCGGCGGTGATTCGCGGCGGTTGGATTGGGCGGAAAATCCCTTCATCGGGCTGAAGGAGATTTTTCCCGGCGCCGTGAGCATCGTCTGCGCCACCGATGACGGCGGTTCGACCGGGGAGCTGCTCAAGGAGCTTCCCCTGATAGCGCTGGGCGACCTGCGGCATGTCCTGCTCTCATCCATCCGCAGGGAAAGACTGCGATCCCTCTACCATGCCGATGACGGCGGGGCCTTTCGAATCGCCGGCCGCCTGCACGCCATTTTCAATCACCGTTTTGATACCAGGCCGCCGTCGCCGGACAAGCTCTGCGCCGAGGCGGGACTCGACGAGCCGGAGTTGCCGGCTGAACTGGCGGCCTATCTCCGGGGGCTTGTCAGCCGCCTTTTCAGCGACGAACGGCTGCACAGGACCATCGACCATCCCCAATGCCTGGGAAACCTGCTGCTGGCCGCGGCGGTTTTCGCCTGCCTGAATCACGGGAAGTCCCGGTTCGAGCCGGACAGCGACCCCCACATGCTCTACAAGGCAACCATGGAAGGGTTGTCGGGACTGGCGGAACACATAGGCGCCGGAAAAAAGGCCGTGCTGCCCTGCACCACTGTTCCGGCCCAGCTCCAGGTTCTTTACTCCAACGGCGTCCTGGTGACCGGCGAATACAAGTCGGGCCTGGCCCGCCGCGGCTACCCGGTGGACCGGGTCATGGTAAATTTCTTCCAGGATCCCTTTCTGCCGGCCGAGGTGGAAGAGGCCGTAGGCGGGGCCGACATCATCGTCTTCGCCCCGGGCAGCCTCTATTCCTCCATCATCCCGATCCTCCAGGTACCCGGCATCGCCGACCTCATTCGCCGCAACAGGCGGGCCATGAAGATCCTGGTGTCAAACATCTGGGTGCAGAAAGGCGAAACCGACGCCGCCCATGACGCTCCGGAGCGCAAATTCCACATCTCGGACCTGGTTCGGGCATACAACCGCAACATACCGGGTGGAGTCAATGATCTGTTCTCCCATATTCTGACCCTCGGCATGGGGGAGATACCCGGCTCGGTCCTGCAGAATTACGCCCTGGAAGAGAAAGAGCCGATCTATCTTGACCGGCAGCATCTGCGGGAAATAGGGTTCGAACCCGTTGAAGCCGGCATCTTCTCCCTGGACCTGCTGCGGCGACGGCATGTCATCCAGCATGATCCCGCGGCTCTGGCCCTGGCTGTCCGCACCCTCTGGTGCCTGCGTAAACTCGGGCTGCAGATGGGCGACAGTGAGCATTGCGCCCTTTCGGCCGTTCCTTTTCTCGTGCCCCGGCCCAGGGAGTCCTTTTCCCATCCATGTCTGCGTTTTCAGGCCCTGCACAAGTGGCTCGGGCGAATCCAGTTTCTGTTCGGCGCCAACGGGGCCGGGTCGCGGCAAACCATGGCCCCCGCCGACCGGCCTGCCTTGCAGCGGAGCATTGCCGACATACTCTGGCGCCACTCCGACATCCTGGCCGATCACCTGCGATTCACGGATGGCATCATCCTGATACAATCCAGTCAATGGGTACGATGCCAGCAATGGGACAACATATTTTCATTCTATGAACCGACTGAGCGCATGATTTTCATCCGCCACGATCAGGCGGAAAATCCCGCCCGGCTCGAAATGGCCTTTCTCGTGGCCCTCGGCCAATCTCTCCTGGGCAACTACGCGAAAAGCAAGACCATGGGCGAACTACGGGAAAACGGGGAGAAAATCGGCCGGGCATTTCATCTCACCCTGCGATCCGAGCAGGAATGGCAATGCTACTTCAGCCGGGCCGAAGTCGACGCCTACCTGCGGTTAGCCCGTATGCGCCCTTCGGCAGTCGAACCGGGAAGATATACCCGGCTGGTCAACAGCGATGAGGGGTTTACTCCGCCGGGACTTCTTTTCGGGTTGCTTTATGCCTGGTACCTGGACAACAGGTTCGCCACCCATATAGAATATAAAATGTCCATAATCCGCAACCCGGTATCGGATCTGATCCCTGAGCAGATCAGAATAGCCGGGCGCCGCAGGGGACTCATAGACTTTTTCCGGGAAAACGTCTTCAAGCACCGTCCGGTTCGGGCATAAGAAAGCGGGATCATGCCGAACAGTAAATCGAGAACCATTCTTGCCGTTCTGGTCGTCATTATCGCGGTGTCGGCCTGCTACCTGTTTTTTTATGTCCGGCAGCAGCATGAAAACCAGCAGATGCTCGTCGAAGCAAGAAAGGAGCTGGTCACCACCCTTGTCGCCGCCTTCACCGACGAGCTTGACCGGCAATACAGCAGCCGCATCCACAGCTTTGCGCTCAATCGCGGCGAAATCATGCGGCACCTGGCGGATCGGGACCGGCAGGGCCTTTATGCGGCCACCCTGCCTGTGTACAGGGTTTTGCAGGAGGAAAACAGGTATTTTAACCGGATCACCTATATCCTGCCGGACAATTCGGTTTTTCTGGAAATACGGAGTACGGAGGAGGGCGACGCCCGGGCCGCTCCACCCCGACACGCCGGAAACGGAGCCGGTCAGGCCCGAAACGGCTTCATTTATGAGGAAGGGGACGTCCTCTACATTGTTGCCCATCCGGTTTACCATCGGGAAAGGCTTGTCGGACGGGTGCTGTTCGGCATAAAGGTGGAATCGATTGTCGAGGAGGTCAGAAAAAACCTCGGCATGCATACCGCCCTTGCTGTGCGGCCGGAAATTATCCAGGAAGGCGGCAATGATCAGCCCCGGGAAGGAGCGGACGGATATTATCTTTATGATTTCGGCGATTCTTTTTTCGCCGACAGGAAGTTGCCGCTCGGTCCCGGCGGGCAGATGCAGCTGTTCAACGAGGATCAGGGCATCCATCTGGTTTTCCCTTCCTATTTCATCCACGGGGCGGAGGGTGATGAAATAGGGTTTATTTATCAGGCCGTTGACGTGACGCCTATCATGTCATCCTATCGCCGGAATATTGTCCGCCTGGCCTTGATTACGCTGACGATCATAGCCGTTGCCGCCCTGATTCTGTACCGCTCCCTCAATGGCATATACGGCCGCATGGTCGGGCTGTACGGCGAGCTGGAAACAAAAAACAGGGAACTGGACAAGGCCGGCCGGCGTCTCGAACAGGAGGTCGCTGAACGGACCGCGGAACTGGCCGAGACCAACAAGCGGCTCAATGAAGAGATGGAGTGCCGCAAGGATGCCACTCTGAGCCTCGCCAGGTCCGTGGAGGAATGGCAGATCACCTTTGACGCCATCACCGACCCGGTGACCATTCTCGACAAGGATCTGACGGTGGTGATCGCCAACAAAGCGGCCCGGAAAATGCTCAGCCGGGGCAACCGGGAACTGGTCGGCCGGGCCTATCATGAACTGTTTGCCGATTCGCCGGACCGATGTGCTTCCTGCCCGGCAAACTCCCTGGGCAGGGGGAGAACCCAGGACTACGAAATTGAACACAAGGCCATCGGCAAAACCCTGCTGATCTCCTGCGCCCCGATATGTGAAGGAGGCGAGGCGATCGGGTATGTCCATACGGCCAAGGACGTCACCGCGGAAAAAAATCTCAAGCGACAGCTGTTCCAGGCCCAGAAAATGGAGGCGATTGCCACCCTTGCCGGCGGCATCGCACATGATTTCAACAATATCCTCGGTGCCATCCTCGGCAACGCCGACCTGCTGCTTTTCCGTCTTGCCGGAAAAGGAGGGAAGGACGCGGAGCAGAGGGATTCGATCACCATTAAGGATGTCGAGGGGCACATGCAGGCAATAAAAAAAGCGGGGAACCGGGCCAAGGACCTGGTCAGCCAGATCCTGGCCTTCAGCCGCCAGGGAAAGTCCAGGCGGCAGAATGCGGTCATTGCTCCGGTGATCAAGGAAGGGGTGAAACTGCTGCGGGCGACGCTGCCGGCGAACATCGAGATCAGGGAAGACCTGGCGCCGGACACCGGCCAGGTGTATGCCGATCTTTCCCAGGTGCACCAGGTCTTCATGAATCTCTGCACCAACGCCGCCCAGGCCATGGCGGACAAGGGAGGCCTCTTGACCGTCACGCTGCGGAATCATGTGGCGAAGCCCTCCGATCGCCATTTACATCCCGACCTCAAGCCGGGGCGCCGGTATGCTGCCCTGGAGGTCAAGGATACCGGGCACGGCATGAGTCAGGAAATAATGGAGCGGATATTTGATCCATTCTTCACCACCAGGGACGTCGGCGTAGGCACCGGCATGGGCCTGGCGGTCATTCACGGCATCATCACCGCCCATGAAGGAGTGCTCGACGTCAAGTCCGAGGTGGGAGCCGGGTCCGTATTCACCGTGTTTTTCCCCTGCATCGATGAGAAAATGAACGGGAGGGAGGACGTGCTCATCCAGGGCGTGCCCCACGGAAAGGAACGGATACTGTTTATCGACGACGAGGTGGATATCGTCAGGATGATTTCCCGCATGCTGGAATATCTCGGCTATACGGTGTATTCTTCAACCAGCGCCGAAGGGGTCCTGGACTTGCTCAGGGAAAACCCGGGGATCGACCTGGTCATCACCGATTACTCCATGCCCGGGATTTCCGGCATTGAAATGGCCAGGGAAATTGGTAGAATGCGGCCGGGCCTTCCCGTCATGATCTGCTCCGGTTTCAGCGAGTCGGTTGTCAACGACGGGGAAGCACCCAGCAACATTCGCAAGTTCATGTCCAAGCCCATCGACATGAAGGAACTGGCCGTTGCCATACGCGAAGTCATGTCGGTTTCAGATGGAAAACACGATGCGGATCCTGATTATTGATGATGATGAACAGATCCGGCTCCTTCTCCAGCAGACGATGGAATGGGCCGGGTTTGATGTGGCTGTGGCGGAAAACGGCAAGGTTGCCATGCGGCTGCAGCGGAAGCATCCCGCCGACCTGGTGATAACCGATCTGATCATGCCCGAGCAGGAAGGGCTGGAGACCATCTCCAGCTTGAAAAGGGAGTATCCGGAAATAAAAATCATCGCCATTTCCGGGGGCGGGCGGATCGGCCCCGAGGCCTATCTGCCGGCGGCACGTGAACTGGGGGCAGACAGGGTCTTCAGCAAGCCCTTTGATATTCAGGAGGTCGTCGACGCGGTCCGGGATCTGCTCAAAACCGCTCCCCCCAGGCACCCATGAGCAGCCCCCGCGCCCTGTCCTGTTTCCACGCCGCCCGTGCAGAGACGAACCGTTACCACCATCCCGGCAGACCAGTTGCATGTATCTTGCCCGCACGTTAATCCGCCACCGCCTGCATTTCATCATCCGGGAATCCTATCTGGAGGGAGGATGCTACCGAAGCCGGGACCTGCTTGACCTGGGACCGGATCCCCACCGCTATATCACCCCCACGAGAGGGGGCAATTTTGCTCTTGATGAATGGATTGCCGACAGCCTCAGGAAAAAGGGGGCAGCCCCGGACCCGTTCGAACTGGAAAAACTGTTTATTCCGTACCTGGACCCCGTGGTCCGGCAGCGGGCGGAAATGCATGTTGACCGGCAGGCCGGCAGGGCATGGAAGCCGATCTCCGCCCTGATGCGCCGGAAGATTCTGAATACCACCCATGAGTTTGATCGGCGGCGCGTCCATTACCTCCGTTTCGGGGAGATGGACCAGCGGCGTCTGGACCGGCCGGCGGCCATTTACCGCGTACTGCTTGATAAGTCCAGGGACGAGATTGAACAGTATTTCCTGCACGGGGAACTGATTCTGCGGCCAAGGGAATACAAGAGCTATGTCCATGCCATATTTGATCTGCAGCGCTTTTTTACCGAAAGCTACGCCCATACCATGCCGGAGGCACTCAACGAGGAAAAGCTCGACCGCCACTTCATCGAGCAGGTCTGCAAGCTGGACCGCGACAGCGGATTCTGGGAGGGAATGGAGCGCGATGACCGGCTCCCCCAGTATCTGATTCGCTATGTGATCATGTATTTTGACTACGGTTTTCCTGCCGGCAGGGGCATGGAGGACTACATCAGAAGCTTCATGGATTCCCACCGCCGTTACGCCCCTCCCCGCGTCGGGGATAGAGTATCGCTGTCCGAAGCGGCCACGATATTCGGCATCAGCCGCAGTGAAATTGCTTCGCTCACCCGGCTCCAGTTCAAGAGACTGTTCAGGAAAAAGGCCAGGGAGCTGCATCCGGACAAGGGTGGAAGCCATGAAAAATTCATCGAGCTGACCAATGCCTATCACGAAATATTACGCACCAAGAAGGGGAAATCTTGACTTCCTCTTCCCGGCAGCGCTTCAACCAGGTTTCCGGGCTGATCCGCCCCGGTTTCAGCCGATACAGAAACAGGCTGCTCCTCGGGTTTGCCGCCCTCATCGGGGTTGACTTCCTGCAGTTGATTATTCCGCGGCTGCTGAAAATCGCGGTCGACGGGCTGGCCGCCGGCCGGGCCACCGAGCGGACCCTGCTCGTCATCGGGTTGTTCATTCTGCTGACGGCGGTCATCGCGGCTTTCCTGCGATTCTGCTGGCGCTACCTGATTGTCGGTTTCTCCCGCCTGCTCGAGCGCGACATCCGGAACAGGATATATGCCCATGTCCTGACCATGGACCGGCCGTTCCTGGAAAAACACACAACCGGCGATATCATGGCCCATGTCAGCAATGACCTGCAGGCGGTGCAGATGGCCTGCGGAATCGGCCTGGTTTCGGCTTTTGACGCCCTGGTCATGTCAACGGCGGCCATCTGTTTCATGCTCTATATCGACGTTGAGCTGACCCTGCTGGCCCTGCTGCCCATGCCGCTGCTTGCCGTTTCCACCAGGATCCTTACCAGCCGCCTCCACCACCGGTTCAACCTGGTGCAGGAACAGTTTGCCCAGCTTACCGAATTTGTCCGCAGCGCGCTGGTTTCCATCCGCCTGATCAAGGCCTATACCATGGAGAGTCTCCAGAAGAGGGATTTTGAGAAACTGGGAAAGAAGTTCGTCCGCTCCAACATCAAGGTCGCTTATGTCCAGGGGCTGCTGTTCCCGCTGGCGACCCTGGTCGGGCATCTCGGTATGCTCATGGTTCTGTACTTCGGCGGCCGTTTCGCCATTGAAGGAAAAATATCCCTGGGTGATTTTGTCGCTTTTGTCACCTATCTGTCCATGCTGGTCTGGCCGATGATGGCGATCGGCTGGGTGGCCAGCCTGGCCCAGAGGGGGCTGACCTCCCTGAACCGGATCCAGACCCTCCTCTCCACGGTTCCGCTCCTCAAGGACCCAACGGATACGGGCGAAGACGCGGCCCCGGGCGAACCGTCCTTCCGGCTGCGCAACCTTACCTTCACCTACCCCAACGGGACGCATCCGGCCCTGCGGAACATCTCCCTGGAGCTGCGCCGGGGAGTGCACGGGATTACGGGCAGGACCGGCAGCGGCAAATCGACCCTCTGCAAGCTGCTGGTCAGGATGTATCCCGTGGACGATGGAACCCTGTACTTCGGCGGCCGGGACGTCAACAGCCTGCCGTTGCGAACCGTTCGCGACCGCATCGGCTATGTGGGTCAGGAGGCCGTGCTCTTTTCCGCCACGGTCAGGGAGAATATCGCTTTTGCCCGGCCCGAGGCGGAATTCGAGGAAATCGTTGCGGCGGCCCGGGCCGCCGTCATTCATGATGATATCATTTCCTTTCCGCACGGCTATGAGACCGTGGTCGGCGAACGCGGCGTAACCCTTTCCGGGGGTCAGCGCCAGCGGGTGGCCCTGGCCAGGGCCCTGCTCAGCGACCGCCCCGTTCTCATCATCGATGACGCCCTGTCCGCCCTTGACGTGGAAACCGAGGATGAAGTCCTCCGGTCGTTCACAGGGGCCGGGCGGGACAGGCTGGTCCTGCTGGTCTCTCAGCGGATAAAACTCCTCTCCGGGACCGACGGGGTTATAATTCTGGAGAAGGGGGAAATCGCGGACCGGGGGCTGCACAAAGATCTCCTCTCCAGAAACGATTTCTATCAGATCATGTATGCGAAACAGTCCAGGGAGAACGCCGGAAAGGAAGAGGGCGCGGCCCCGGCAATGACGGCGGTGGGCAGACGGAGCGGGGAAGAAGATGCGTGATTTCGGCTATGTCGAGGAGGGATGGTCCGGCTCCCGCAGGGAACATCATATCTGGCGGCGGATCATCGGCTACAGCTCAGGCCATATCCTGAAGTTTGTTCTTGCCGTGCTCCTGTCGCTGCTGGTCACGGCCGCCACCCTGGCTTTGCCACGCTTGATGCAGACGGGAATCGACAACTATATCACCGTTCAGGAAATGGCGATGGAGCAGCGTTTCGAGGGGTTGGGGGTTGTGGCCCTGCTGTACGCCGCCATGGTGGCCACGGTATTCCTGGCCGGTTTCCTCCAGGTCGTCGTGCTGGAGCGGCTCGGCCAGTCGATCATGCAGACAATCCGCTGCGACCTGTTTTCCCACCTGCTGCGGCTTGACCTGTCCTTTTTCAACAGACACGCCGTCGGTCGACTGGTCACCAGGTTGACCAACGATGTCCAGAACATGTACGAGATGTTCACCTCGGTCATGGTGACCCTGTTCAACGATTTTCTCAAACTGTTCGGCATTCTTCTCATCCTGTTCCTCATGAATTTCCGGCTCGCCCTGCTGATGTCGCTGTTTGTGCCGGCGGCAATTGTCATTACCGTCATCTTTTCCCGCCTGGCCCGTGAACAATTCAGGGCGATCCGGCGCCAGCTCGCCAGGCTGAACGGTTTTCTGCAGGAATCGATTTCCGGCCTGACCGTCATCCAGCTGTTCGAAGGCCAGCAGGCAAGTTATCGCAAGTACGAGCGGCTCAGCGAGGAATACCTCAACCGAACCCTGGCCCAGATCAAACTGTTCGGCACCTTCATGCCCCTCACCGAACTGATGAGTTCGGTTGCGGTGGCCCTCATCATCTGGTACGGCGGCGGGGAAATCATCCGCCGGGAGCTGACCCTGGGCGAACTGGTGGCCTTCCTCTCCTATATGCGGCTGTTTTTCCAGCCCATACGGGAACTTTCCCAGAAATATTCCATCGTCCAGTCAGCACTGGCCTCGGCGGAGCGGATATTCGACCTCCTCGACACCAGGGAGGAAATCCGGCAGCCCGCTCTTCCGGCTGCACCCAGCGAAAGCCGGGGGGCCATCGTTTTTGACCGGGTCGGTTTCGGCTATGATCGGGAGGATCCGGTCATCAGAAGCGTTTCCCTCACCATCAGGCCGGGGGAAACGGTGGCGGTGGTCGGTTCGACCGGGGCGGGAAAAAGTACGCTGATCAACCTGCTGCTGCGTTTTTACGATCCGCAGCAGGGCAGAATCCTGCTCGACAACATCGACCTGCGCGAATATGATCTGCAGGATCTGCGGACCAGGGTCGGGGTAATCATGCAGGATGTGTTCATTCTGCCGGACACGCTTTTTGCCAACATCGTTCTCGACACCGGCACGGACCGGTCCCGGGTCGTCGAGATCATTGAGAACACAGGCATGGTTGATTTTGTCGCCGGGCTGCCGGGCGGGCTTGACACCCTGATCGGGGAAGGAAATCTGGAGCTGTCCGCCGGAGAAAAACAACTTCTCGCCTTTGCCAGGGTCCTGTGCAGGGACCCGGTTGTCCTGGTCCTGGACGAGGCGACCGCCTCGGTCGACACCGCCACCGAAAACATCCTGGAGCTGGCCATTGCCGCCAGTTTTGAAAACCGTACTTCCCTGGTCATCGCCCATCGGCTGTCAACCATCCGCCGGGCCGACAGGATTGTGGCCATGGACAGGGGCAGGATACGGGAGCAGGGCACCCATGACGAACTGATGGCCCGGAGAGGGCTGTACAGCACTCTGGTCGGGCTTGATCTGCAGGCCGGGGAAACGGCGGTGCCGGAAGGCATCGATCGCCGGGGCCGCTAATTCAACGGTTCACGGCCCCGCCTTGAGTGTTCCCGGCTGGCGGGCGCCGGCCTGCCACCCGGGAGATTCCAGTCGTCCGGTCCTTACCGGCCGAGGGGCCGGGTCTGCTGCACCTTCTTCGGCATGGCGGCCCGGAGGTTGTCGGCCTGCGGGTTGGAGACCGTCTGGTTGATGAGGATGTCGGACAGCATCACATCCTTGCCGTAGTAGGTGGAGTTCCATTCATAACGGGGGGCGATCACCGCCCCTTCAACGGAAATTCCTCCGTACACGCCCTTGGAGCGGCCATAGGCTAAAACATCGACAAGCTGGGCCTTGGCCGTGGCGCCGATGGGGCCGGCGGCAAGCGCTATGTCCCCGCCCAGCTTGAATCCCGTGGACAGCATGGCCTGCATGCCCCTGGAGGTCATGATCATCAGAATGATTTCGGAAACATCGGCCCCTATCTGCAGGCCGAAGGAAACCGAGCCCATGGTATAGAAGGCCGGCGAACTCCAGGTACCGGTCCTCTCATCCTGGGCCAGCAGAACGCCGCTGCCCCCGGACCCGCCGAGGAAGAAACCGCCCCGCAGCATCTGAGGGACGATGAATATCCCCTGGGCGTTGCCGACATTGGCACGAAACCAGTCCATATTGGGATCGACCATGAAGCTTTTGAAGACCGCTTCGCTCTTGATAACCAGTTCCTCCGGCCTGGAAAAATCCTGGGCGTGCGAGACCGCCGCCGCTGCAGTCATTGCCAGCAGGCCGGCCAGAAGAACAAGGGGTTGAAAACAGTGTTTTTTCATGATCTGCATGGGGCTCTCCCGGTTCGGTCAAACATTGTCTCCTTTATTTTCAGTGTATCGCATTGCCTGGAATTGTACAAGATCAGACGAAAGACACAGTGCGGCGGCACGGGCGGGCGGAATCCGGGAAAGGGGCGGGCAGGGGAAGAAGAGAGGATCAGTCGGCCGGAAAGAAATGTTCCTTTTCCGCCCCGCACTTGGGGCAGACCCAGTCATCCGGCAGGTCCTGAAAAGCGGTGCCCGGCTCGATGCCGTTTTCCAGGTCGCCTTGGGCCGGATCGTAGATGTAGCCGCACGGGCATTCGTACTTCTGCATGGTCGTCTCCTTCATTTTGTTTGGGGGGGCAAGAGAACGGGGTTTGTCCCCGATGGTTATTCGTAATAATAACGATTTTCATTTAATTTACAAGGCCGGTTTGCCGGGAATTGCAAAAAACGGTAAACAACCAGAGAGACGACTGATTGAATCTTTACCGGATTGACGGTACAATACCGGACGGTCATGTTTTGTCTGCCTCAATGAATCCTTCAGGGAGAAGAAGAGGGAAGAAAAATGCTGTTGCGACCGTGTGTCATCCTCCGCCGCCTGCTGTCCGTGCTGATCGGCGCGGTGATCCTTCTGCCGGCAGACCATGCGGCCGCAGCTGATACTGCCTTTTCCGTTGATCGGGAGCGGGCCCGGGAGATTCTCGAAACCATCGATGATCTGTGGCGGTCGACTTCATCGGCCGCCAGGCTCCGGATGGTCGTGACAACCGCGCAGTACACGCGGACATTGATCATGGAGGGCTGGACCAAGGGCAAGGAGAAGTCCCTGATCAAAATCATCTCGCCGCTCAAGGAAAGAGGAACCGTCAGCCTCAAGGACGGGAATACCATGTACACCTACCTGCCCAAAACCGACCGGGTCATCCGCCTCACCTCCGGGATGATGATGGGGTCATGGATGGGCAGCCACTTCACCAACGATGATCTGGTGAAAGAGTCACGGCTGGCCGATGATTATGAACCGGCCCTGACCTTTGAGGGCCCCCGCGGCGGCGAGGAAGTCATTGAGTTTGAACTGCTGCCCAAAGCGGACGCCCCGGTTGTCTGGGGACGGATCGATATGGTGGTCCGAGCCGCGGACCTGCTCCCCCTTTCCGCCCGTTATTATGACGAGGACATGGTCCTGGCCCGCACCCTTGATTTCCAGGATATCAGGGAAATGGGCGGCAGGCTGCTGCCTGCCCGGCTGCGCATGGTGCCGGCGGACAAGCCGGCCGAGTCCACCGAAATGACCTATCTGGAAATAGAATTCGACATCGACGTTCCCGATTCCCTTTTTTCCCTCATGCAGCTTCGGCGAATGTGAGCCCATGCTGGTACTGAAACTGGCCTGCAAGAACGTGGTGCGCTACCGGTTCAGGAGCCGGGTGACCATCGGCGCCATGGCGTTTGCCGGCGGCATGATGATTTTTTATGCGAGTCTTCTGGAGGGGTGGCTCGGCGCCATGGAAACCAACGCCGTGGCCATGGAAATGGGGGAACTGCAGATTCATGCGCCGGATTATCTGTTTGACCCGGATCTCTACAAGCTGGTCGAGGATGAACGGGGGGTCCTGGAGCGAGCCGCGGCCGCCGGTTTTTCGGCTTCGGCCCGGCTGCTTGGCGGAGGATTGGCGGCGGCCCATGAAAATTCAACGGGAGTGAGCATCCGCGGCATCGATGCCGCCGCCGAGGAGCAGGTCGTCAAGCTGCACCGCCATGTCCGAAGCGGCAAGTGGCTGGCCCCCGGCGTGACAGGGGAAGTGGTCATCGGCCAGCAGCTGGCCACCATTCTCGGCGTCGGACCCGGGAATGAAATAGTTCTTATCGGGCAGGCGGCGGACGGTTCCGTGGCCAATGACCTGTTCATCGTCCGCGGGGTGTTGAAGTCGGTGGGGCAGGGCATTGACCGGGCCGGCGTTTTCATGGACGCCGGGGATTTCCGGGAATTTTTCTCGCTTCCCCGGGGAGCGCATGAAATCGTGTTGAAACGGAACGATCCCTCCGTGCCTCTGGACCGGGCCACCCGGGACATGGCCGCCGGATTTCCGGACCTGGAGGTGAAAAACTGGCGGCAGCTGCAGCCGACCCTGGCCAGGCTCCTGGACCTGTCCGACGTGTCGCTGGTGATCATGCTTTTGATCACCTATGCGGCCGTCGGGATGCTGACCATGAACGCCATGCTCATGGGAGTCTTTGAACGCATCCCGGTGTTCGGGGTCATGAAGGCCGTCGGTTTTTCCGGGCCCAGGCTCTTCGGCCTGATTTTTACCGAGACCCTGATTCAGGTGATCATCGCCACACTCCTGGCCGTCGCCGGCGGCTTGCCGCCTGCCCTGTATTTTGAGCGCCGTCCCATCGATTTTTCCTTTCTTCTCCGGGAGTCTTCCACCATTGCCGGCATAGCATTTGAACCGCAGTGGTATTGCCTGGTCACCCGCGGCAGCGTCCTGCTGCCGCTGGCGTGCCTGTACGCGGCCGCGCTGCTGTCCATCTGCTACCCCGCGGCAAAGGCGGCCCTGATCAGTCCCGTGCGGGCCATACATCATACCTGAGCAGGAGCGGGCAACGTGCAGCTCAATATCCTGGCCTGGCGCTCGCTGTCCAGAAACAGGCGCCGGACCCTGATCACCGGGTTTTCCATTGCGTTCGGCATCTTTTTAGCCGTCACCTTCACCGGTTCCGGGGATTATTCGTACACCAGCATGATCGATACCGGCGCGATGATGGGACAGGGCCATGTCAGCGTGGCGGCGGCGGGGTACAATGCCCGGCCGGCCCTGTCCCGCTGGCTTCCGGACCCCGGGCCGGCAATGGAGGCTGCCCGCGGCCAGGCGGGGGTTTCGGGAGTGTATCCCCGCATCATGGGCCAGGGAATGTTCGCGGCCGGGGCCAGGAACGTCGGAGCCGTGTTCCTGGCGGTTGACCCGGCCCGCGAGCATGCCGGCCATAATTTTTTTGTCCGCTCCATTGTCGAGGGGGAGCTTTTTGCCGAGGGTGACGGCCGGGGAGCGGTGATCGGCGCCGGGATGGCCGAAAAGCTGAACCTGCGCCCGGGGAAAAAGGTCATTCTCACCGTCACCGACCGGGACGGCCAGTTGACCAGCGAACTGTTCCGGGTCAGCGGGATTTTCCGAACCGGGGACCGCGCCGCCGATTCCGGCTTTGTGCTGCTGCCGCTGGATCGGGTCAGGCGGACCCTGGGCTACGGGAGCGGCGGGGTCACCTTTGTCGCCGTCTACCTGGACGATCAGCGGTCGGCAAACGGCGTGGCCCGGGAACTGACCCGGGGGCTTGTGTCCCGGCAGGACGTCGAGGTCCTGACCTGGCGTGAAACCCAGCCCGACCTGTCCGGCCTCATCGCCGTGGACCGGTTGTTCAACTATCTTCTGCAGCTCCTCGTCGGCATGATTATCGCCGCCGGCATTCTCAACACCATGCTCATGAGCGTCCTGGAGAGGAGGAGGGAACTGGGGATCATGATGGCCCTGGGGATGACCCCGGCGCAAATCGTCCGCCTGGTCCTCATCGAATCCTTCTGGCTCGGCTGCCTCGGGGTGGCGATGGGAATAGTGCTGACCGCGCCCTGGTTTCACTACATGAGCCAGACGGGGATCGACCTCAGTAGGTTGATCGGGGAGGAGTACAGCGCCGGCGGCGTCCTCGTCGATCCGGTGATGAAAATGAGGCTGTACAGGGAAAGCGGCGCCGCCATACTTGCCGCCGTGTTCATGCTGACGCTGGCTGCCGCGGTTTATCCGGCCTTCCGGGCCGGCGGCATCATGCCGGTGGATGTTATCAAAGAGAAGTGACATGGGGGATGACATGATCGTCCGGCTCGCCGGGGTTAGCAGGGTCTACATGCAGGGCAATATCGAGGTCAGGGCCGTGGATAATCTCGATCTCACCATCAGGAAGGGGGAATTCAGCGCGCTCTGCGGGCCTTCCGGATCCGGCAAGACAACCATTCTCAATCTCATCGGGGCCCTCGACGCGCCGACCTCGGGCACGGTGTCTCTCGAGGGCAGAAACCTGTCGGCCCTGAGCCGCGGGGAGCTTTCCCGGTTTCGGCGGGACCGGATCGGCTTCGTTTTTCAGGCCTATAACCTGGTGCCGGTGCTGACGGCCTATGAAAACGCGGAGTTCGTTCTGGCCCTGCAGAACGTCCCGGCGCCGGAGAGAAGGAAAAGGGTTATGGCGGTCCTGGAGGAGGTCGGCATGGCCGGCTACATCGACCGCCGGCCCGATGAGCTCTCCGGCGGCCAGCAGCAGCGGGTGGCCATTGCCCGGGCCGTGGTCTCGGAACCGGCAATCGTTCTCGCCGATGAGCCCACCGCCAATGTCGACACCGAGGCCGCCGATACCATTCTCGACCTCATGGAGCGGCTCAACAGGAACAAAGGGATGACCTTTTTGTTCTCCACCCACGACCAGCGGGTCATGCGCCGGGCCGGCCGGTTGATCCGCCTGCGTGACGGCCGGCTGGAGGCCGATGAGGCCGTGCAATGAAGAATTTCTTTTCCCTGCTGGGGACGGGGCTGGCAACAGTCGTTCTGTTGCTGCCGCCCTCTCCGGCAAAGGGTTTTTACCAGGCAGAGGCGGGCGACTACGGCCTCCACCTCACCGGTTCGCTCAGCGCCGGACTGGGCCGGGCCCTTTACCCCGACGTCCCTCAACTGTACGAGGAGCGGGGCGATACGGCCTGGAGCGGCGACGTCCGCCTCCTTGCCGATGCCTTCAAGGCAGACTTCCTGCGGGCCGGACTCAACATTCTCCAGTTTTACCATTCGACCCCGCCGTTTTCCCGGGGAGGCGAAGTGTTCGACGCCCGGGACGTCGAGCGGAGCGGGCTGTTCTTCCTGTCCGAGCACCAGAGCGCCAAGACGCGGGCCGGCCTGGTCCTTGATGCCTTCCGGCTGGCCTTCGGCGGCGGACGGAACGAACTTGTCGTCGGCCGCCAGCCGGTGAGCCTGTCGGTGACCTTTTACTTCTCCCCCAACGATTTTTTTGCCCCCTTTGCTCCGCAGAGCTTTTACCGGGTCTACAAGCCCGGTGTCGACGCGCTCCGGTTCGAACGGCGGCTGACCAACCTGTCGCAGCTCACGGTCATCGGGGTCCTGGGGTATGAACGGGACCCGCAGGCGGACAGCGGCTGGAGCAGGTCGCCCGACTGGGACCGGCCCTCGGTGCTTGGGCGCTACGTCCTGGACGCCGGAGGGTTCGAATGGGGGGCGCTCGGCGGCGTGGTCCGCGACAGTCCGGTTGCCGGGGCGTCCCTGCAGGGAGAGCTTTTCCGCTGGCTCGGCATTCGCGCCGAGGGGCGTTACCTTGACAGCCGACAGGAGGACCGGGCGGGAGGGTTGATGGTGAGCGTCGGCCTGGAGCACCAGTTCAGCGGCAACCTTACCGTCCGGCTGGAACAGATGTACAACGAGGGAGGGTATTCCTCGGCTGCCCACGCCCAGGCGGACCTGCTGGCCGGCACTGTCCGGTCCGATTATCTCGGCCGGCAGTACACCGCCTTCGACATCGGCTATGAATTTACCCCGCTCCTCCGGGCCGAAATCCTTCATCTCCGCAACTGGTCGGACGGTTCCCGCTCCACCTCCCTGTATGGCGTGTATTCCCTGTCCGACGAAGGGGAGCTGGCCCTGACCGTGACCATTCCAGCCGGCGACGCTTCAGGGAACGGGATCCCGCCTTCGGAATTCGGCCTGCAGCCGGTATGGTGCGCCCTGGTGTATCGGCACTATTTTTAGCCGCCCGGTCGGTGGATTTATTCTTGACATGAACAGGTGTTTTATAGTTATATTAGCAGTTCTTCTGACCAAATTATATTGACGTGTGATTGCATAGACGGAGGGATCTCATGTACGCTATTATTCGCACCGGCGGAAAACAGTATCAGGTTGCGGCCGGTGAAACCCTGCGGGTCGAGAAACTGCGGGGCAATGTCGGTGATACCATCGAACTGTCCGATATCCTGATGGTGGTTGACGGTGAAAACGTCAGAATCGGGCGGCCGGTCCTCGACGACGCCAAAGTCGTGGCGAGGATCGCGGAGCAGGGCCGGGCAAAAAAGGTCGTGGTTTTCAAAAAGAAGCGGCGCCAGGGCTACCGGGTCAAAAAGGGTCACCGGCAGCAGTACACGGCCCTGACCATTGAGGAAATTTCAGCCAAGTAACAACAACGCAAGGGGTTTAGGCATGGCACATAAAAAGGCGGGCGGCAGTTCCCGTAACGGCCGCGACAGCAAGGGACAGAGACGGGGCGTAAAAAGGTTCGGCGGCCAGGTGGTCCGGGCCGGCAATATCCTGGTGCGCCAACTCGGAACCAGGATTCACCCCGGTGAGAATGTCGGCTGCGGCAAGGATTACACCCTTTTTGCCAAAGTGGACGGTGTCGTCCGCTACGAATCCTTCGGCAGCAACCGGAAGCGGGTGAGCGTTTATCCGGCATAGTTGCCGCCGGCTCCATCCCGGCCGGGGGATCAGACGGGCTGACACGGACCGGTTCCCGAGGAACATATACTCGACCTCAAGCACGCTTGACGGTCGAGTTTTTTTTGGATGCGGTGATGGCTTTTATCGATGAGGCGAAATTTCTGGTCAAAGGGGGAGACGGCGGCAACGGCTGCGTCAGTTTCCGACGGGAGAAGTTTGTCCCCCGGGGCGGGCCCAACGGCGGCGACGGCGGCGACGGCGGCAACGTCTACCTGGAGGCGGACCCCCGCAAAATTTCGCTGATTGATTTTCGCTATGCCTCCCATTTCAAGGCGGAGCGGGGTCAGAACGGGGCGGGCAAGGACATGCACGGCCGCAGCGGCAGGGATTGTATAATCAAGGTGCCCCCGGGATCTGTGATCAGGGATGTTGAGAGCGGTGAAGTGTTGGCCGATCTGACGGAGCCGGGCGAAAGAATCCTGGCTGCACGGGGCGGCAGGGGCGGGCTTGGCAACAGCCGGTTCGCCACCTCGACCAACCGGGCGCCGCGCAGAGCCACCCCGGGCGAGCCCGGCCAGGAACGCTGGCTCAGAATCGAACTGAAGCTGCTGGCCGACGTGGGCCTGATCGGGCTGCCCAACGCCGGGAAGTCGACCCTGCTTTCGAAGCTGTCCGCCGCCAACCCGAAAATAGCTCCGTACCCCTTTACCACCCTGACCCCACAGCTCGGCGTCTTGCGGCTGGAAAACGGGTCTTCGCTCATAATCGCCGATATCCCCGGTCTCGTAGAGGGGGCCCACCAGGGTGTCGGACTCGGCCACCGGTTTCTGCGGCACATCGAGCGGACCTCGGCCCTATTGCATGTTGTCGATTCCAGTACCGGCGGGGATCGGCCGCTGGCCGACTTCCACGTCCTGGAAAAGGAGCTTGCGGCGTATAACAGCGAGCTTCTCAAGCGGCGATATGTTATTGTCCTGAACAAGACCGATCTGGTCGATGCGGCCCGCCTTGCCGAGCTCCGGCAGCGTTTCGCGCAGGAGGGGCTGCGGACGGTTGCGGTTTCGGCCCTGACCGGACAGGGTCTGGACAGCCTGACCGAACTGCTGACGGATATCCTTGACCAGGAGGAAGCTGAAGAAATATGACTTTTCAGGTCAATAAGGATGACGGGCTCTATTATCGGCAAACCCTCTTTGACCGGGCCAAACGGGTCGTGGTCAAGGCCGGCAGCGCTGTCCTGACCGACTGCCACGGCCTGAAAATGGAGGTGATCGACAATCTGGCCCGGGAACTGACCTTTCTGCGAAGCACGGGCCGGGAAGTCATCCTGGTCAGTTCCGGGGCCGTGGCGGCAGGCCGGCGGCGGCTGGGGCCCGACCGGAAGTCCGGCGGTGGCCTCAAGGTCAAACAGGCCCTGGCGGCCATGGGGCAGGGACTGCTGATGCAGGCATACGAGCAGGCGTTCGGGGAGTACGGCCAGAAGGTCGCCCAGGTCCTGCTGACCCATGCCGACCTGTCCAGCCGCGACCGCTACCTCAATGTCCGCAACACCATCCTGACGCTCTTTGAATTCGGCGTCATACCCATCATCAACGAAAACGACACCGTCTCGGTCGAGGAGCTCCGGTTCGGCGACAACGACACCCTCGGCGCTCTCATCGCCAACATGATCGGGGCGGATATGTACATCATCCTCACCGATGTCGACGGCCTGTACACGGCCAGTCCCGGTGACGATCCGGATGCCCGCCCGGTATACACCGTGGCCAGGATCAATCGCGAGGTCGAGGCGATGGCGGGGCATTCCCACAGCGCCCTCGGCACCGGCGGGATGCAGTCCAAGATCCGCGCGGCCAAGATGGTGGCGGCCTGCGGCGGCAGCTCCTTCATCGGGCCGGGCAACCGGAAGGATATTCTCAAGGACCTGTTCAGCGGCAACATGGTGGGGACCTTCTTTCTGCCCAGCTCCGATAAGATCAGGAGCCGCAAGCACTGGATAGCGTACGTCCTGCGGCCGCAGGGCTATTTTGTCCTGGACGGCGGCGCCTGCCGGGCCATCGTTCAGGGCGGCAAAAGCCTGCTGCCGTCGGGCATCCTGGAAGTAAGCGGCAGTTTCGGGGTCGGCGCCCCGGTTCAGTGCCGGGACACAGCCGGCCGGATCATCGCCGCGGGCCTGACCAACTACGCCGCGGAGGACATTGCCAGGATCAAGGGGCGCAACAGCCGTGAAATCAAGAAGATTCTCGGATTCAGCGACAGCGAGGAAGTTATCCATCGGGACAACCTTGTGCTGCTGAACAACGAGCACGAAATCGATGAAATACCGGTCAGTACCGGAGAGGGAGGATAAGAGCGATGGAAGGCAGGCAGATGGAGAACACGATAATCGAAATGGCAAAACAGGCCCGCCGGGCTTCCCGTATCCTGGCCGCGGTACCTTCATCGACCAAGGATCGGGTTCTGCTGCGGACCGCCGATGCCCTGATGAATCGGCGTGCTGAACTGGCTGCCGAGAATGAAGTCGACCTTGCCAACGGCCGGGTCAAAGGCATGTCCGCCGCCATGCTTGACAGGCTGGCGCTGACCGACAGGGTCATGGAGTCGATGGCGGCGGGACTGCGGGAGGTGGCCGCGCTGCCCGACCCCGTTGGCGGGGTGGAAAGCATGAAACGGCGTCCCAGCGGCATCATGGTCGGCCGCATGCGCGTCCCCCTCGGGGTGGTGGGGATGATCTACGAATCCAGGCCCAACGTGACCATCGATGCGGCGGCCCTCTGTCTGAAATCGGGCAATGCCGTCCTCCTGCGCGGCGGGTCCGAGGCGCTTCTTTCCAACCTGGCCCTGGCCGGAATTCTGCGGGAGTCGTTGGCCGCGGAAAACATTGATCCGGCCGCGGTCCAGGTCATCCCGGTCACCGATCGCACGGCCATTAACGTCATGCTGGCCCAGGAAGAGTACATCGATCTCATCATCCCCCGGGGCGGGGAGGGGCTTATCCGCTTTGTCGCCGAAAATTCGAGGATCCCGGTTCTCAAGCACTACAAGGGGGTCTGCCATGCCTATGTCGACCATGATGCCGATGTGGACATGGCCGTGCGCATTGTCATGAACGGCAAGACCCAGCGGCCGGGAGTGTGCAATGCCCTGGAGGGTCTCCTGGTGCACGCGGATATTGCCGAGTCTTTTCTGCCGGCCGTGGGGGCCGAGCTGGCGGCGGCCGGGGTCGAACTGCGGGGCTGTCCCCGAAGCCGCGCCCTGGTTGCCGGGATAACGCCGGCGGCCGACAGCGACTGGGGAACGGAATTTCTTGATCTGATCCTGGTGGTCAAGGTGGTGGACAACATGGACGAGGCCATGCGCTATATCCAGGAGTACGGCTCCCAGCATACCGAGGTCATCGTCACCCGGTCCTATGCCAATGCGCAGCGGTTCCTGCGGGAGGTGGACGCCTCGGCGGTGATGGTCAACGCTTCCCCCCGGTTCAACGACGGCGGCCAGTTCGGGCTGGGGGCGGAGATCGGCATCTCCACCACCAAGCTCCATGCCTACGGCCCCATGGGGCTGGAGGAATTGACGACCCGGAAATTTATCGTCTACGGTGGCGGGGAGGTGCGGTCGTAGCTACGGTGCACACCGGCAGGAAGATGGAGCGGGTCGGCATACTGGGCGGTACCTTCGATCCCGTGCACCTGGGGCATCTTGCCGTCGCCCGGACCGTTCGGGAGCGCTATGGTCTGGACTTTGTCCTGTTCATTCCTGCTCCCAGTCCCCCCCACAAGGGCCGTGAACTGACGCCCTTTGCCCACCGGATGGCCATGCTGGAGGCGGCACTGGCCGATGATCCCGGCCTGCGGGCTTCCCCGCTGGAGGCCGAACGCCCCCCGCCTTCCTATACGATCGAAACCCTGGAGGAGTTGCACCGCCGCCTGCCGGGCCGGAGGTTTTTTCTGGTCATCGGCGCCGACATGTTCGTCGAAATCGAACTCTGGTACCGCTATGCCGAAATTTTCCTGCTTGCCGATCTGATCGTGGCGGCGCGGCCGGGTTTTTCCGTTGCGGCGGTGACCGCCAAGGTCGAGGCGCTGCCCGGACGTTTCAGGTATGATGCCGGGCGCCGGATGTGGCGCCGTGAAGACGGCTTCGGGATATACTACGTGCCGGACCTCGCCGTTCCGATTTCTTCGTCGGAAATCAGAAAGCGCCTGGCCCGGGGCGCGGCGGTCGACAGGCTGCTGCCGCCGGAGGTGCTGGCGTATATCCGGCGCCATGGCCTCTACACTCCCCTTTCCCGGTCAAAGCGGGCGGGGGGAGAAGATTGCCAACCAGTTAAGGGGTGACCATCAGTCGTGCGCTATAGAGCTGATCTGCATATCCATTCGCCGTTTTCCAGGGCGACGAGCAAGGCGGGCACCCTGCACGGACTTGCCGCCTGGGCGGGGGTCAAGGGCATCGATGTGGTCGGTACCGGCGATTTCACCCATCCGGGCTGGCAGCGGCAGATCAGCGGGAACCTGGAGGAAGCCGAGCCCGGATTCTTCCGGCTCAAGGACCCCGAGAGCGAGGCGGCGGCCCGCGTCCTGCCCCCCGGCCTGGAAGCCGATCCCGGCGGCGTCCGGTTTGTCCTGTCCGCCGAGATCAGCTCGATCTATAAAAAGGACGGGCGGGTCCGCAAGGTGCACACCGTCCTGTTCGTCCCGGACATGGATTCGGTCCGAAGGATCTCCGCCACCCTTTCCGGCATCGGCAACCTCGAATCCGACGGGCGCCCCATTCTCGGCCTCGACTGCCGCGATCTGCTGGAAATCCTGCTGGAGAACGCGCCGGAGGGCTTCCTGGTACCGGCCCATGTCTGGACCCCGTGGTTCTCGCTGTTCGGTTCCAGATCAGGGTTTGATGCCATCGAAGAATGTTTCGGCGACCTGACCGGCCATATTTTCGCCTTGGAAACCGGCCTTTCCTCCGATCCGGACATGAACCGTCTCATATCCGCCCTTGACCGGTTTTCCCTGATATCCAACTCCGACTGTCACTCGCCGGCCAAACTGGGCCGGGAGGCCAACATTTTCACCACCGGGTTTGATTTTTATTCCCTGCGGGATGGTCTGCGGGAGCCGGTCGACGCGGGCGGCCGGCAACGGTTCGCCGCCACCGTGGAATTTTATCCCGAAGAGGGGAAATATCACCTGGACGGTCACCGCAAGTGCGGAATCAGCCTGGAGCCGGCTGAAACCAGGAGAATGAAGGGCATCTGCCCGGTATGCGGCAACCCGCTGACCGTGGGGGTTTTGAGCCGGGTCATGGAACTGGCGGACCGGGAGCGGCCCCGTTATACGCCAGGGGCCCCGGCGGTGTTCAGCCTTGTGCCCCTGCCCGAACTGCTGGGCGAACTCCTGGGAACCGGTCCGGCCTCCAAGCGGGTGAGCGATGCCTATGTCCGGCTCATCCGCCGCTTCGGCTCGGAACTGGACATCCTGCTGGAAACGGACACCGCCGCTCTCGCCGCCGAAGCATCGCCGCTCCTGGCCGAGGCGGTGGCACGGGTGCGCACCGGCCGGGTCATCAGGAGCGCCGGCTATGACGGTGCATACGGCACAATCAGGGTGTTCAGCGACCAGGAGCGCAAGGAGTTCGGCGGCCAGATGCAGCTTTTCCCTGCCGGGCCGGCGCGGACCGCGGCGCCGGCAAAAAAGAACCCCCTTCCCGGCTCGGATCCGCCCGGGCCGCCCGTTGTCTCCGGGCCGGTTGCCTCCCGGGGGCTCAACCCGGAACAGGAGAAAGCGGTAGCCGCAGAGGCGCGGCATATCCTTGTCAATGCAGGCCCCGGGACCGGAAAGACCCATACCCTCGTCCAGCGGGTTGTCCGCCATGTCCGGCAGGGCAGAACCCCCTGCACGGTCATCACCTTTACCAACCGGGCGGCCGATGAACTGCGGCAGCGGCTGGATGCGGAACTCGGCGGGGTTTACGGTGTCATTGCCGCCACCTTCCACGGCTACTGCCTGCTGTGGCTGCGGCGAGCGACGCCGAATCTTCAGGCTGCCGGCCCCGAACTGCGGCGTTTCCTCCTGGGAACGCTCCATCCGCAACAGTCCTCCCGGGAAATAGCGGAACTCGACGGGGACATAACCTCCTTTCTGCAGTCGGCCCCGGACACCGATGTCGGCGTTCCTGCCGCCATGGCCCCGTATTTCGAACGCCTTGCCAGCGAGCAGCTCATCGATCTCGAGGCAGTGGCGCCGGCGGTCCTGGCCTTTCTCAAAAGGGGCGGTCCCGCCGCCGAGGTCATGCGCCGGGAAACCGGCCGGCTGTTCATTGACGAGTTTCAGGACCTGAACCGCAGCCAGTATGAACTTGTCCGGCTGCTGGCGGCAACCGTGCCGGTTTTCTCCATCGGCGATCCGGACCAGGCCATTTACGGTTTTCGCGGTTCCAGCCCCGGCTGGTTTTTCCAATTCATCCATGACCTGCAGCCCGAACAGCATGCGCTTTATCGCAACTATCGCAATGATGCGGTGATCGTCAGGGCCGCCGGAGCGGTTATTTCCCGCAACCGGCGCCGTGGTTCCGCCGGGCAGTGCGAATCGCTCACCGGCCGCACCGGCGTCATTTACAGCATGACGGCGGATTCGCCCCGGGCGGAGGCTGCCGCCATCGTCCGGGAGATCGAGGCGGTTGTCGGCGGCACGTCCCACAGGGAAATCGACCGGATACGGCGGACCGGTCACAGTCCGGCGGCCCTGTCCGATATTGCTGTTCTGTACAGGACCGGCCGACAGGCCGGAATCATTGCCGAAGCGCTGATCGAGCACGGCTTCCCCGTCCAGGTTGTCGACCTGATTCCCTATTACCGCACCGGTCCGGCTCATCCTCTGTATCTGTGGACGCTTCTTGCCGCCGGACTGGAGGAAAGTTCCGATCTGCTCGCCCTGATGGGGAAGGAGAAAGGCGGTTCCCAGGCGACGGCCGCGGCCGAACAGTGCCTGGCCGGAGTGATCCGCACGCCCATGGCCGTTCTGCTGCGGAACAGGGAGGAGGTTCCGGCTCCGCTGCAGGCCGTGCTGATCGATATGGCATCCACCGTGGAAATGATGCGCGAGACGGCGCGGACCGAAGGGGTGGTTGCGGCATTGCGCGGGCTCCTGCCACGATATGGGACGGATCCTGCGGCAGGGGACGTGATCCGCCTGTTGTCGCTGGCGGACAATTTCGGTGCCTCCCTGGAGGCCTTTGCCCTTCATCTCCGGCACTACAGCGATACGGTCATCTACGATGAACGGGCCGAGGCTGTAACGCTCATGACCCTGCATGCATCCAAAGGTCTGGAATTTAAAATCGTCTTCATCGCCGGTGTCGAAGAAGGGCTGCTCCCCCTGTTGCCGAAGACTTCCTTCACCGGGGCGGAGGAGATGGAACATGTCGAAGAGGAGCGCCGACTGTTTTATGTTGGAATGACGCGGGCCAAGGAAATACTGTACCTGAGCCGGGCCGAAAAGAGAAGTCTCCGGGGCGGCGTGGTCAGGCAGGAGCCTTCCCGCTTCATTGCAGAGATCCCCGCACCACTGATTACCCCGCTCCAGGGGCGGAAAACGTCCGGCACACGGAAAAGCCGGGCACAACAACTCTCCTTGTTTGAGTAGCCATGTCGGAACAACACGATCATATTCAGGTGGAAATTGCCGCATTACGGGAAACTGTCGCCGCTCTCCGGAAAGAGAATGCCATGCTGATGAATTTTTCCCGGCAGGCGGACAGGGCCAACAAGGCCAAGAGCGATTTTCTGGCCATGATCAGCCACGAAATCAGAACGCCCATGAACGGGGTGATCGGGCTCACCGAATTGCTTCTGGATACGGAGCTCGACCCCAAGCAGCATCATTATGCCGGCCTCATCCTGACTTCCGCCCGTCATCTGCTGGCCCTGATCAACAGCCTGCTTGACTTCAGCAAAATTGAAGCAGACATGATGGAACTGGAGATCAATGAGTTTGATCTGCGGGAGATGGTCGATGAGCTCATGACCCTGTATGCGGTTTCCGGCCAGAAAAAAGATCTCCGCATATATGCCGAGATGGACCCACGGGGCGAAGGAAGATTTGTCGGCGACAATTACCGGATCCGTCAGATTCTGATAAATTTCCTCGGCAACGCCATCAAGTTCACGGATGAGGGGGAGGTCGTCCTCAAGGTGAGCAGCAGTCCGAGCGGCGAGGGCCGGGAGTTCCTGCGGTTCGAGGTGCGGGACAGCGGGCCCGGCATCCCCCCTGACAAACTGGATCTCCTTTTCAAGCCCTTTTCCCAGTTGGACAGCTCCTCGACAAGACGGTACGGCGGAACCGGACTCGGTCTTTCCATCTGCCAGAAGCTGGTTGAACTGATGGGGGGCGAAATAGGGGTCACCTCGGTCCCGGACCAGGGTTCCACCTTCTGGTTCACTCTTCCCCTGGGGAGGGCGGCCGAACGCTCGGAGCACCGGGAAGAGAAAGAAAAAAGACCCGGTGCTGTCCCGCGAGACACCAATCGGAACCGGGCATGGGCGAATTCGGTCGGCGGAACGGATGGTGCCCCGAACGACACCGGCCGGACCCCGGAAAGGAAAAGTACGGCCGGCGGAACCGGTACTCCGCCCTGTATCCTGATCGTCGAGGACGAAGAGACCAATCGTTTTGTCCTGCGGACGATCCTTGAAAAGGCCGGCGCCGAGACCGCCATTGCCAGAAACGGCAGAGAAGCGGTCGAATTGGCCGGCGGGAAACGGTTCGACCTTATTTTCATGGACTGCCAGATGCCCGTCATGGACGGATTCGCGGCAACGGAAAGCATATATGCCGCCGCCGCCGCAGCCGGGGTCCCCCGGCCCCGGATCATAGCCCTGACAGCGGATGCCACGGAAGCAACGCGCAGGCATTGCAGGGAGGTCGGCATGGTTGATTACCTGGTGAAGCCGATAGATTTTGCCAGACTGCAAGCGGTCGTTGATACCTGGCTGCCCGAAGAAAATCTTTCAATAGTTGCCGGAGGGCACCAGATGGCGAGAGATGACGGTGGGGCCGTGGAGCCGGAAAGCCTGTCGGAGTCGAATCAGATAGACAGGCAGGTGCTGATCAGTCTGAAACAGATCGTCGGCGATGTCCGGCCCGTCATCCGTGTTTTTCTGGAGACCCTGCCGAAACGGCTCGGACGGCTGGAGGAAGCAATCGGCCGGGCCGACTTCGAGGGTGCGCGCGCGGTTGCCCATACCCTGAAGGGCAGCAGCAGCCAGTTCGGGGGAACATATTTTTCCAATCTCTGCCTGCGGCTCGAAGTCATGGCCGGGAACAGGATTCTCACCGGGTCCGACATCCTGCTGGAAAAAATCAGGCCGGCCGCGGACAGGCTGGCGGAATTTCTTATTGAAGAACTTGATAAAAAATAAGTTTTACCCCAGAATAACATATGGCATTGATGCTCAGTTCCCGATGATAATCATTCTCTGACCAAGGCAGAAACTGTTTATGAGCCTGACAACCCTGAAAGGAAACAACTCCATTCTCATCGTCGATGACGATGAAATACTCCGCATGCTCCTCAGGCAGTTTCTCGAAGGAGAAGGATACCAGGTCACGGAAGCGGACAACGGCACCCAGGCCCTGGATAAATTATCCTCCGCCGCCTTTGATCTTGTAATCATGGATATTGCCATGCCGGGGATTGACGGTCTCTCCGTCTGCGAACAGATAAAATCGGCGCTGCCCGATCCTCCCCCGGTGCTGATGATCACCGCCCTGGAAGATGTGGAGTCCATCGACCGGTCCTTCAAGGCCGGTGCGGTGGATCTGATCCGCAAGCCCATCCAGTGGTCGGTACTGCGCAACAGGATCAAGTATATCATCAATGCCTATCATGCCCGCCGGGAAATAGAGGAGATGAGCCGCAATTACGAGATGATCCTGGAAGCCGCGGCCAACGGCATCTGCGGGATCAACGAGCACCGGCGGATCAGTTTCGTTAATCCGGCGGCCCAGAAGATGCTCGGTTTTGCCCAGGCTGAAGTCATCGGCCGGCCGTATTGGGAAATTTTCAAGGCCTCCAAGCCGGGGACCGATGATTTCGCGGTGGACTGCTGTCCCTTTTTTCAGGAATCGGCCGCCAAGGAATCGTTCCATTACGACGAACTCCGCCTGGAGCGCAAGGACGGTACCAGCTTTCCCGTTGATTTCCGCTCCACCCCCATGATCGAAGGGAAAAAGGTTGCCGGCGCGGTGCTGGTCTTCCAGGACGTGACGGAACGGCAACAGGCGGCGGAAATGATCAGGTATATGGCAAATCACGACTCATTGACCAACCTGCCCAACAGGAATTTCTGCAACAAAAGACTGCCCCAGGCCATTTCCCTCGCCAAGCGCCAGAACCGGATCGTCTGTCTCCTGTTCATCGATCTCGACCGGTTCAAGCCCATCAACGATAAATTCGGTCATGGTGTCGGCGACCGGGTACTGCGGCAGGTGGCCGACCGTTTGAAAAAGATGCTTCGCGCCTCGGACAGTGTCTGCCGGCTTGGCGGCGACGAATTTGTCATTCTGCTGGAAAGCACCCAGTCCGTTGAAGGCGCCGAATATGTGGCGCAGAAGACCATCGAAATCCTCAATGAGCCCATCGAGGTCGAAGGGCATCAATGTTCGATCGGGGCAAGCATCGGCATCAGTA